>QHOK01000031.1 GCA_003218755.1 Verrucomicrobiota bacterium
TCCGGCGACAATTCAGTTTTGGATATTCGTGGCATAAGCGTGTACGGCGATGGTTTTCCCTAATTTGATCAAATGAAATCTGCTCTGTCGAGCAAAGAGATTCGACAAACGATTCCTGGGTCAGGTCGCTCAAGCGGTCAGGACAATCAAGCTCGGCGACAGACTTGCGGTCATTGGTTTTTGGCCCGGCCGATGACGCCACAAGCAATTCGCGCCCCAGAGTCGCCGGCTGGCTGAGACTTCAGATCGTCCGCTTTCGCGTGCACGACAACAGACCGCCCGATTGCCGACTGTTGGTCATTTGTCAGCGAGATTTGGTGGTCCACATACTCCAATTTTGCCTTGCCGGAAGCGTCCGCCTCCACATTTCCCATGTCGCCCACATGCCGCTCGGCTGCGTCAGGCGCGGCATGCGGTTTGTTGGTTGGATTAAAATGAGCGCCGGCGGAACTCGCATCGGGCGCGCTGCAATCGCCGAATTCATGAACGTGAAAGCCATGGTTACCGGGAGTCAGGCCTGTTATCTCTGCATGGACCTGCACGCCATCGGCAACTTCGGTGAAGGTAACCGTGCCGCTCACCTTGCTGCCTCCTCCTATGGGATGAAGCACCGCAATCGCTTTTAATGGAGCCGCGGATTTTTCCTCCGGCTGCGCCCGTGCGATGAAACCCACGAACGATAAGAATGTCATTACAATTAACGAAGCTCGAAACGGATTCATATTTGCATCTCTATTTCGCAACGCTCGAGAAGTCCGGCCGCATCCAAGTCAATCTCCAGCTAGGTCGCAGCACCGCAGCCAGTGGCAGGCAAGCCCGAACGTTCGGAATTGCCCTCCCGCCAAGGCAACCCACATCGAGTGCCACTATCTCTGCGCTTGCAGTGCTTAAATGCGGTCTCTTAACTGCGTCTTGCCGGCCGTACGCGCGCAGTGGACGCAGCAGAAAATTTGTCCATCGGCTTCAACGCCGTGCCCGACAATTCGACAGTTGCAATGCGGGCAAACCGGCGCCAGCGCGTGGATCGCGCACTCGAAGCTATCGAAGGTGTGATGCTTCCCGCCAACGACTACTTCAAACGCCTTGTCATATTCATTTTCGCAAACTTCGCATGTAGCCATACATAAATCTTTCGCGCGCCGCGAGGTTCGCGGCGGTGTTCACTTGGTCTTCGAGCGAGGAAATTGGCTTAGCTCTGTCTCCAAGTGCTGAAGCGCGGAAGCGCCGTAAGGCGCGACATGTTTATAGGATTTGGGCCAATAAATTAATCCAAGCTCCGTAGGAGCGGCACGGAAACAAGCAGATTTTCCTTCGTGCCGCTCCTACGGAGCTCGGCACGGTGGGAGAGGGATTTTGCTATAAACGTGTCGCGCCTTACGGCGCTTTCAATCCGCCGTGGCGCTCGCCCAGTTTTTCAACAGAACCAGCTCATTCGGAAAGTAGAGATAGCGCGGGAAAGTGATACTTTTCGATCGGAGGGCGGTTATGGAAATACCAAAGCGACTAATCGATTGTTTGAATGACAGCAAGGTGCAGTACGAAATCCTGCATCATCCCGAGGCAGTAACTGCGCAACGAATCGCGCAGGCCGAGCATGTGAAAGGCCGGCATCATGCCAAGATCGTCATGATAAAATCGGGAGACCAGCATCTAATGATGGTGCTGCCGGCAGACCATCAAATCGATCTGGAAAAGGTCGAGAAAGCAATCGGCAAACCTGTCTCGCTGGATAAGGAACAGGAATTCAAATCGATCTTCCCCGACTGCGCGATTGGAGCGATGCCGCCGTTTGGGAACCTCTATGGCGTGCCAACCTACGTAGACAAACATCTGGCAGAACAAGACTACATCGTGTTCGAGGCCGGCACGCACACGGACGCGATCAAAATGAGCTATCGTGATTATGAGAAAATCGTGAAGCCAGAAGTGGCAGACCTGGCGATCAAACTTCAGCCGATGAAAGGAGCGTGAACTTACGCACCGTCAAGCAGCGCACCCTGAAAGACAGACAAAAGTGGAGGGCGGAGCTCCGCGACGCCTAACCGGCGATCCGAGACGTACAACCGGTGCTTGGGCTCGCGGAGATGGAGCGATCGGGCCGGCGACGGCGAGCTACATTTCGCGCAGTATCGAGGAGGCGCGGGCACAGAATGCCCAATGTCTCATTATTCAACTCAATACGCCGGGCGGTTTGCTCGATTCGACACAGAAGATTGTGCAAAGTTTTCTCGGCTCTCCGGTGCCGGTAGTCGTCTATGTCGCTCCCACAGGCGCGACCGCGACCAGCGCGGGTTGTTTCATCACTATTGCTGCAAGCGTCGCCGCGATGGCCCCGGCCACGACCATTGGCGCAGCCCACCCAGTGTCAGTAGGCGGCTTTCCCAGCGGCGGAGAGGAAAAGACCGACGAAACGATGAAGCAGAAGTTGGAGAATTTTTCCGTGAGCTATATCGAGACGATCGCGGGCAAGCGCCAGCGTAACATCGAATGGGCCAAGTCAGCCGTAAAGGAGAGCGCATCGATCACCGCTGAGAAAGCGCTGCAATTAAAAGTCATTGATCTGATCGCCCTCGATAACACCGATCTGTTACAAAAATTGAACGGCCGCGTAGTTGATGGCAAGCCGCTCAATACGGCTGGCGCGGAGATCGTGGAAGTCCGGATGTCGCCCTCCGAACACGTTTTTCAAAAACTCTGGCGGCCAGAAGTAATGTTCATTCTCATGCTCATCGCGATCTATGGAATCATTGGTGAACTGACCACGCCGGGAGCGATTCTTCCCGGAGTTGTGGGGGCTATCGCGTTGGTCCTCGCGCTTTATCTGGCGGCCATTTTGCCGGTCAACGTCACCGGCCTCGTTTTGATCGCACTCGCCTTGATGCTCTTTATCTTTGACGTTTATGCCACCACGCATGGCGTGTTGACGGTCGGCGGAATCATTGCGTTTCTGATTGGTTCGCTCATGCTCTTCAATCGGGCCGATCCGCTCTTTCGCCTGTCGCTCAATTACATCATTCCTGCGACACTCGTCACGGCGACATTCTTTGTTTTCGTCATCGGAAAAGGTCTGCGCGCGCAACTCTTGCCGGTGAAAGTGGGAGCACAAATATTGATTGGAAAAACCGTGACCGCATTGACTCCAATCGATTCACGCGGCGGCTGGATTTTCGTGGAAGGCGAATATTGGAACGCGGTCAGTGACGCCCCCATCGAAAAAGGCCAAGTAGCCGAGATTGCAGCCGTGCAAGGATTAACTGTAAAACTGAAAGAAGGAAAATAAAGCCATGCCATTACTCGAAGCACTGCCAAAATTGATTAGTTGGGCCATACCCCTCATCATTCTTGCCGTAATCATTCTGCCGCAGGCGATCCGCATCCTGCGCGAGTATGAACGCGGCGTGATTTTTCGCCTCGGAAAATTGCTTGGCGCTAAAGGGCCGGGTTTGATTTTCCTCATTCCCATCGTCGATCGGATGGTGCGAATGGATTTGCGCGTCGTGACGATCAGCGTCGAGCGGCAGGAGGTAATGACGCGTGACAACGTCCCGGTGACGGTCGATGCGGTTGTTTATTTTCGCGTGGTCGATCCGCAAGCCGCGGTCGTGAAAGTGGAGAACTTTCTCAAAGCCACGTCGCTGATGTCGCAGACGACGCTGCGGAGCGTGCTCGGCCAGGCCCCCTTGGATGACCTGCTTTCGCAGCGCGAGTCGATCAACCAGAAGTTGCAGGAGATCATCGACCGGCAAACCGAACCGTGGGGCGTCAAAGTCACGGCGGTCGAGGTGAAAGACGTGGCGTTACCCGACACCATGAAGCCCTCAACGGCCAAGCAGGCTGAAGCGGAGCGCGAACGTCGAGCGAAGATCGTCAACGCTGAGGGCGTATTTCAAGCCGCGGAAAAAATGGTGCAGGCCGCCGCGATGATGAGCGGACGAAGAAACGTTCAACACTCAACGCCCAACAGCGAATGCTCAATTGGCAGAACTCGCCCGATCAAATTCTCGTGGTAAATCCAATCCAGCCGCGATCCCGGCGATTTGCTGGCGAAAAAGTTTGGCGCCGCCGGAGGCCGGATGACGGATGCATTGTGCGTTTACGTTAAGTTTTTCTAGCTGAGCGGCCGCGATTTTCCCCAACGCGACGACTTGATCGCACGGAAATAATTCGATAAACGTCTTGAGCACTGGGAGCCCGGCGGCTCGCTCGGACTTCGTAGGCATGCGATTGCTCAACAGGCCGCAGCGCGAATCGAACGAATGCCACGGAAACGCATTCCATAGCACGAAGTGGTCTGGCCTCAGGCTATGGCGCATGAGCGTGCCCCATACAATCGTTGCCGTCGGTTCGGAAAACCCGTCCGGACATTTCTCAGGTTTGCTGGTGCGCCGCGGGTTAATGTCGGAGAAGAAATCGTTGGATCTCATCGGGACTTTCTCGCTTCGCCCGAGCAGCAACCGCTCAGAGGTCATGGGGATTCCGCTGAAATGACCACCGCGATAACCAACCGCCTCGCCAATCACTGCAAGTTTTGCCTTGCCAAGCCGTTTTTGCAGATAAGCACCTAGCTGGTGCCGGCGTATGGCCGGCGCGTTCCGGCCAATGTCATTTTGCTCATCGACTTCCCACCATGGATTAAACACGGCGCCGGATGGCGATTTTTTTAACAGCTGCAAATACTCACGGAGTGATTTGGCGGACATGGTTCGACCAAGCTTCAGCGAGGATGTGACGCAGGCAATCCCGCGCGAATTGCCAAGATAGACGCAGCCGTGACAACACAGCCGGAGCTACGTGATGCTGCGATAGCCAGACGTGGGCGTTCGAGTCAAACGCGTTTACGATCAGCCTGCGAAAGCCGATGGCTATCGCATGTTGGTCGATCGACTCTGGCCGCGAGGGCTGAAGAAAAGCGAGGCGCGCATTGATGAATGGCTGAGGGAAATCGCGCCCAGCACTGCGTTGCGAAAATGGTTCAAGCACGATCCGGACAAATGGAAGGAGTTCAAAAAGAAATATTCGGCAGAGCTCGACGACCACCGTGAGCAAGTTGAGAAACTGGCACGGGAAGCCAGAAAGCGAACGATCACATTGCTTTTCAGCGCGAGAGACACTGAACACAACAATGCCGTGGCGCTGAAGGAATACATTGAGCAACTCATGTAAACGCGATGCCAGAGCTGCCTGATGTCGAAACATTCAAGCGTTATCTGGATGCTACGTCGTTGCACCAGCCGATCAGCGATGTCGATGTGCGGAGCGCGTACGTGTTGAAAGGCGTTTCTGCACGTGAGCTAGCGCGTCGATTAAAAGAACGCTGCTTCGAATCGAGTCGCCGCCACGGCAAACATCTGTTTGTGCGCACCGATGGCGACCTCTGGTTGCGACTGCATTTCGGCATGACCGGCTCGCTGAAGTATTTCAAGCGTGAGCAGCGGACGCCGAAACATACTCGAGTGCTCTTTGTTTTCGCCAATGCCCGTTGCCTCGCATTCGAGGATCAGCGCAAATTTGGCGAGGTCGGATTACTGAAAGATGTCGATGAATTCTTGAAAAAGCGCGTTTTGGGTTCGGACGCGCTCGACATCAGTCTCCCACAATTCAGAGAGATCTTCAGAAAACATCGTGGCGCGGTGAAAACGATTTTGCTCAACCAGAAGTTGATCGCAGGCATCGGAAACATCTATGCCGACGAAATTCTCTTCCGCGCACGGATCCACCCCGCGACACAAGTTTCGGCTCTGAAAGAGAAAACAATTGCAAAACTTTTCCGCGCCGCGCGCGACATTTTGAAAAAGGCGATCGAAGCCAAAGCTGATATGGATCGCATGCCCAAATCATGGCTGCTGCCGCATCGTGGAAAAGGCGGCAAATGCCCGCGGTGCGGACGCGAATTAAAATCCGCAACGATTGGCGGACGCACGACGTGGTTCTGTACGCAGTGCCAGCAGCGAATTTGATTCCGCTACGAGGCACACGAAGCGTCCTTTTGGCTACGACTGATCCGAAAGTTTTGTATGACGAAGAAACTTTTGCTCACGGGCCGACCCGGGTGCGGAAAGACGATGCTCGTCAAGCGGGTCGTGAACGAGCTCGCGCTGCCAGCCGGCGGCTTTTATACGGAGGAAATCCGCGAGCGCGGCGGGCGCGTCGGGTTCAAGCTGGTGACTCTCGATGGCAAAGAGGCGGTGCTCGCGCATGTGGATTTCAAAACGCCGCAGCGTGTGGGAAAATATGGACTCGATCTGTCCGCGCTCGAGATTATCGGCGTTGAAGCACTCCGCGCAGCCGTCCGTGCACGGAAACTTGTTGTGATTGACGAAATCGGGCCAATGGAAATCCGGTCGGCGAGTTTTCGCGATGTGGTGCACGAAGCGCTCGACAGCGGCGCGCCCATTCTTGGTACGATCACTGCGCGACCCTTCCCGTTCACCGACGCGATCAAGAAGCGCCGCGATCTCGCTCTCATCGAAGTTCGCCCGGACAATCGGGAACAACTCGTCTCCGAATTGTCAGAACAATTCAAAAGATGAAACCGCACACGCCGGATGTTTCGAAACACTTAAAGGGAGGATTTAAAAAATGAGATTTCAAGATCCAGCAAAAGCGAGAGAATTCTTCGAACAGAAAATGACCTTCACCACCGGCCCGGTGGAACTGAACCGGATGTTGAAGGATGAAAACATCAACGTCATAGATGTGCGCGCGGCGGAGGATTTCGCCAAGGGCCACATCCCGAGCGCGGTGAATCTGCCGAAGGACAAATGGGACAGCGCGCAAGGGCTTAAGAAAGACAAGATCAACGTCCTTTATTGCTACACTCAGCAATGCCATCTGGCAGCGAATGCCGCGCTGGAACTCGCCAGCAGAGGATTTCCAGTCATGGAATTGGAAGGCGGTTTCGAGACCTGGAAGGAATACGAGCTCGAAGTGGAAAAATAGAAGCGGATCAGAGCAACATTTCGAGAAGCGTAAGCGCGTTTCGCGGTGCGGCGCCTTCAGCGTCGTTGTCGAAATAGACGTGCACTGCCCGGTTTTCTTTGAGCCAGCGCCGGATGCGCGACGCCCATTTTCTGAGCGCGGGCTTACTGTAGCTGGACGCGTATTTGCGGGTGTGACCGTGCAGACGGACGTAAACGAGGTCGGTCGTTACTTCCTCCCACATCGGCCAGTCGGGCGCGTCAGACGTGCAAACAGCGACCGCGTGGCGCCGGAGGCACTCGGCTACTTCGTCGTCAAACCACGATTTGTGACGAAACTCGATCGCGTGTCGCGTGCTGTCCCAGTGCCGCAGATTTTTTGCAAACTTCTCGAGCCGCCCAATATCTTTTTTCAAAAATGCCGGGAGCTGCCAGACCACAGCAGCCAGCCGCCTACCAAGCGGCGACGCTGATTCGCGACATCGAATCAGTGGTTCTTCGACGTTCAGCAGCTTTTTGTTATGCGTGACGTAACGGTGTCCTTTGATGGCAAAAGGAAATCCCTGCGGGGTCTTGTCGCGCCATTTCCTAAACGTGCTTTTCTCCTGCAGCCTGTAGAAGGTGCCATTGACCTCGATGCCGGTGAAACGTTCCGCGCAGAAACGGAGCCATTGTTTTTGCGGCGTATCGCCGTAGAAACCGTCGCGCCAAGTTTTGTAATTCCAGCCGCTGGTGCCGATGTATGCTTTGCCGGCCATTACTCGCAATCAAAGGTTATCACTTTTGTTGAACTCCTCTTCAATGATCGCATTTGCGGTTAGATGTCCGTTTGAACTCTATCGACGCTTTGTTCGCCGTATTCTGCCCACATGAGGTGGAGCGGTGTTGTTTTCTTCATCTCGATTATTCTCAGCTCTGCTGCATCCAAAACCGCGTCGGCGGCGCCGAATTGGGCGGACGTGTACGCGGACAACAACTTGCTCAGCGGTCAGGCACTCTTTGAAATGAGCATCGAGCAATCAGAAACCGCCATCCAGCTTTCCTTCGATGCCGCTTACACCGACGCGCACGGTGCAGCGCCGGACGGTGGAGGTCAGGCAACAATCGCCGGCAAGAACACTCTGGAGTTCAAATGGGAAGATAGTTTCAAGAACTCCGGAACTGGCACGATTATCCGAGCCGGCGACGGAGTTATAGTATCGATGAAAACGACGCGAGCAGTCGATCCACGCTGCCTCGTTTTTCACGGGCAGAATATGCAGCTCAAGCGCGTGAAGTAACAGGAGTACAGGCAACTTGCCTGTCGGGACGGCGGGTATCCCCCGATTACGTGTCCTGAGCGATCCGGCCAGGCGAGACGCCCGCCGGGCCCCACAGCCAAGATGGCTGTGCTACGATGCGCCTACACCATTGGGCGAAAACGCCCGACAACTTCCTGCAAACGCCCGGTGATCTGGCCCAGCGAGCAAACCTCCACTGCTTCCAGCAACGTCGGGAAAAAGTTTTCACCGCGCTCGACGACTTCCGCGAGTTTGTCCAGTGCGCGTTTGGCTTTCTCCGCGTTCTTCTTTTTGAATTTCGCAAGCCGATCGATCTGCAATTGCTGTTTGCTGCGCGGCGTGCGCGCAAGTTTCACGTCCGGAATTTCGTCGTCACCGTCGCGGTAGCGATTCAATCCGATGATTGGACGAGTGCCATCGTAAATTTGCTGTTCGTACCGATGCGCTGCATTTTGAATTTGGCTGCGCTGATAACGTTCTTCCACCGCGGCCAAGACTCCTCCGAGTCGCTCGATCTCCCGGAATTCATCGAGAATGGCGGTTTCTACTGCGCGCTCGACTGCTTTCATCCCGGGCGATCCGCTCAACATGTTCATGGTGTGTTTGAAAATGCCGGATTCTTCCAGCAGGATCGCCTGCCCGTGCGCGGCGTGACGGATCCATTCCTCGCTCGGCGTAGTGAATGGCTCGTCTGCGCTGTTCGAATGACATGAATTTGTGGCGTTCATGTAAGCCAGCACTAATTCCGCGGCCGTGCGGGTGAGATTGTTTTTAAACTCCGCAGCAATTAACGAGCGTCCGCTTGTTTGCGTATGCAATTTGAAAAGTTGCGCCTTCGGTCCGGCACAGAACACGTCGCGCATCCCGATCGCCCAAATGCGGCGCGAAACGCGCGCGAGTGCGATGTATTCAGCGTCGAGACCGCAATCGAGAAAGAATGAAAGCCGCGGCCCGAATTGATCGACCGAGATGCCGCGCGCGGCGAACATCTCTGCGTAAGCGAATCCGTTCGAGAGCGTATAAGCGGCTTGCTGCACCGGCGTAGAGCCCGCTTCGCCGATGTGATAGCCGCTGATCGAAATCGGATACCAGCGCGGCATTTCGCGCGTGGTGAACTCGACCATGTCGGTGAGAAAACGCAGCGACGGCTCGATCGGGAAAATCGTTTCGTTCTGTGCCTGGACTTCCTTGAAAATGTCGGCCTGAATTGTGCCGCGCAATTTCGGAGCAACTTTCGGACCGAACCGGCGTTTTGCGGCTGCGATGTACATGGCCATGATGATTGGCGCCGGGCCGCTAATCGTCATCGAGGCGGAGAAATTCGGCGAACCGAGATCGAATCCATCGTAAAGCCGCACCATGTCTTCGACCGTGTCGATCGCCACGCCGCCCTCGCCGATCTTGCCAAAAACGCCGTCTGCATCGCTATCAATGCCGTAAAGCGTCGGCCCATCGAACGCGGTGCTGAGTCTGTGAGTGCGCTGATGGCGCGTGAGATAATGAAAACGCTCATTCGTGTCCTCGGCCAGCATCAAACCGGAAAACAAACGCGTAGGCTCTTCTGCTTGCGTAATTTTCCTGTCCATCTTACCGGACTTCTTCTCAAAACTTTCAATCTCCCGAACCGGCTCAAGGTACATCTCGCGATAGGCCGCGTTGAGATACGGAAACTCACCCGGCAATCCTTCGCCGAAGAGATAACGCGCAATCTCTCCTGGCTCAT
Organism: Verrucomicrobiota bacterium; assembly: GCA_003218755.1. Classification (GTDB taxonomy): domain Bacteria; phylum Verrucomicrobiota; class Verrucomicrobiia; order Chthoniobacterales; family UBA10450; genus Udaeobacter. The sequence continues at coordinate 9,921 of QHOK01000031.1, forward strand.
TGATTTCTGGCAATGCAAGCCGTGGCAATGGCAATCCAGTCGGCGTGCGGGTGACTGGAATTTTCGCTTTGACGTCGTTCCAGCGTCCCAGCAGTTCACGACCGAATTTTTCGTCCGTGCGCGCACGTTTTACCTGATCGAGAACGAAGTTATTATACTTTTCGACCGATTCGACGACTTGTCCGAGCTTGCTCATTTTTTCCTCCGCTTCGCTGTAGCGGCGCTCTGCGAGAGTCTTTTTTCTTTTGATCGGCGGTCAGAGACCGACGCTACAGATTCCTTCGAAATTAAGTCAAACAATCGATCAACGCCAGGGTCGCGATGGCGTTTTGCCACGGTGTCGATGAGTTGCTGTGATCGCCGGTTTTGTTCGAGACGTTGCTCAATTTCTGTGTGCGCGGTGCGAGCACGTTGAAGATCGCTTTTGTTCACCACCACGATGTCAGCCAGATCAAGCATCGCGATCTTTTGCAACTGAAGCCGGTTGCCGTAATCCGGATTCATCACTAGCACCGTCATATCAACAGTTCCATTTTCCTGAAATGGCATTGCCTCCTGGCCGGTTCCCACCGTTTCAATAATGACGTAGTCGAAATTCGACCCAGCGAGCAGTGCGAGGCAATCGTGCGTTGCCGGCGAAAGTCCGCCGGCTTGTCCACGCGTAGCCATGCTGCGCATGAACACGCGATCGTCCTGCGAGTTAATCATGGTGGCCCGATCCCCCAGCAATGCTCCTTGGCCGACTACGCTCGGATCATGCGACAGAATTGCGATCCTTCCCTTCGGATTGCGATTCAGAAAACGCAGCACCAGCTCATCGATTAACGTCGTCTTGCCCGCTCCGCCGGGTCCGGTGAAGCCGAGTACGCGGGTCTCTGACTTCGACGTCCGGCGTTGAGCGTTGGACGTTCGGCGTTTTCTGCCACTCGCGAACGCTTGTTCAATTTCGGTCAGGTTGTGCACCAGTTGCTGATCGGACGATTTGGCACGCCGCCGCTTCGTTCGCGGTTTGCCATAACGCTGATGGACAAATTTCACCATTTCTTCGAGCGACGTGCCGGCGAAAAAAACTTCGTCCACGCCTTTGCGCTTCATAATCGCGGCGTCCTCGTGCGTGATAGTGCCCCCGCCGCCCCCAAAAACCTTGATGTCGTCCGCACCCTTCTTGCGCAGAAGATCGACGACTTCCGCGAAAAACTCGATGTGACCACCGTTGTAGCTTGAGATGCCGATGGCGCGGACATCTTCCTGAATTGCCGCGCGCACAATATCACCGACCGAGCGGTGATAACCGAGATAAATCACTTCAATCCCTTGGCGGATGAATTCAAGGTTGATTGTATTGATCGCGCTATCGTGCCCGTCGCAAATCGGGACAGCGGTCAGGATTCGAATCGGCGAAGGCATCGGGAGAAATTTAACGATTTAGTGAGTTATTGATTTAACCATTGCAATCGCTAAATCGCTAAATCATTAAATCGTTAAATGGCTAACCCTCTCGATTTCACTGGCAAGGTTGTGCTGGTCACTGGCAGCTCGCGCGGTATCGGCGCGGAGATGATCAAGGCTTTCGGCGCACACGACGCGCAATGCGTGGTGAATTACGTTGCGGACGCGCAGGGACAGAACAAAACCGATGCGATGAACCTGGCGAACGAGTTGATTGAGCCGCTGGTGATTGAGTGCGACGTGACGCAGCCGCAGCAAGTCGAGACGATGATGAAGCTAATACAAGACCGACATGGCGGACTCGATATTCTCATCAACAATTCCGGGATCATCGGCGACCGGACTATTAAGAAAATGTCGATCGACGAATTCGAGAGCGTCATTCGAGTCAACCTCACCGGCACATTTATCGTCACACAAAAAGCTGCCGCGATCCTGCGCAGCGGCGGCCGGATCATCAACATGTCATCCGTCAGCGGCCAAATGGGATTGTTCGGCCAAGCGAATTATTCTTCGAGCAAAGCGGGCATCATCGCGCTCACGAAGGTTTCTGCCCGCGAGTTCGCGCGGCAAAACATCACCGTGAATGCGATTGCTCCGGGCTTCATCGACGTCGGCATGAGCAAGGGCGTGCCCGAGGAAACAATACAAAGCTTCATCAAACAAATTCCGCTCGGCCGCCTTGGTGATGTAAGTGAGATTGTAAGCGCTGCGCTCTTCCTCGCCTCCCCGATGGCTTCATACATCACCGGCCACGTCTTGAATGTTAACGGCGGATTTTACATGGGGTGACGAAGCGCCCCCACGCCCCGGCCTCACGACCCGCCGTAGCTTTACACGAAGGCTGGTTGGCGAAGGCAGATCAATCCAACTTCTGCACCAGCAACCAGACCAAAGCTGAAAGCATCGCTGCGAATGTCGATAACACGAATGTCGCGCGCTTGGTTTGCCGTATTTTGAATGCAGGCTTGGGAATGTCGTCGTGAATGTGACTAGCCTCGAACAGTTTCATCAGCGCAAAAGCCACGACGAAACCGACGGCAGCCCATTTGAGGCATCCCAGAATTGTCTCAAGCATCACGCAGACGCTAGCGCAGGGAAAAGCGAGGCTCAAGCGGGAGTCGCTCCAATCGCTTTGTTGATGGAAGGACGGCGGTCAGGCAAGATGTCATCACGCTCTGGAGTCCGATCATTCGCGGAAATGCATTGACTGCAAACCTGCTGGTTGTTTACGCTCGCCGTTATGAAAACAAAATGTTTTATTTTCGTCTTTGTAATCGGATTCGTCGGCGCTTGTATTGCGCAAGCTCAGTCGCCCACGCCCACGCCCAAGGTGAAGCATGCTCGCACAAAAACAGCCGCCAGCCCAACCGCTGCACCGTCACCTGCTAAGCCAAAGCTCGGCGATTTGTTTAAACCGAGAAGTTCGGCGGCTACCAGTCCAGCGGCTACGAGCCCAGCGCCCGCGAGAGGCGCGACCGCTGAGGTAGCAAGTAACCCGCCAGCACCAGGCGGGGGGCACGGTCTTGTTTGGGTCAACACAGAAACACATGTTTATCACAGGGAAGGCTCGCGCTTTTACGGCACGACGAAGAAAGGCAAGTACATGACCGAAGCCGACGCAGTCAAAGAAGGAGACAGAGCCGCGGGTGGGCGCCAGTAGGTCGAGCGAGAATCAAGATTCCCCTACCACAATAGTTTGCAGCGCATCAGCCAATGTCTCGAACGTCGCGATTTGGATTTCAGGTCCGTAATGGAATTGCGACAGAATGTTGAGACCGATGTCCTTGTGCGGATCGGGCATGACTCGCGTCACCGAGGCGAGCCCTTTTTCGGCAAGCGCATCCATGATTTCGGCAATGTGACGCGCCGCTGCCGAATCCATTGAGTCCAACCAACGGAAATCCGCCAGAACGCGAAACCCGGGTGCAACATCCTGCAATAGCTCGCCGACGCGTTGCGCGGCCAGCTTCGCTTGCTCGGCCGTGACCCGTTGCGCAGCACTGATCCCCAGGAGCCGCTTCGATCGATCGAGCTCAACTGCATACATTCTTCGTGATCACATAATGCGGCCATCCCAGCAAGTCCGAGCGCTGATTGCCGGGAAACTGGCTGTTCTCATCCTGGAACGAACGAGCGCGATTTCATTCATAAGTGACCGGCACTCGGACCTGCGACACACTTCCCGGTCTAAACCGCCACCTTCGAAACGTCTCGGTGGTAACTTTATCGAGGATCGCGTTACCCGTGCTTTGCGCCATCATCGCATTGGTAACCTTCCCGGTGGCATTATCGATAATCATGACGCAAACACCGCTTCCAGTAACATTGGCGTGCTTTGCTTCGTAGGGATACTCCGGCAAAGGAGCGCTCACCGCCAGGGCTTGGGCGGACGATAACGACAAGGAAGTAGGAGTCGAGAAGCTGGCCACCTCAGGTTGCGCAGCAGCAGCTGTCCGCCTTTTTACACGAGCTTTCTTTTTTACTGGCGTGACCGGTGTCGCCGGTTCTTCTGCAGCGGGCGTCTGCTCAGTGACAGGTACTGGCTTCTGAGTTGATGTTCGGCCGGCAACTTCCGGAATGGGTTCGGCATTTTTCTTTTTCGACTTGGGGGTCGGCGTCGCCTCGCCAGTTTCAAAGCGCTCCGGAAGATTTGCCGAAGTCGCATCCTGAGGCCGCGCTAAGGGTGCACTACTCGCGAGCACAAGAATGCACACAACGGCGAAAATTGCTCGGTCCACGTGCATCAGAAAAATCTCCTCCCCACGTTGGCAGCGTCAACCAGTGTTGTTCTCTAACATCGTGGCTTGAACTCTGTTCCGAAAAAGGAAGACTGGTTTTCGTCGGTTGTCTCTAACAGTTTTCGCTCCTTTATTCTGCTCGTGACCGCAACGGACATTACCGTTTGGACCATCTCCGCGCTTCTCGCAGTTGGCATCGGCTGGAGCAAGTATGCGAAATGGAAAACACGCGACAAGCTGGTGCGCGAACTGGCAGCTATGGATCCGGAGCGCCGGGAAAAGGTGCTCAGTCGAATGCAACCAGAGCTCGCGATGGAAGCACGCCAGGAATTAATGCGACGCTTTCACATTAGCTGACAGACTTCTAACGTTCTCCATCTGCTCGATTCTCCGTCTGCGATAGGTAGAATGCAGGGGTACAAGAATGGCCATCGAGAAATAAACCCAGCCGCTCCAAGCGATCTGCTCTGTCGGCAGTGTCAGAGCCAGGACAAGCGAAATGATTCCAACGCCGACCGGAATGCACCATCCCGTTACCTCATAGAATGTGATCAACCCTTCCTTTGCATTCAACCTTAACGGCTCTCGCAATTGCCAGGCGCGCAGATTCAACAGCACCACCTCCAGTGCGATGGCAGTAAACCCGAGCGCAAAGATCGCAAAGAGGGCTCGCGCTTGCGAATCGGAATGAGCCCCCAGTGGGTGGCCTACTCGACCGCCGCTGAGCAAAAACCACATGGAGCTAAAAATCGCTTTCAGCGGGTACATATAGATCAAGATTGTGACAATCATCGCCCAGCTAATGAAGATCGAAACGCCGTCTTCAAGGCCATACCGCCGGCTCCATAACCAATGCCCTCGCCAAAAAATTCCGAGAACGATGATGCTCGCAATAAAGACCGGGACGTTTTTGAAAGCGCCCAGGAGCGTTTTGATATCGTCCGGGATTTGCTGCGCGGCGATTACCAGCATCGTGATTGCAAATGCGAAGGCTGCGTCGATGAAAGTTTCCAGCCGCGTCATCTCTATGCCGCGCAGACGAAATCCGCCGAGCCGCGGCAGCGCATTCAAGTCCTCCGGCAATGTTGACGCGATCTCTTCATCTTGCTCGTTCATTGAGAGGCGATAGTACCCCAATAGCTGCTCAAGTTTGTAGGGTATTTTCGCCGCTGTGCTACTTTTTCATGAACTCTTAGCTCTCAGCGTTCCGACCGATTAGTAACCTCTCACTTCTCGCTCCCGATGTCCGCGCATTTCGAAATGACCGTTGCAGTTTTGCCCAGTGATATCGACGAGCAAAAGCACGTGAACAACACGGTTTACCTGCGGTGGATCCAGGATGTTGCCACTGCGCATTGGCGAGCGGTCGCTACTCCGGACGCACAGAAGACTATCGGCTGGGTCGTTCTGCGGCACGAGATCGACTACAAAAATCCCGCCGCGCTAGAGGACAAAATCATCTTGCGCACCTGGGTCCGCAAAGCCGCTCGGCTTACGTTCGAACGGTTCACCGAAATCCGGCGCAATAGCGACGGCCAGCTCTTATCAAAGGCTCGTACGCTGTGGTGCCCAATCAATGCGCATACCGGCCGGCCGACACGCGTGCCAGCGGAGGTGCGCGCACAGTTTTCGACTTGAGCTCGCGAAAGCTTTCGGAGTTGGACGTTGAACGCTGACCGTCTAACCTTCGGCATTGAGTACTTCTCCCGAGTCACGCCCGGTCATCGCTTGTTATTGCGCGACGTTTCTGAAACCGGAGATGTTCCACATCTACCGGCAGATCACTGCGCTGAGGCGATGCGCTCCGGTCGTGATTGCGCAGAAACGGGAGCAAACCGGGCGCTTCCCATTTGAGGCGGTCGAAATTGTCCCAAAGCCGGCAGCGCATTTCCTGCGGCGCTTGTGGTTCAGGCAACTGCGCGACATTCCGTGGCAAATTTCGGACGCAGAGTTGAGCGCGTTGCTGCCCGTCCTAAATGAAATCGACGCTCGCCTTTTGCACATTTACTTCGGTCAAATCGCAGTCCATCTGCTGCCGCTAATTCGCGCGTGGAAAAATGCATCAATCGTTTCCTTTCACGGCGCCGACGTCACGGTCGACATGAACAAGCCGGCCTATCGAGAAGCCACGCGGGAGATGCTCGCTGCAGTGAAGCTGGTTTTGGTTCGCTCAGAATCGCTGCGGCGCGCAATTGCCGATCTTGGTTGTGACCCAAAGAAGATTGAAGTTCAACGCACCGGAATTCCACTGGAGGAATTTCCTTTCCGCGAACGAAGCTTCCCAAAAAACGCCGAATGGCGGCTTGTGCAAGCTGGCCGCTTGATCGAGAAGAAAGGTCTGCCGGTTACCCTTCGCGCTTTCGCAGTTTTTCTGAGGCAATATCCGAATGCGACCCTGACGATTGCCGGAGAAGGGCCGTTGCTCGGCGAACTTCAGAAACTGGCGCGCGAACTAAACATCCAAGGGCACGTTTCATTCACAGGCTTTGTTTCGCAGGAGCAATTGCGCGAGATCTATTATCGGTCACACATTTTTCTTCACCCGAGCCAGATGGGTCGTGACGGAAATCAGGAAGGCGTTCCAAATTCGATGCTCGAAGCAATGGCCACCGGTCTACCGGTATTTGCAACCGAGCACGGCGGCATTCCCGAAGCAATCGAGAACGGTGCTAGCGGTGTCCTCGTGCCTGAGCGCAATCACGAAGAGCTGGCGTGCGCATTGTTAACTGCGGTGCAAGATCCAACTTCCCTTTCGAAGAACGCGCGCAACGGCGTTGAGGTCGTTCGAAAAGATTTCGATCTCCACGCGCAGGCGCGACGGCTCGAAGATATCTATCTGCGGCTGATTGGATAAGGGCGATTGACCTCAATCGCCAGCATCTATTTTTTCGTCCAAGGCTGCGTCACGTTTTGGATGCGTAGTTTGCACTTGTCACTCACAAGCGTGAAATGCAATTGGTCACCCATTCGGTTGAACTTGTAGGTGGCCGGTTGCTTGCAGGCTTTCGGGGTCTTCCCCCGCACCTCGCTTATCATAAGTGTATCGCCGGATACCGTGTAGTGGCCCCATACGTCGGGTTTGCCGTTCTTGTCCAGATCGACCTGAAATGTTCCGTCGGGGTTAACTGTCCACACCGTGCCGAGCGTGTTGGTCCATGTGCCGACGAGAGCAGCCGGGCCGGATGTGGGAGCGATTGCGCACGCGCCCATCAGCACTATCAAAGCGCCTGCGAAAACAATTCGGAGAGAGTGTTGTAGTTTCATGGCCGGCATCCTGCCTTGCGGCAGCGTGACCCGTCAAGCGCAGATCGCAGAGAAGAGAGTGGTTGCCAAGGACTTCGCCTCCGACGTACAAAGACCCCGTGGAGCAGACACCGTCAGCAGTTTCTCCGACGCCAAGACCAAACTGGTGGAAGCGGAATTGGAAATGGTTCGTCCCGGTTGGGTGCTTCAGCATAGCCGTGTTATTCGTCGCTTTTGTGGCCGCAGTCGTCCTGATCGTATTCAGCGCAGTGAAATCGACGGATGTTTACAAAGATGCGCTGACCCGGGCCAAGGCGCACCCTGCTGTCATCGAGGCGCTTGGTTCGCCTATTACAGAGGGATTTCTTCTCTCGGGAAACACGAACGTCAACGGCGCGTCCGGTGAAGCGAATCTCTCCATTCCCGTCTCCGGTCCAAAGGGAAAAGGAACAATTTACGTAGCGGCAACGAAGTCGCTTGGCCGGTGGAACTATTCAGGACTTGTCCTGGAAATCGCAAAAACGGATCAACGGATCGATCTTCTCCAGCGGCCGACGGCGGCGAGTTCGCCCTGATCATTCCCGTGAAGATCGCGATAAATAAACTCTCCATTAGCGCAATTCTTTTCGGAATTATCGGAGGAATTATCGGCATTGGGGCTGGGCTGTTCCTCGGCTTCGGTCTCGGCTCGGCCTTGGCGGCCGCATTTCATGTCTCTACATTTGAAGGAGAGGCTGGCTATTTTGCTGTGGCGATTGCGCTAATCGTGACGTTCATCGTCACCCCAGTCTCGATTCTTCTCGCGCTTTACTGGCGTGGCGTGAGGAGCATTTGGCTGTTCATCGGATTAGTCATCGTTTGTCTCTCGATCGCAGCAATCGCTGCATCTGGTTTCGGAATTTGGTATGCGGCTCAACCGCATGTTTTGAACATCAATGGGCCGACGCCGCTGCTCGAGTTTGAAGTTAAACCGCCGGCTGGCCAGTCTATCGAAAGTCTTGCCAAAGTTGAGCCGGAGCTGGACACACCTCGCAATCGGATGCCGATGCCGGGTTACTGGCACACGGATGCACCTGAAAACCCGAGCGTGCGCGCTGGTTACGTCGAACTTTATTTTCGCACCTCTAGGCGCCTCTTCGTCCTGAAATTTCCCGGCGGTGAAGACCGAATCTTCCAGCTCCATTTGCCAGCCAATCCTATGAGGGCGAAATACCGCGCCTGGTCCGAGTGGCAAAACCCGGACTTCGTCGCGAAAGCCGGCGGGCAACCTACTCGCCCATCTGGCGGAAGCGATTATCAGATTCGCTACAAACTGGACTATCAGGAGCGATAACCCAGCGCCCCGTTTACGTTTGGCGCGGCGCACGTAAGGTTCAAGCATGTCGATCTCGGAGGAGCAGGTGAAGACTGCGTTGAAGTCGGTGAAATATCCCGGCTTCACTCGCGATATCGTTTCCTTCGGATTGGTGAAGTCGATCCACATCGATAATGGCGAGGTAAAAGTGCAGCTCGCATTGGCGACGAACGACCCAAATGTTCCAGCAGCGATTAAGAACGATGCGGAAAGTGCATTGCGAGCCATAGCAGGAGTTCGCAGCGCCAGAGTTTTGATCGACATCCACGCACCACCAGCCGGCGCAGGCGCGGGCATGGGGGGGATGCGCATTCCGGGTATCAAGCACGTTATTGCGGTGGCGAGCGGTAAAGGCGGCGTCGGCAAATCGACCGTCGCGGCGAATCTCGCTGTCGCACTGGAACAAACCAGTGCACGCGTGGGCTTGTGCGATTGCGACATTTACGGCCCGAGTATTTCCCTCATGTTCGGCACGCGAGAGCGGCCCACCGCCACGGAGGAAAACAAGATCGTCCCGATCGAGCAATACGGGTTGCGACTCATGTCGATGGGATTTCTGCTCGACGACACGTCGCCGGCGATTTTGCGCGGACCGATGGTGACGCGCTACACGCAGCAATTTCTGCGGCAGGTCGAATGGGGCGAGTTGGATTATCTGGTGCTCGATCTTCCTCCCGGCACCGGAGACATCCAGCTTACGATTGTGCAAACGGTCGCCCTTTCGGGAGCGATCATCGTCACTACGCCACAGGAAGTTGCCCTTATTGACGCGCGCAAGGCTGCTACCATGTTCGACAAGGTCAACGTCCCTGTGCTCGGACTCGTCGAGAACATGAGTTATTTCGTCTCGCCATCCGACAGCAAACGCTACGATATTTTTGGAAGCGGTGGCGGCGAACGGGAAGCCAGGCGCTTGCGAGTTCCCCTGCTCGGTCAGATTCCCATTGATATCGCCACGCGCGAGTCCGGCGATCGCGGTATTCCGATCGCAAGCGAAGATCGACAATCGCCTGTGACTGCCGAGTTCAAAAAGATCGCCGAAAATATTCGTAAGACTCTGCCGTAGCGATGCATCCGCAGTGTCCGATGCAGACAGAAGCTAAATAAATTTCGCGATTCTCTCGTCGAATTCCGGTGTTTAATTTTATTGACTAGCCGTAAGTTTTATGAAAGAAGAACCCGAGATGCCGTCTTCGGAAGACGATCAAGCTCAATTCGTCAAGGATTCAGCGCTCTACAAGGAGTTCCTTGCTGAGCGCGCGGAGATTTTGAAGCACAAGTGGATCGAGAGCGAAAAAGCCGGCGGAGACATCGGCTTCGAAAGAGCCTTGCTTGATTGGATCGTGAAACATCGCTCCAATTGGCGAGAGCGGCGAAGAAAGGAGGCTCGCACCGAAAAGTCCGCCTCCTAAATTTTTTCCTTTAACGCGGTCCCGTGAGGTCGCCAAGGAAACGCATGAAAGGAACTAAACAAACAGCATCTGCCGCGGTCCCAGTTCTGGACGCGGAGGCAATTCGGCGCGCGCTGCGACGGATTGCGCATGAAGTTATTGAGGGAAACCCGCAGCTTGAGAAGGTCGTGCTCGCCGGAATTCCGTCGCGAGGTGTGGAGATCGCGCGGCGCATTGGGGCTTTCATCCGCGAGATCGAAAACATCGACGTTGAGACCGGCGTAATCGACGTAGCAATGCATCGCGACGACGTCGGAACGCGTGCAGAGCTACCGGTAGTGCGCGCGTCGAAACTTCCGCTGCCACTCGAGGAGCGGACGGTCATCATCGTCGATGATGTTCTTTACACTGGCCGCACTGTTCGCGCCGCAATGGACGCAATCAGTTCATTCGGGCGACCGGCACGCATCCAGCTCGCAGTGCTGGTGGATCGAGGCCATCGGGAGCTGCCCATTCGTGCCGATTACGTCGGCAAGAATTTGCCGACCGCGACGCGCGAACAAATTCAGGTCCGCCTGCAAGAAACCGATAACGAACCGGACGCGGTCTGGCTGGAAAGAGAATGAACGCGCGAACAGAAATTCTGGGGAGCGCACGCGTCCCGCGTGGTGGCGAGCGCGTCCCCGCGATCGCGGACTTTTCTTCGATGTTCACAACTTCAGACGTGTTGATACACAGGCAAAGTTCGTTTCGGCGCGACTCCGAAACCAGCACGCGAGACGCGTGCGCTCCCCAAATATGACCACACGCTGGACACGCAAAGATCTTCTCGGGCTGCGCGAGTTGTCGGCAGATGAAATCAATTTCGTTCTCGAGACTGCCAACGCGTTTAAGCAAGTCGGCACTCGCGAGATCAAGAAAGTCCCAGCGCTGCGTGGAAAAACGTTGGTCAACTTTTTTGTGGAACCAAGCACGCGCACGCGCACCTCATTCGAGTTGGCTGCGTTTCGACTAAGCGCAGACGTGATCAATATCTCGGCGATGACGTCTAGTCTGACCAAGGGCGAAACGCTCAAAGACACCGCGCGCAATCTGGAGGCATTGCACGCTGACATTCTCGTGCTGCGCCACAGTTCCGCGGGCGCGCCGCAGTTTTTGGCAAACCGGCTGAAAGCTAGCGTGATCAATGCCGGCGATGGGGCACACGAGCATCCAACGCAGGCGCTTCTCGATCTTTACACGATTCGCGAGCGCAGAGGAAAAATCGCTGGGCTGCACGTGGCGATCATTGGCGATATTTTATTCAGTCGCGTCGCGCGCTCAAACATTTTCGGTCTGCTAAAGCTCGGCGCGCGTGTGACACTGGTGGGCCCGAGCACGCTCGTGCCGCACGAGTTTGAAAAACTGGGTGTCGAGGTTTCGTATCGAATTGATGACGTGCTGCCCAAGGCCGATGTCGTAAACCTTTTGCGGATTCAGCACGAACGCCAGCGCAGAGAATATTTTCCCGGGCTCGGCGAATACATTCGGTTGTTTGGCCTGACCAAAGAACGCGCAAAACTTTTGAAACCGGATTGCCTGATCATGCACCCGGGCCCCATCAACCGCGGAGTCGAGATCGATAGCGAAGTAGCCGACGGCCTGCAAAGCGTCATTCTCAATCAGGTCACGAACGGTCTCGCTGTGCGCATGGCCGTTCTCTATTTGTGCGGAGGAATCGCGAGTTAATGGAAGCGAGGCTTGCAGACTGGAATGGGGAGCGTGGGCATGTTGCCTGCTGTTCGCGGCATTCTGCCGCGAACTCAATGCGTGTTCGACAGCATGAGCAAAATCATGACGCTGCGCGTAGCAGAGATTCCGTCCGGCAACATGCCGGACAGTGCGAGCAGAATGCTCGCGCTCCCCGAATCAACGTTCCTGCATGAGCGCAACCATCATTCGCAACGGTCGCGTGATCGATCCGGCAAACAAGCGGGATGAAATTACCGATCTTTTGCTCGTCGACGGAAAAATTACGGATCAATCAGCAATCCGCAGTCCGCCATCCGAAATTGAACAGATCGACGCGAGCAATCTCATCGTCTGCCCCGGTTTGATCGATATGCATGTGCATCTGCGCGAGCCTGGATTCAGTCACAAGGAAACGATTGAGTCGGGCGCGCGTGCGGCCGCGGCCGGCGGATTCACCACCATTGTTTGCATGCCGAATACGTCGCCTGTCCCGGACAATCCGAGCACGATTGCGTGGATCAAAGATCGGGCCTCCGCCATCGCGTGCGTGAAGGTTCTGCCAACCGGCGCAATCTCAAAAAATCTCGCAGGGGAGGAGCTCGCGCCGATCGGGTCCCTCGCGCAGGCTGGCGTTGTAGCGATCACGGATGATGGTCATTGCATTCAAAATCACGAGGTGATGCGACGCGCGGTCGAATACGCGCGTATGGTTAATCTGCCCGTGCTCGATCATTGTCAGGACTACAATTTGGTCGGCAATGGCGTCGTGCACGAAGGCTACTGGAGCACGCTCCTCGGGTTGCCGGGCTGGCCCGCGGCCGGCGAAGAAGCGATAGTAATGCGCAACATTTTGCTCGCGGAACTTTGCGATCATCCGATTCATTGCCAGCACCTCACTACAGCCGGAAGTGTGCGATTGGTGCGCGAAGCGCGGGCGCGCGGCATAAAAATAAGTGGCGAGGTTTGCCCGCATCACATCGCGCTAACCGACGAAGCGATCCAAAATTTTGATACGAACTACAAAGTGAATCCGCCGCTGCGCTCGCAGACGGATATCGATGCACTCGTGGAAGGCATCGCCGACGGAACTTTGTCGATCCTATGTTCTGATCATGCGCCGCATGCCGATTTTGAAAAGGAAGTGGAATTCGATGCCGCGCCGTTTGGCATTATCGGACTAGAGACTGAGCTCGGGTTATTTCTCGATCTGCTCGTGCACAAACTTCGCAAGATCGATCTCGCCCGGCTAATCGAGATGTACACAGTCGAGCCGGCGCGTTTATTGAAGATCGACGCCGGCACGTTATCAATCGGCGCGCGAGCCGATGTGACGCTGATTGATTCTGAATTGGAATGGAAAGTCAGGGTCGATCAGTTTGAATCAGCCTCGCGCAACTCACCGTTCAGCGGCTGGACACTCAAAGGGCGCGCGGTGCGGACGATCGCCGGTGGGAAAACAGTTTGGAAGTTGTAGCGGCGTTTGTGTGAACCCCGAAAGCTTTCGGGGCTGACACAGACGCCCTACAAATTCATGAGTTCACCCTACGTATCCGCCGTGGATGTAGTGTTCCAGGTGCGCGATAGCTGCGCTCTGGCAGGAAATGACGTGCTTAACCAGGTCACCGATTGAGATCACACCCACAACTTTGTCGCTCTCGACCACGGGCAAATGCCGAATATGTTTGTCGGTCATCAGACGCAGACAGTTTTCCACCGGCTCACGTGGATGCGTAACAGTTACATTGGTTGACATGATCTCAGCCACTTTCGTTTCCCTTGATCGCTTGCCACGCAACATCACTTTGCGCGTGTAATCGCGTTCGGAAATGATTCCCACCAGCCGCTCCTGATCCATCACCAGTAGTGCGCCCACGTTCTTCGCATCCATCATTTCAACCGCTTGGAGAACCGTCGCGTTGGGTGAAATCGAAAAAACATCCTCGCTCTTCTGATTGAGAATCGACCGGATGGTACCACTCACGTCCATAACTCAGAGGGTTCACGATAGGCTCACACCGGCGTGTGATGCAAAACAATTCTAGCGGGAGCCGGGCGGAGGTGGACCTTGCACTCTGACGCCGGTTTAGCTCTATTGGTTCGAATACCTCCGCGATTGGCGCGCCCTTTTTGCCGCGCAGTTTTCGCGCGAGTTCGAATTGCGCCCGTTCGCTGAGGATCATCCGCGCTCGTTGACCTCCGGCGTAAGCGGGTGAGAGAAGAAAGATGCGATAACGGGGCTTGTTCTCCATTCGTTTCAATTTTCAGCTCCACCGACGATTGTCGCAAGCCGCGCTCCCGGCTTGCTTTTCGAGTTCACAACGGAAAATAATGCGACGTGCGTTGGACTTGGCCACTCAAATCTCGCGCCAGCGAGGATCGTAATGTAGAAGACGAGTGCTATGCAGCAGGTGATGCATGCCCGGATTTCTTGTGCGTGGGAGCTCAAAAAGCTGGAACTTCGTGGCTTTATCGGCAACTTGTCGAGCATCCCGATTTCTGGATGCCCCCGGTTAAGGAGCTGCATTATTTCGATGAATTGAGCAGGACTCCGTCCGTAGCTTCTGCACGCGCGCGGGATGGCCGCGATCTTAGGTTTCTCGAAAGCATCAAGCGCCTCAGTGCTCGATCGCATCTCGACTTGGAGCTTTATGCCCGACTATTCGCAGCGAAGGAGGCGCTGCTCTCGGGTGACATTACCCCGGCATATTCGATGCTGAATGACGAGGTGATTGAGCGAATCGTCAGTTACTTTCCGAATTTAAAAGTAATCTTTCTGGCTCGTGATCCCGTCGAGCGAGCATGGTCGCAGTTATCGATGGGCGTGCGCCTGCGGAATATCAGCCCGTTTGACGCAACTGACATTGACGAAGTGATTCGGAATTTGCTGAATCCCGGGGTGCTTCTGCGTTCGCATCCCAGCAAGATCGTCGCGCGCTGGAAGCGCTATGTTCGCGCGGAACTCTTTCGCGTTTACTTCTTCGATGATCTCGAGAGAAATCCCGCGGAGCTGCGGCGCTCAATAGTCAAATTTTTGGGCGCCGATCCGGAAAAGCCAAGCGGCCGATTGAAGGCAGATCACAACAGTGATGCCAGCGGAAACAAGCCTCGGCTAACTACTAAAGTGCGCTCTCGTATAGCTCAGTTTTTTGAACAGGAACTCAAAGCCTGCGCGGTGGAATTGGGCGGACCTGCGAGGCAATGGCCGGCACGATACGGTTTTTCTTTACTCTTTATCTTCTGGCAATTAGCAGACGATCTCGATCTCTTTCTGTGGTGTGATTGGATGAAGTGAGGTACAGACGGTGCGCTGCGGTCGCCGAGGCGACACATCGCGGCGCGATGTCCCTATCATCAATCATTACAATTAAGCGCGGTCAGCGGCCGTGGCTACAGCCTTTGCCCGCGCTCGATTCGCATGAAGTTCAGCCAGGTGTTTTTCAGACCAGCGGCAAAGCGCATGCAACGGCTCAATCAACGTTCGACCCAATCTCGTGAGAGAGTATTCTACTTTCGGCGGAACGACTGGATGAACAGTGCGTTGCACCAGGCCGTCGCGTTCGAGGCTGCGCAACGTTTGGGTAAGCATTTTTTGTGAAATGCCTCCGATCTCCCGCTGCAGCGCGGCATAACGCATCGTCCCGCGTGCGAGAATCTGGATGATCAGAGCGGTCCATTTATCAGCAATTCGGTCGAGCACCAGCCGAGACGGACACTGCGCGTCCAGCACAGAAGGGACAGACGAGCCCTTTTGCATGCTTCTATGTAAAACAACGGCCTTGCAGGTGCAAGCGGAGAGTAACGTTCAAGAAAATGTGTATAGGCACCAGACGTATGTAGTTGACTCCGAGTTTGGTCGTCCGAAATTTACTCCATGGCAATCACATCTCTTCTCAAGGAAAACGCTCTGTCGATGGATTTTCTTTTAAACGAGACGGACTCTGGAACTGGTGCAAAGCCGACGGACGAATACGCCGAAGCGGCCACAATCGCGCGAGACGATTCCGCCTTGCTCGATGCGTATTCGCGCAGTGTGGTGAGTGCTGTCGCACGTGTCGCGCCAGCCGTTGTTAACATTGACGTCAAACAACGCATCAAGGTCAGGCGCGGAACGCGGGAACTCAGCGGAAACGGCTCGGGTTTCATTATCACGCCGGATGGATTCATCCTGACCAACAGCCACGTGGTTCATGAGGCAAGTGCCATTACTGTAAATCTGCCAGATGGGCGCGAATATCCGGCGCAATTAAAAGGCGATGATCCCGACACCGATCTGGCGGTCATTCAAATCGATGCGCCGCAACTCAACCATGTGCGTCTCGCCGACTCCGAGAATTTGCGCGTCGGCCAATTGGTGATCGCGATCGGAAATCCGCTCGGTTTTCAAGCAAGCGTGACTGCAGGGGTGATCAGCGCGCTCGGCCGCTCGATGCATGCGCAATCTGGCCGGTTGATCGACAACATTATTCAAACGGATGCCGCTCTGAATCCAGGCAACTCCGGTGGCCCACTGGTCAATTCAGCCGGTGAAGTGGTAGGCGTGAACACGGCGATGATCCGACCTGCGCAGGGCATCTGCTTCGCCATCGCCAGCAATACGGCGAAACTGGTCGCTGGATGGCTGATCCGCGACGGACGAATCCGGCGCGGCTACATTGGTGTGGCCGGACAGAATGTGCCGATTCACCGGCGGATTGTGCGATTTTATGGTTTGCCGCTTGAGACGGGTGTGCTGGTTGTTTCGGTTGAGAAGAACAGTCCCGCCAAGCGCGCTGGACTGCGCGAGGGCGATCTGATTGTAGCGTTCGATGGCCAGCCAATCGGGAGCGTGCACGATCTACACAAGGTCTTGGTCGGCGAACAAATCGGTGTCAGCGCCAGTCTCACGGTCATTCGGCGCACCGAGAAATTGGAGTTGTCGATCCTACCGGCTGAATCGCGGTCGGAATGATAATGCCCTGACTGGAACGGTAGGCGTGCCGCTTGCGATTTCGAACGCTTTGCAGCCGGTATGGCTGCCTCTACAGTCAAACCAATTTCCCATGAAAATTTTAGTCATTGGCAGCGGCGGCCGCGAACATGCGCTTGCATGGAAACTGCGGCAATCTTCCCACTCGGAGCGTATTTTCTGCGCACCCGGAAACGCGGGCACTGCCGAAATTGGAGAGAATATCCCGATTCCCGCGAGTGATTTGGAGGCGCTCGTTCGGTTTGCGAAGGAAAATCGTGTCGATTTAACGGTGGTCGGCCCGGACGATCCGCTTGCCGCGGGAATTGTCGATCTGTTTGCGGCTGAAAAATTGCGCGCGTTTGGTCCGACGAAATCCGCCGCCCGCATTGAAGCGTCCAAAATTTTCGCAAAAGAACTGATGCGCGCGCAAAAGATTCCCACAGCGGAAGCGAGCATATTTTCCAACAGCAGCGAGGCGCTTCGTTACTGTGAGCGAGCGAAATTTCCCGTGGTGATCAAAGCGGACGGCCTGGCGCTCGGCAAAGGGGTAATCGTTGCGGCTGATACTGCCACAGCACGATCGACCATCGAGGAGATGATGAATCAACGTCGCTTTGGCAACGCGGGCCGGCGCATCGTGATCGAGGAAGTCTTGCGCGGGACGGAATGCTCGTTGCACGCGCTGGTAGACGGAAAGAATTATCTTTTGCTGGAATCGGCGCGCGATCACAAGCGCGCGTTGGACGGCGACCAGGGGCCGAACACGGGCGGGATGGGCGCCTTCAGTCCCGCCAATAATTGGAACAGAAAATTGCAAGCTCCGTTCGAGGCGGAAATTATGCGGCCGCTGCTGCGCGGGCTCCTGCGCGGGGGAATCCAGTTTCGCGGGCTTCTTTATCCCGGCTTGATGATCACCAGCGAAGGCCCGCGTGTGTTGGAGTTCAACTGTCGTTTCGGCGACCCGGAGACGCAGGCGCTGTTGCCGCGCATGAAATCAGATCTATTGCCGCTGTTGGAAGCGACGATTGATCGAAAGATCGACACCTGCGCGATTGAATGGGATATGCGCGCTGCGGTCACGGTCGTACTGGCGTCTGCCGGGTATCCTGGCAAATACGAAGCTGGAAAATCGATCTCGGGACTCGAGAACGCAGCAAAGCTCGAAGATGTCCAGATCTTCCATGCCGGTACCAGACGCGCCGCCGGGGAACTTAAGACTGCGGGGGGCCGTGTTCTCGCAGTCACTGCACTTGGGTTAACCATCGAAGACGCGCGGGAACGCGTATACGATGCCGTCTCCAGGATTCATTTCGAGAACTGTCAGTACAGGCGCGACATTGCTCTAAGTGCTGTTGCGGCTAACATCGAGAAATTATCGTGATCTCTCGATTTTTGCAGGCCACGTTTGCCACTTTTGTCTTCGCTTCCAACCTCGCCGCGCAGTCGCCGGCGCCGAGGTTACCCGCTCAAACGCCACCCGGCACAACACCACAGGCGCCATTGAAATCGCCTGTACTGCCGGTTGCTTTGCCGTCAGCCACGCCCACTACAGAAGACCTAGTGAATTCGTTAGGGCCGGCCGATCTGCAGGCTGTCATTACGCTGCTGAAAAATAATTTCTCAGATCCTGACGCAATCACCGATACGGAGTTAACTCGCGCAACTGTTCAAGGCCTAATCGTACGCTTGCCGCGCGGGGTAATGCTTTTGCCTGGCAAGGAGAGCGCGCCGGCGGTGCCTCCGAGCGCGTTTTATGGCGAGACGATTGCAGGGCACATCGGGTACGTGCGGCTTGGGTCATTAAACAGCGCAAATCTTCAGGCTCTGGATAAGAGTCTCAGCGCTTTCGCTGCGAAAAAAGTGAATGCGCTCGTTGTTGATCTTCGCGCGAGTGAGGCCACAACTGATTTGCCGTTGGCCGCGGAATTTGCAAAGCGGTTTTGTCCCAAGGGCAAAACGATATTTACGTTGCGGAAACCCGCGGGACGTCAGGATCGCGTATTTAATTCTGATCGTGCTCCGGAATTTCGCGGCTTGGTGATGGTGCTCGCCGATGGGGACACGGCCGGCGCAGCCGAAGCGATTGCCGCTGCGTTACGGATTCACGACAAGGCTCTGGTTATCGGACAACCGACTGCCGGTCGCGCGGCCGAATACTCCGATTTGCCATTGCCGAATGGCAAAATTTTGCATGTTGCCGTCGCTGAAATGATTTCGCCCGAGGGCCGCTCATTATTTCCGGAAGGAGTTAAGCCAGATTTGCCTGTTGAGATATCTATGGCAGACAAGCGACAGATTTTTCAATTAAGCGGCGAAAAAGGAATGGGCCCGTTTCTTTACGAAGCGGGTCGGCCGCATATGAATGAAGCGGCGCTGTTGGCCGGAACAAATCCAGAGGTTGAAGCAGCGGAGGCGGCCCAGCAACGCCGGGGCCGCGCGCCCGAAAAACCACCGCCTCACGATCCAGTGTTGCAACGCGCGTTGGACGTGGTCACCTCACTGGAGGTTTATCAAAGCCGATAAGGCGGACTGCTTCGTGGACAGGTCGTCTTACATTAGGTTCTTTGTTATCCCGAGCCTTGTCCTCCGTGAGCGAACTATAGTAATCTGCGAGTTCGCTCAGAATGACAGGGATGTGACACCGCTCGAAGAACGCATCGGTTACAAATTCCGCAATTCGCTGTTGCTGGCGGAAGCACTGACGCACCCCAGCTTGGGACATGAGGCGCAACATTATCATTTTGATTACCAACGCCTGGAGTTCCTGGGCGACGCCGTTCTCCAACTCGTGATTACCGAATATCTGTTTCGCAATTTCCGAGGCGAAGCCGAAGGACAATTAACCAAATTGCGTTCGCGGCTGGTTTCTCGCGAAGCATTAAGGATGCACGCTGCCACGCTAGACCTGGGACGTTACATTTTAATGGGACGCGGCGAAGAAACCAGTGGTGGCCGGGAGCGAACATCCACATTGGCCGATGCATTCGAAGCGCTCATCGGCGCGCTCTATCTCGATGGCGGGCTCGAGGTCGCCAAAAAATTCATTTTAACGCAGACTCGCGGGGATCTCGAGGAACTGGCGGCGAAGCCGGTCGACATCAATCCTAAAGGGGATCTTCAGGAGCTGTTGCAAAGCATTTCGCCGCAGAGTCCGGTCTATGAATTAGTTTCCCAGAGTGGACCGGAACATGAAAAGACATTTGTCTCGCAGGTCGTTTGGGAGGGGATTGTTCTTGGCCGGGGGACCGGCCGCAGCAAAAAACAGGCGGAAACTGCGGCTGCGTTCGAAGCGATGGAGTTAAGACGTTGGGAAAAGAAGCGCGAAAAAGAGAGCGCGTGAAATCCATTTGATAGGAACAGATCGCCGACGCGTTCGTGCAGAATTGCGGCGCGAGCGGCGGTCGTGCTCTGCCACTTCAAATTGAATGTCTGAGCGCGTCGACAACCTTCCCCGTTTCCAACCTCCACTTAAAATGTCGGGCGATTGATTGGGTCACGAATTTCTTCGCTCGCTGAATAGCCTCTTCAAGCGATAAACCCGACGCAAGCCCGGCCGTAATGGCCGCTGAATAGGTGCAGCCGGTACCGTGCGTTGCGACATCGCGCACAAACGGCGCTGAGAACTCGCCGACCTTACCATCGGTGAAGAGTAGATCGACAGCGTGCTTGCCTGGCATATGACCGCCCTTGAGAAGGATGGCAGTTCCAAATTTTCTCTGTAACTCCTCTCCCGCGCCACGCATCGATTGCCGATCTTTAATTTGTATTCCAACCAAACGCTGTGCTTCATCGGTGTTTGGCGTAATCAAGCTGGCGAGCGGAAACAATTCCTTCTCGTACACTTCAATTGCTTCCGGTTTAAGAAGTGGATCGCCGCTCGTGGCGACAATGACTGGATCGATCACGAGCGGAATCCGTCGTGCAAACATTCCGTTAATTTCCCGTATCGCGCTGGCGACCGCGGAAATGATTTTCGGGGAGCAAAGTAGGCCGGTCTTGATCGCGCCGATCGGAAAATTTTTTGCGAGCACTTTGATTTGCTCGCGAACCATTCCCGCGCTAACTGGCTCAATCCGCGAAACTTTGCCGGGAATTTCCGCGACGATACAGGTCACGGCGGTTAATCCATAAACACCAAGAGCGGAAAAGGTTTTCAGGTCCGCCTGAACGCCGGCGCCGGCGCTGCTGTCCGAACCTGCGATTGTCAGCGCGACAGGCGCTTGCGTGATAGCTGATGGCTTTTGGCTTTTGGCCGATGCTGGCGTATTTAACCGTTTCAACGGTTTAATTTATAGACATAAGAATGGCCGCCATCATCGTTCCGCTTGAAGTTGGCGGGCGCGGTCTCGCGGCACAAATCGCAGTCGATGCATTGATCATCGACGTAGAATTTGCCCGCTACGTTTTCGGCGTATTTGTTTGCGGCATCGGCCATGGTTTTCCCTAAAAGTCAAGTGGAACGTTAGGAAGAAACGCTCCCTACGCAATTAACTTGGCCACTGATGAGCCTACGTGCAACCCTCACAAGCCGTTGCCCCGTTAAATCGTTGAAGCCTCAAAGCAGAAAGCCCATTATGACTCGACTCATCTAGTCAGTTTAACCAATCTGCTGATTCCGCAATTCAACGGTCCAACGTCTCAACCATCTCCGCCTCATGAAAAAGGACACTGCCAAAAGTCTGCGGGCATTTGCAATCGAGCTGGCGGTTTATTCGGTTCAGGTCATTTGCTATTT
>QHOK01000146.1 GCA_003218755.1 Verrucomicrobiota bacterium
TCTCGCCCAACGCTAAAGCCCCTGCTGAAGCTGCGTTCTTTGGGCGATCTTTCGGTCGGCCGACGTATTGGATAGCCTCTCAGCGTTTTGCCGCGAAGATTTGACGAGTTCGTGCGGCCCGAGTAGGCTCCGGCTCGCCGGTTTCAGAGCCTATTTTAGATTCAGGAGTGATTATTGATGCCAGAAGTGATTGTTCGTAAAGGTGAACCTGTAGATCGCGCATTGAAGCGGCTGAAAAACAAGCTGGATGCCGAGGGCATTCTCGAGGAGGTCCGCCGTTTGCGCGCCTTCGAGACGCCTTCGCAAAAGCATCGCCGGAAGGCGAAAGCCAACGCCAAGCGCGGTAAAATGAGGTTTCGGTTTAATCCATCGTAACAAGGTTAAAATGTTAAGAAGCTAAAACGTTGGGCCGAGGCAGCAGTTCTCGTTGTAACGATTTAGCTTTTTACAATTTAACTTTTCTCAGCGTTCTTCTCTGTAAAAAGTTCCCTGATCGCGTGCACCAAGCCATTGATATCGTGCCGGCGCGCCTCGACATCGACTTTGAGGCCCTGGTCACGCACGGTTTTTGACGTGATCGGCCCAATGCTGGCGATTCGCATTCCCTGCGGCCAGGATAGTCCAAGAGCGAGAAAGTTTTCTACAGTTGAAGAACTGGTGAACGTGATCAAGTCGGCTCCGTCCTCTGCCAGTTGCCGACGCGCGCCGCTCGTGTCGCGCGTTTCCGGCACAGTCCGATAGGCGAACGCTTCGTCCACGATCGCTCCCAAACCCGAAAGTTCTTTCGGAAGCATGTCTCGCGCCTTTTCCGCGCGCACCAAGAGAATCCGCAAATTTTCGACGCTTCCCTGCTTTTTGAATTCCGGCACCACGGCTTCCGCTACGAAGTCGTCCGGCTGAAGATCGACGTGTAGGTGAAAGTCTTTCACACGTTGAGCCGTGGCCGGTCCGATGGCAGCAATGTGCACGCCGCCGATCTCACGGGCATCATCATAAAGTTTGAAGAAAACATCAAAAAATGCTTCGACGCCGTTTGCACTCGTGAATACGATCCAGTCATAGATGTGCGCGTCCTGCACCAGCTCCGCAAATTCGCGTAAATTGCTCGGCGGCTCGATTCGAATCGTCGGCAGCTCGATCACGTGAGCGCCCAGCGCGCGCAGTTTGCCGCTTAGCACGCCCGCCTGGTTTCGGGTCCGCGTAACGACAATTCTTTTCCCTAGGAGCGGCCGCTTTTCGTACCAATTGAGACCGTCACGCAACGCGACGACTTCTCCAAACACGGCCACCGCCGGCGCTTTGAAATCGCTGGCTACAGCTTTTTGGGCAATATCTGCAAGAGTGCCTGTGAGCGTTTCCTGTTTTCCGGTCGTGGCCGAGCGAACGAGCGCCACTGGTAAATCGCTGCGCACGCCCTGCTTCAGCATTTCGCTCGTGATGGATCCGAGACGTTCCACACCCATCAGCATGACCTGTGTGCCGCCGAGTTTTGCCAATGCCGCGTAATCGATTGCACTTTCCGCTTTTGCTGGGTCCTCGTGGCCTGTAAAGAATGTCACGTGCGAATTATGTGCTCGATGCGTCATTGGAATACCTGCATACGCCGGCCCAGCGATGGCCGAGGTGATTCCGGGGACAACTTCAAATGGGATTCCCGCATCGGCGATCGCCTGCGCTTCTTCCGCTCCTCGGCCGAACACGAATGGATCCCCGCCCTTTAATCGAACGACCTGCTTTCCTTCACGTGCTTTCTCGATCAGCAGCGCGTTGATTCCCTGCTGGCTCAGCTGGGATTCGCCAGCTTCCTTGCCAGCGTAAACAATTTCTGCATCGTCTCGGGCCCAGCCAAGCATCTGCGGGTTTGCCAGATGATCGTAGACGATTGCGTCGGCATTCTCGATGCACTCCTTAGCGCGCAATGTCACCAAACCAGGATCGCCTGGCCCAGCGCCGACCAAATAAACTGTCCCACTCTTACCCATGCTCACCTGCCTAGCCGTAGCCTTGCGCGGAGGCTGGTGCTCCTAATCGGTTCAATAGCTCCGTCGCGAGGCGCTCGCGATCATCGGGCGCGCCTTCGACGTCACCTTGACGCGGCGCCACCGCGCCTTGCAGGAAAACCTGCGCACGCATTTTCATCTTGCCGTCCTCTATGTTTGCAAGGACGCCCACTGGGCAATTGCAATCGCCCTGCAAACCATGCAGAAACTCTCGCTCCGCCTGTAAACAAAGCAATGTTCCGCGGTCGTTTATCAGATCGACAACGGCCTTCGTGCTTTGATCGTCGGCGCGAACTTGAACGGCAATGATTCCCTGACCGCCTGCCGGCAAAAAAATTTCGACCGGAAGGATTTCGACAAAAAAATGCCAGCCGTCAAAGTCGATTTCGGGACGACTTGGCGACATACCCAGGCGTTCAAGGCCCGCGCGAGCTAACACGATGGCGTCCCACTCGTTTTCGGCCAGTTTTCGCAGCCGGGTTGGCACGTTGCCGTGAAGATCGATGATGTCGAGGTCCGCGCGTTTCCACAGCAGCTGATGTCTTCTTCGCACACTGCCGGTTGCCACTATCGCACCCGGTGGGAGGGCAGCGAGACCGCCCGGGTGTTTGGAAGCCAGCACGTCATCCAGCGGTGCCCGGGGAAGCACTGCCGCGATTTCTGTGCCCAGGCTCGTTTCACTTGGCAGGTCTTTCGCACTATGAACCGCAACATCCACTTCTCCGGCAAGAAGGGCTCGCTCGATTTCTGCCGTGAACAATCCTTTTCGTCCTGCGCGAGGATCGACAACTCTGGCTCTGTCGCCTTTTGTCGCGATAATTTTGGTCTCGATTGTTACATCGAGATGCGTGTCTTGAATCGCTTTCTCGACCAACAGGGTCTGCGCGCGTGCAAGTTCGCTGCCGCGTGTTCCCAGGACAATCCTCCTAACCATCGCGGGAATGTAGCGCGCGGTACTTTGTAGGGAAAGCTGCCAGCTTCCCTACAATTCAGATGCCTGCAGCGAATTTTCGCCAAGCGAGGGATGCTCGGTCGCTCGAGCAGCGTGATGCAAACCTTGAGAAATTGAATTGGCAAAATCCGTGACATGCTCGGCAATGATCGCCTCTGCTGCGGCGACCTGCTGGCGTCTGAGGGCGAGCGATTGCTCCGCGACAGATCGTATCGAATCGATGTCGTACAGATAGACCCCTTCCAGTTCATTTACACTGGGGTCGACATCGCGAGGCACGGCGATGTCGATGATGAAAAGCGGACGATCCAAACGCTCGCGCAGCATCGGCGCGAGTTTGTCTCGTGTCAGCAACGGCGTTTCCGACGCTGTTGATGTGATTAGGATATCGATCTCACGGCATTGCGTCGGCCACTCCTCGAACGGAGCGGTACGGCCTCCTACCGCCTGCGCCAGCTCGCATGCGCGATCCATCGACCGATTGCTTACGCGAAGATCTCTGGCCCCACGGGAAACGAGGGCACGCGCCGTGCGTTCGCTGGTTTCGCCCGCGCCGAGCACGAGCACCTTGCAATCGCCTAGTTTGCCAAAAATTCTTTGTGCCAGATCGACAGCGACCGAGCCGGCCGACACCGCGCCGCGCGCAATCTCTGTGTGCGTTCGCACTTGTTTCGCGACGCGAAAGGCGCGCTGGAATAAACGATGCAAACACGGACCAGCTGCTCCGGATTTTCTGGCCGATTCGTATGCTTTTTTTGCCTGGCCCAGTATCTCGCTTTCGCCGACAACCATCGAGTCAAGTGCCGAAGCGACCCGAAAAAGATGCTGCACGCATTTGTCGGCCTCGTACCGATAAAATGGACGCGCGTAATCGTGAGGATCGGTATCGATCTTCCGCATGAGGCAACGCGCAATTTCATCGGTGGAAATGCGTTTATGCGAAACAGCGTAAACCTCCACCCGGTTGCACGTCGTCAGCAGCAACGCTTCGGTGCAACCGGCTTCGCGCACGATCGATTCAGCCGTTGCGCTACCCACGAATTGCTCCCGCGTTGCCACGTTCGCCGTATGATGGCTCAAACCGATGCAGAAAAGATTCATGGTAGCGGATTCATTTCCGCGGTGAACGTGATTCCCCAGAGAAGTGTCACGGCGGCGCTAAAGCCGATGATGCATAACGCGGCCACGCGTTTTGGGGCGAGCCATCGAAGATGACGTCCTTGTAGAATCACCGCGTAAAGCAGCCAGACTCCAATAGCGGCCACGACTTGCACGCGCGGCAATGGATGGCCGGTAAAGAAACCGCTCACGATGCCCAGCGTGTAGAGCACAAAGCCCCACCAAAGCAGCCGGGTGATGGCAGCAAAAAGATCAGTCAGCGGCGGCAGGTGATAAAAAATCGAATACAACTGATGTGTCTTGAGCTGACGTTCCTGCACGAGATACATCACGCCCGCGATGCAAGCGAGCGCGAAGACGCCATACGCCACGAGCGAAATCGATGCGTGAAATTCCAGCCAGGGATTTGCAGGCAACTTCGCCGGATGGCGCACGTCGATAGGGGCGATCAAGGCGAAGCCTTGAAGCAACACCACCAGCGGCGCGGTGAACGCGCCCATAAGTGAGAGACGATAACCCGGGCCGACGAGCATGTAGATAGCCGCTACCGACCAGGCAAGAAAGATAAAGACCTCGAACAAGTTCGTAAGCGGACAACGCCCCAGCTGGTGCCCGCGGACCGACAAGAAGGCCGTTTGAAAAATAAATCCCAACGCGACCGCAAAAAAATTAAACCGCATCGGGCGAAACACTCCGGCACGCAACTCAATAGCCGTGTGCACAAGCGCCGCAAGAAAACAGACTGTCGAAACGACAAGAAGATATCGATCCACTCGAAATCCAATTTAGATTGACTTGCTTGCTTCGTAAATCTTCTTTCCCTCCTGAAGTTTAGAAGCCGACAGAACTCAAGACGTATGCGTCGCTGTAATCTTCGAATTGCGATATCCGCAGGAGTGTTCTTTAACTGGCTTGCCACCCATTGCGTCGCTGGTGACGCGGCTTTCTCAAGGGACGGCGCGCGAATCTACGCGTTGGCGGAGATTGACACGCGACCGGCGGTTCAAGAGATCGAGCTTGGTAGAAAAACGATTCGAACCATCCCGCTGACACAACTAGCAGCTAGCGATTCGCTGCGCGGGATTACATGTTCAGACGAGGACAGAATTTTCTGCACTACGAAGGAAAGCCTTTGGTCATTCGATCCGCGGTCAGAGATTTTGACAAAAATTCGTGACGCGTCCTCAGGAGCTGACTTTTGGCGAATTGCCTTCGATCCAAAGGCGCATGCCACCTTTGTAACAACTGATGATCAGGAGAATCCTCTGTTCATGTTTAGAAAAGAAAAGGAATGGATTCCCGTGCGGATGCGACGTCACCCCTATCCATCGTGCTTGGTGTTTACTGCAAGTGGAGAGCTATTCTTTGCCGCATACGGTGACCTGTGGCACGGCGAAATCCAAACGGATACATTTGACGGAGAGGAGCAGTTTTCGGTGGCGGCGTACCGGTACGCTCCTCTTGCTACGCTCGAAACTGAGAACACTGCTCCATCTGAAATTGGCGTAGTTGATATTGGGGTGAATCGCGAAACAATCTACGTCCAGTTATCACGTATGGGCGGTTCTGGAGACGGATGGTTCGCTCGGTTATCAAGGCCGATCATAAAGCGTACCAACGACCATTACCCGGACCTGCTTTACAAACCGAAAGAACGTCTCCCCGTGTATCAAAAATCACTAAGCTCACTCCAGATCGTTGGGGAAGACTATCGCGCGGGTGAGATAGCTGTTTCGCCTGACGAACAACGAGTTCACTACGTAATGCACGGGAAGCATTGGCTCGTAACTAATGGCAAGACAGAAGAACTACATTTGACTGAAAAATAATCCCCTAATTCCAATGTCTCATTCGTGGAAAGGTTCGCAGCATCAAACGCGTGCCTCCTGCTCAGGTGTCTATTCGTGCCAATGAGTGCCGACATTGTCGAGAAATTGCGCGCTGCCGTGCGAGACGTGGCGGATTTTCCAAAGAAAGGGATTGTGTTTAAAGACATCACGCCTGTGTTGAATGATCCGGTCTTGTTCCGTGCGTCGATTGATCTCTTTCTGGAGCGATGCCGCGGCATGAAGATCGACAAAATTGTCGGGATCGATGCGCGCGGATTTCTTTTTGGATCTGCTGTTGCGTATGAACTTGGCGTCGGTTTTGTGCCGATCCGGAAGCGGGGCAAACTTCCATACACGACAGAGGTCGCCAAGTACTCGCTCGAGTACGGTGAAGCGGAAATGGAGATGCACATCGATGGCATAAGAGCGGGTGAGCGGGTTGTGATGTTGGATGATTTGCTCGCGACCGGCGGGACTTCTGCTGCCGCGGCTGTCCTCATCCGCAAGACCGGCGGGCACCTTCTCGAAGCGCAGTTTCTGATTGAGTTGCAATTCCTTCATGGCCGGAAGCAACTCGAGCCAACGCCAGTCGCATCGTTTCTCAAGTATTAAGTCTTCGCACGGCAGACATGAGCATGCGTGCTGTGTGAGGCCCGGAATCCTGGTTTGATTTGAGGGCCGGGTTTGGATTTTAAATTTCCCAACCTACATTTACCTGTAACCGAAGTTCGCGATGACAATGTCCCGACATCTGGACCAAGTTTTGGCTCATGCCGAAAGCCGCCTTGCCGCGACCGGGACCAGACGTCCGACAGAGGTTCTTCCACTTTACAAAAAATTTCTCAAGGTTGAAGAGCATCGCTTGCGCCTGAAGCACCAGGCCGGCGGCGGTGGCCGCGAAATTTGCGCACGGCGGGCTGAACTAGTCGATGTTCTGTTGCGATACGTCTTCGGCGGCGCTGCCGCTACTGCTCGTGGAAATGGCGAGCCCAAGGTTTCATTGGCGCTGATCGCTCTTGGCGGATATGGCCGGGGCGAGCTCAATCCATTCAGTGATATCGACGTCATGCTTTTGCATCACCAACGGGCGGCAGAGATTTCGCCGGACCTGGAGGAGATGGTAAATCAAGTTCTCTATCTGCTGTGGGATAGCGGCTTCAAGGTTGGGCACTCCACGCGTTCCATTAAGGAAGCGATTGCCGAGGCCAACCGTGATATGCGCACAAAAACGGCCATGCTGGAGTCCCGGTTTCTCGCTGGCGACAGCGAGTTGGCGCGGGAATTTCGCGAGCAGTTTCGTTCAAAATGCGTCGAGGGGCACGAACGGGAATACGTTGAAATGCGCATGCAAGACCAGGTAACCCGGCACAAAAAATTCGGCGACAGCGTGTATCTACAAGAGCCGAACCTAAAGAGTGGATGTGGCGGACTACGCGACTACCAAAATCTGCTTTGGATGACCTACTTCAAGGAGGGCTCGCTGAGCACGAACCAGCTCGTGGGGAAAGACTGGCTGAGCGAAACCGACCAGCGACGGATCGAGACAGCCTACGATTTTCTCCTGCGCCTGCGCACCGACTTACATTATGCGACCGGGCGCGCCACCGACATACTGCACCTCAACCTACAGGAACAAATCGCAAAACGGCTCAATTATTCTCCTCGAAATGGACAGCTCCGAAGTGAGGCGCTCATGCGGAACTACTACGAGCACACGCGAAATATCTTCCGGGTGACGGAACGTATCACCGAGCAATTTGTGAGCGGATATGTCACGAACAAGACACGCTCTCTGTTTAGTTTTCTTCCGTTGATTAGAGCGGACAAAATTCCCGTCGGGGACTCTTTCTTTGTACGGAGCAAACAACTGCATCCAGCGCGTCGCGATCTTTTTCGCAAAGAGCCTGAGCAGATGATGCGCGCATTTCAGCTTGCGCAAGAACGCGACCTGGATCTCAGCCCGGAACTGGCGGATTTGCTGAGCAGAAGCCTCAGGCACGTGACCCGCACTTATCAGTATGCCCGCGGCCCACGCGAGATCTTTAAATCGATTCTGTCACAAAAAGGCAGAGTGGGGCGCATCCTGCGGATGATGCATCGCGTCGATTTCCTCGGCCGTTACATTCCCGAATTCGGCCAACTCACCTGCCTGGTGCAGCATGAGTTTCTGCATCGTTACACAGCCGACGAGCATACGCTGGTTTGTATCGACAAACTCGACGCACTCGCAGAGACGAACGATCCAGAGTTGATTGCTTATCGAAAGATTTTTGAGCATCTCGAGGACCCGCTGGTTCTGTATCTCGCGCTTCTTTTGCACGACAGCGGCAAAGCCGTTGGCGCCAGGCCGCACTCTGAAGCAAGCGCGCTCTTCGCCCAGCGCGTGGCCGCCCGTTTGCAGTTATCATCCGAGCAGCGCAAGTCGCTCATCCTGCTGGTTGATCATCATCTTACCCTCTCCAGGACCGCCCAGCAGAGAAACGTGGATGACCCAGCCACAGTGATGGAGTTCGGCCGCATTGTGAAGCATCAGAGAAACCTGAACAAGCTAATGCTGCTTACTTTGGCTGATGGTCAGGGCACAAGTCCGGAAGCGTGGTCGGATTGGAAAGAGTCGCTTGTTTGGGAATTGTTTCATGAGACATCGCGCTATCTGGCCGACCAAAAGTCTTACTACGACCAAACAAGAATTGAGCGCAACAGCTTGCAGAGTGCCATATCCGAGAATCTTTCGCCGGACTACGCAGAGGAAATTGAAGCGCACTTTGAGTTCATGCCAGATCACTATTTTCGCGCGACTGATGTGCCCGAGATTATCGAGCACTTGAAATTGTTCCGGTCGTTTCTCGAGAATGTTTCCCACTCGGGAGAGTCTCCGCTGGCTGCAGCAATCCAATGGAAGATTATGCCAGAGCAGGGACACAGCGTCGTCACTTTCTGCACGTGGGAGCGTGAACGGTTGCTGGCAAAGGTCGCCGGATCGTTCTCCGTTGTGCCGCTGAACATTTTGAGCACCGACATTTTTCCGCGTGGCGACAACGCGGTCCTAAGCATTTTTCGCGTGTGCGACACGAAAGCTCGCCCTGTCACTCACCGGCGCGATTTCGAGCTGGTGGAGCAAACCTTGCGACGAGCCTTCGAAGACGAGAGCTTCGATTTTCTGCCATTAATCGAAAAGGCGAAGCGCCAGAGCCGTGGTCTTGCGCCAGCAATTGAATTTCCCACGGGCATTGCCATCGACAACAAAACGCATCCGACGTACACGCTGATTGAGATTCAGGCGCCGGACCGGATCGGTTTACTCTACGACGTGTTGAGCTGCCTTGATCGCCAAAATATTTTGATCCCGCTTTGTCGTATTAACACTCAGGCCGGCGCCGCCATTGATACGCTGTATGTGCGCGACCGTTCTACGCATGCCAAGATTACCGATTCGCACCGCATCAGGGCGATCCACGAACATCTCAGCAGTGCAATTCTGGGTGGGGTCGCAGCAAAATCGACGTAGCTAAAAAAGGAACGCGCCCAGCGGCAACTGTTCTGATGAACGCACTAATTCTCGCTGCGGGATACGCCACACGCCTTTATCCGCT
>QHOK01000234.1 GCA_003218755.1 Verrucomicrobiota bacterium
CGCTTTCGCCAATCCTGCCTCAGTTGCCCAAGTGGCGCGGTTCCCCGAAGCGCTTGAAAATCAATACGATGTGGAAAACGATCCGCAACCATCCCGAATTTCACCAACTGCTCGCCGGCCCCAAGCAAATCGGGCCCGTGCAAGTAGTCCGAAATGAATTCGAGACGTTTTTTCTCAGAGCTGAAGCGGCTTGAAATCTGCCCCGGCCCGATCAAGGTCATTAACAAAAAACGAAACCCGTCATGGCACAACAATCAACTCAAGCAAAGCGTCTCCTGTCGCACACTATCGCGGAGTGGGCTTGCTCACTTAAGTACGACGATCTTTCGCCGGAGGCGATTCAGGCCACGAAATTATTTTGGTTCGACTCGATCGGTTGCGCGCTGGGCGGCAGCCAACAGGAGGATGCCAAAATATTGCTTGAGCATTACCGCGCGATGGGCGGTCCCGCACGCGGGAGCAAAGCCACTGCATTCGTTTCCGGATTCAAAACGAACCCGGTCGATGCGGCGTTTCTGAATGGGCACATGATCCGCGCGATGGATTACAACGACATCTATTGGAAAGCCGATCCGTGTCATCCGAGCGATCTCATCGCCGCGCCGTTGGCACTCTGTGAGAGTGAAGGACTGAGCGGCAAAGATCTAATTCTGGCCACGATCATCGCGTATGAAGTTGAGATGCGGCTTTGCGAAATCGGTCGGCCCGGTGTGCGCGAATACGGCTGGCATCACGCCACCCTGAGCGCGTTCGCGGCGCCGGTCGCCGCGGGGCGCGTGTTGAATCTCACGCCGGAACAAATGGTCTCGGCCATCGGCATCAGCGCCGCGCGCACATTTTGTCCCGGCGCGGTGACAGCTGGCAAGCTCACTAACATGAAGAACACGGTCGATCCGTGGGCCGGACGCATGGGCGCCGAGAGCGCGCTGCTTGCTCGAGAAGGCTTCTCCGGTCCGGAGCATATTATCGATGGGAAAGAAGGTTTGTTCGCAGTGTTCAGCCACGCGCAATACAAAGGACAACCGGCAAGTTTCGACGGCGACGCATTGGTCAAGGACCTACCTACATCACCGAAGTCGCACTATCGTATTCTTGATTGCGGGATGAAAAGTTTCCCCATCGAAGCGCTGAGTCACTCGCCCCTTACCGCAATGATGAAGACGGTGAAAGAACACAACATCAAGGCCGATGACGTGAAGGAAATCAAAGTGGAAGTGATCGCACGCGCTGCCGACATCCTGGGCGATCCGCACAAGTATCGGCCGGATTCGAAAGAGACTGCCGATCATTCGCTGCCTTATTGTATGGCGGTGGGACTCGTGGAGGGCATGGTAACGCCGCTGCAATTCCGGGAAGAACGCGTGCGCGATCAATCGCTGATCCCAATCATGGACAAAGTGAAAGTCGTCGCGAATCAGGAGTTCGAATCGCTTTTCCCCAAGTTTCAACCAAGTCGCGTGACGATCACCACGAACGACGGCAAGTCATATTCCACGCGCGTCGATGTTCCCAAGGGCGATCCGCGCGATGCGATGACCGAGGACGAAATCGCGGTAAAATTCAATGCGCTCGGCGGCGACGTAATCGGCAAAGATCAGTGCAAGAAATTGCAGAAGTTCATTATGAATTTGGAGACTGCTGAGGAGCTCGACGAACTTCTGGAGCTAACGATCGCGTCTTGATTGTAGCCACCGGCCTGTGGCCGGTTGAGCAGAGGACAGAACAAGACGGCCCACAGGGCCGTGGCTACAGGACCGCGCGTAATCCGCCACGCAAACGTTCGTTAGGCAGTCCCGCTCCCCTCGCCCACGCCGAACTGGATTCCCTAGGCAAGCGGAAGCTCGCTCGAAAAATTGATCGTGTTCGTTTGCCGGCGCATCGACTCTTAGAACTGACGACGGCTCGCTAGACTTCTATATTTGGCGAGTTCCTGATACTCTTCCCGAAGTTTCCTCATGCCTGCGGACACTACAACCGACCCGAAATTCGAGATCGGACACGTCTTGTTCATTGACATTGTCGGCTACTCAAAATTGCTCATTGGCGAACAGAGCGAGCTTGTTCGTGAGCTGAAGGAGGTAGTCGCCACAAGCGAGCAAGTCCAGGTTGCGGAAGAACAAGGCAGATTGGTCTCATTACCAACTGGCGACGGCGTCGCATTAGTTTTTCGCGATAGCGCCGAAACGCCTGCGCAGTGCGCGCTCGAGATCGCGCGCGCCGTGAAGAAGTATCCGACGTTGCGACTCCGGATGGGAATCCATAGCGGCCCAGTCAATATGGTTACTGACCTCAACAATCGGGCGAATGTTGCCGGAGCGGGAATCAACTTGGCGCAACGAGTAATGGATTGCGGCGATGCCGGTCACATTTTGGTTTCCAAACACGTCGCCGAAGACCTCGAGCACTACGCACGCTGGCGGCCTTATT
>QHOK01000147.1 GCA_003218755.1 Verrucomicrobiota bacterium
TACATGTGCAAAATTCATCAACGCTGACATTGCCTTGGTGATTTGCGCACCTGAGCGTGGAGCAGTTTCGCCCAACTTTCCTCATTTGCTCTCACCCGATCGGCAAGGAGATTCTAGCTGCCCCTGCAGACCGTGCGGGGTTTTATGCCAGTCCTTACGGGCGATCTCGCGCAGACCGATGATGCCGGATGCGTAGGCGGTTTTGACTTGCTGCCAAACGTCTGCGGACACTCTGCTGCGTACCCTTCGCCTCGGCACTGGTAGTTGGGCGTTTTCGCGCTCGCTCATGTTCAAATGAACGGTTATGCTGGTTTTTGAAGAAAACAAGCCAAATTGCCGCCGCGTGGTCGAGACTTGTTCTTCAAATTCGCAAAAATTTGTGGTTGCATCGAAATCACGACTTTCCCTACGGTTCGGCCCGAATCGATGTCTGCGGACTATTAGGCCTTCGAAACGGTAAGTCGGGGCCGCCCGTGGTTACAATCCGCACAGCCTCGGATGCCTACGCGATGCCCAAACGCAATTTCGTGCTACCGGTGATCCTCACTGCACCGTAACGGCAACGGGAGCGGAGGGGATGCCGTTAGCGACGACGACAAGTTGACTCGGACCTAGCTCTTGGTTTGCAGGCACATCGAAATGAGTAGAGACGACGCCGTTGAATGCCACGGCCATGCTACTATGGTCGTGGGTCCGGCTATAGAACACGTGCCCAGTTGCGTTGTTTGTGATGCGCACGAGCGGATAGTTCGTTGCCGATTGCTGATCGTCCCCGTAAGCAGCCCCTTGCCAGATAAGTTCAGTGCGTTTGCCACCACACCCTGCTGTGGTTTATCTCTTTCTCGTTAGGCCGCCGAGGAGCAAAATATGAAAAACCCCTTGGTCGCAATCATGGGTTCTTTTTCCATCTTGCTCTGCGCTTTCAGTTTTGGTTCGGAAACCGCCCCGCCTGTTCGAACGATGGAAGTGACGGTCTTTGTCCCAGCCGACCTGCAAAAATACAAGGAGATGATTAACGGCGCAGATTTCAAAGGAACCGCTGAGCTGCCCTTCGTAAAGAAAAAAGTTGTCGTGCCATATTCCGCGGATGTCGTTCGCGCAAGCGCTGAAGCAGCCGCAAAAGAAATCCCCACTCGAGGTGGGCCGACGATTCTTTATCTGAAAATAAAGAAAGGCACTGCGTACGTTCTTCTTAACATCGACCGCGATGGCTGGGCCGGCGTGAGTTTCAGTTTGGCCCGCTGTCACCCCGTTATCGAAAGGACATTGTTGCAGTTCAAAAATATTAAGCGCGTTGTTTGGGATGAAGCGCCGGGCGAAAAGCGGCTATATGATCGTTAATAAAGCGCGTCCTAACAAGGCGCTCCAGCGAACCGGCGCTATACCTTTGATCTTTATGAGCCACTGGTATTACAACATCATCAGCGTCGGAGGACGTGCGCTGCCAGCGCCGGGCCGCGTTGAAGTACGGCTCAGGGGCGGACAATCTGGATTGTTGACGCGCACCGCGGCGACGGAAAGCGGTTTGTTGTGCACGCGGATGAAAAGCTGACTGCGTTTATGGAACTGCAAGCGGCGACTCGCGCTTTCAGCGAGTCTCATTGACAACCAGGAGATTTTTCAACACTTAGCGTCGCCAAGCGGATCTTGAACCAATCTCCGTTTTGACTCGCCTGGACGGCTTTGCGGGAACTAAGATGCTAGCGTCCTATGCCGTTCCGGCAAACCATAGCAGCGAAGATTTTCGGGCTCGCCATAATCTTGTTGCTGCTCACCATTGGGCTTGCCGGTTTTTTGCTGCTTGAGGTAACCCGTACGAAGCAGGATCTCACGGTCGTAGCGAATTTCGATCTGCCGCTCACCCAGTCCGTGGCACGGATGCATGAGTTCGGGCTTCGACGGCGTCTTGCGTTTGAACGTTGGTTCGGCTCTTTGAACGCTCCTCAGCCAAATCCCGAAATTGTTGCCGAGGCGATCGAGAACTACACGCTTTTTACTCGCAAACTTACAGACGAATTTTCCGCTGCCCGACGCATCATTGGCAGCTATCCTAAGAACGCACCCGGCAGTCAGACGCTCGCCGAGGTAGAGACGCTCCTGGATCAAATTGAACCGGCCTATCAGATCATCAACAATCGTCAGCGCGAGGTGCTCGACATGCAACTCGCCGGTCAACATGACAAGGCCAACCAGCAGTTAAACCTGCTTAATGACCTTCAGCGCACCGTCCAAAATCAACGCGAGTCGGTGAATTTGAAAATGGCGGCCTGGAGTGCTGCTGCGGCGCGGGCGACAGAGCAACGCGAGCGGCGCGTATTCTGGTTAACGATTGCTGCAACAATGTCCACGGTGTTACTAGGCATCGCTGTGGCCGCTCTTATCACAAACCGGCTTAGCAGACCGGTGCGGTCGCTCGCTAGTGCTATGCTCGATGTGCAGCAAGGAAACCTCAATATACAATTGCCGGTCAGTTCTACCGACGAGGTAGGGCGACTGACGGATTCCTTTAATTTTTTCGTAAAGGAATTGCGGTCCAAGGAGCACTTGAAGCAGACCTTTGGCAAATACATCGACCCACGAATCTTGGAGCAGGTGCTCGCACAACCGGGCGCAGAGGCAGTGGCAAGTGGACGGCGCGAAATGACCGTGCTGTTCGCGGATCTGGTCGGGTTCACCAGCTTGTCAGAGCGGTTGACCCCTTTGCTCATGGTGACGCTGCTCAACCGGCACTTTGGTTTGCAGGCCTTCGCTGTGCAGGAACACCACGGTGTCGTGGACAAATTTGTGGGCGATTCGATTATGGCGTTTTGGGGTCCTCCCTTCGTAAAGTCTGAAGAACACGCCGCGCTGGCGTGTCGCGCCGCGCAAGCGCAATTGGTCGCGCTCAACACCGTGCGTCGCGAACTCCCAGAGATCACAGGGTTGCGCCGAGACACTCCCGCCATCGATCTGTGCATTGGCATTTGCACCGGCGAAGTCGTAGTAGGCAACATCGGGTCGGAGAACACGCGCAGTTACACCGTCATCGGAGATACTGTGAACGTCGCTGCGCGACTCGAAAGGGCCAACCGTCTGTATGGCACACAAATTCTGCTTAGCGAAACTACCGCTCAAGCGATCGGCTCGCAGTTCGAAATGCGGGAGATCGACACCATCTCCGTCAAAGGCAAGACAGAAACCACGCGGGTCTTCGAGTTGATGTCTGCGGCGGGGCAACTATCGGAAGAATTGGTACGCTTGCGCGAACGCTACGAGCAAGCTCGGCGAACGTACATCGCCCAGGAGTGGGATTTGGCTGAGGCGACTTTCCGCGAATGTCTTCAACTACGTCCGAATGACGGCCCGTCCCACGTCTTCTTTGAGCGCATTCAAGTCTTGCGCCGAAATCCCCCTGGCACCGATTGGAATGGCGTGTGGCAGCTCGGGGAAAAGTGACTCGCGCCGCGCGTGCGCCGTTGCCGACCTCCGTTGCTGACGCTCATTGAAAACGCGAATCACGGCGTCATGTGACCGACTGTAGAATTTTGCGTAGCCGATTGCGTTGCTGACTGCGTTTGGCTCGCCCTACCACAGGCGACCGAATGGCAGCGCATCGGAAATCAGATCGACGGCGCGTTTATCTTTACGGGGCCGCACTTAATAAAGGTGCATCAATACAACAAAAGGTACACGCCTTGCAGTAAGATTCCGATGAAAAGCAGAGCGAAACCAAGCTTCGCCTTGTAGTAATACCACGGGCGATATTTGGACAACTCGCTAAGATCGAGGCCGTCCGGCGGGTTGCGTGCGCTTATGCGTTCTGTGTCAAACCAGACAAACAGGGTGCCGAAAAACTCAAAAAGTATTGGCGCGAGTCGGAGCAATGTCATCATCGCGCTGACATTCAATCACACAGCGCCGTGAGCCGTAAAGCGTGCAGGAAATCGCTGATGACATCGGTTGGATCATGTTGCTCACGACGCGAGAGCAAAAACTGCTTGCCGGGCGTAGCGAAAAACAGGCAGAATCCCGGCGCGTGAAGTACTGGATAACTGCACTGGCAGTTTTAGCGTCGCTGTCCACGTCAATCGCACTGGCCGACGACTTCAAAACGATTAACGGCAAGGAATACAAAAACGCTGAGGTCAGCCGCGTCGAGCCTGACGGCATTGTTTTGAGAAGCAAATCGGGAATCTCCAAAGTTTATTTCACTGAATTGCCGAAAGACGTTCAGGAACGCTTTCATTACAATCCTGCTCAGGCCACCGCTGCACCCCGTCCTGCACAGGCCACCGCTGCACCCCGTCCTGCACAAGCTACCGCTGCACCCCGTCAGCGCGAGCGTGAACAAATCGCGTTACGAGCGGAACAGGACGCTATTCGGCGACAGACTGAAGTGCACAGTCAACACGAAGAAACAGTTGCGGCGGCAGACTTCAGTTTTTTCATCGCGCTTCTTGTGATCGCGATCCTTGTCACCGCGATCATCGCCATCGTAGCGGTTGTCAGCGCCAAGCGACGACGCGAGAAACGAGCAAGTTTGTTGAAGCAGGCTCGTGACTTCGTGGCCACCGTTCAGCAGAATCGCGCTTTGCCGACTGTGACGACAGACATCATCCTCAAGCCCGGCGAAAGTGCCTTTTACTCGACTCCATCAGTTTTGTACGAGACGCGCGCAGTCCGACACTATCAAGCAGGCCATACCGGCTTCCGAATTGCCAAGGGCGTTTATGTTGGCGGGACAAGTGGCCGTTCCGTAAGTACACAACAATGGGCTAAACTCGATGCTGGACGGCTTACTATCACAAACAAGCGATTGGTGTTCGTTGGTCGGAAGGAAGATCGAACGATTCCACTAAATAAAGTAGTTTCGGTTGAGCCCAACCTTACCGAAATTGTCATTTCGGTTGAAGGGCGCCAGAAGGCGATGGCTTTGGAAGTAGCCAACCCGCTGATTGCAATGACTATTATTCGGCTTTGCCCTCGCGTGACTGATCCTTTGAATCTTTCAGGTGACAACATCAACATCGACTTCAAAGAATGAAGGTCGGGTGGCGCGAGCAAGATGCCAACTACTACTCTTTGAACGTGCCCGCGTGTTCGTGCGTCTCAATCACATTACCAGCCTGATCGTAAACGCGAATCACAGCATCATGTGAACGGCTACGAATTTCGCGTAGTCGACTGCGTTCGTGATTGCGTTTGGCTCGCCGTACCAGAGTCGACCGAATGGGAGCGCATCGGGAGATCAGATCGACGCCGCGACGATCTTTACGCGGGCGGACTTCACAAATACGGGCATATGTCATGAAACTGTCATGAATCTAAGGTTGGCGGTGGAGATGACGCCACCGGCCGCCGTAGCAAAGGAATGGTTCAGGCCGGTGTAGTCGTTGGGCAGGACATCATCGGCGCTTGCGAATTCAAGGACCTGGTCGCATGGTCTGGATAGGTCAAACCCGTCTTCAGAAGGACAAAGTAAATGTTGCGAAGTCTTAGGCAGCTTTACAGAAAAAAGCTCGGCGCCTCTGACGGCGACATCGGCCATGTGAAGGACTTCTATTTTAATGATCAACAGTGGGCTATCCGCTATGTTGTCACGGACACAGGTTCATGGCTATCGGGCCGCTTGGTGCTGATTTCTCCCCATGTTTTCGGAAACCTGCATCAAGACGGCGACTGCCTGCTCGTGAATCTGACTCGGCAACAGATTGAAAACAGTCCCGCGATTGAGTCGCACAAGCCGGTCTCGCGACAATATGTAGAGGAGTATTATCGTGGAGTCGAAACGTGGGGCGCGGGCGGTTTTCCCGAGGCTCCACCGCCGCTGCATTTTATTCCGAGTGAGCAAGCAAGCGACGATCTTCATCTGCAAAGCACACAGGCTCTTAGCGGCTACTCCATCCAAACCAGCGAAGGGGTGATCGGCCATGTCATTGATTTTATCATGGACGACAACAGTTGGGCGATTTGTCACCTGGTTGTGGAGACCGGTCATTGGTATTCCCACAAGGAGATCGTGATTTCACCGAAGCATATCGACCGAATCAGTTACGAGGAATCCAGGGTATTTGTGAACCTGACCAAGGAAGCCATCCTGGAAGCACCGCAATACCATGTTACTCCGCTCGGCGAGGCATATGGCGATACCCGGAATTTCGACTAATGAATATAACGCGATCAACAGGAACACATCGCGGCTGAAAACCAGGGGTTCCTTTATTCTTTGAAATCGCCCGCGTGCTCGTGCGTTTCGATCACGTTGCAAGCATCATCGTAAACGTGAATCGCCGCATAATCGAGTGGCACGAATCCCATTCCCCCATGACTGACGACGATTTCGACCTCCTGATCGGTACGCTAAACTTGTGGAAAAAAAAGCTGATTGCTCCAAAGTCAGAGCCGGATGCCAAAAGCGAAACCAGTAAGGCTGACGACGAAGATTAAGTTCGACGACGCAATGCGTAAAGCGATGCGCGTCCCGCCGCCGCCAACCGGCAAAAAGGCGAAGCGGAAAGTCTGGCGAAAGAAACGGCGTTAATCTCGCGTCTTGTTAAACTTTGGCAGTTGAATTCGCCGAAGACCTTCGTCACGGATGGCCGGGCTGTGCCATGCTCTGAGCATCCCGCTGCAGCTGTTCGGCGTTCGCTCTCTTGACGTTCAGAGTGCCCGGCTGGCCGGCGCCGTCGGGAACTTCTTCCCAGTGGCCGCCGAGATGAGTTCCCGTCCCCGCGGGTACCCAGACCATGTGTTTTCCTTTCTTTTCCGCGGCGTTTACTTGCGCGGCCGGCAACGGTCTTAGATCAAAATTGAGTTGTGTCGCCTGATCAGCCTTGGTTTTTGCATTCGTGATCGACGACTTAACTGCGCCATTCACTATCAATGTAACCCGGTAGACGCCCGGTTGCAGACCCTCCGAAATATAGCGGCCCTTTCCGTCGGTCTTGACCGTATTGAAGAGCTGTTTGCCATCTCTCGATTCAATCCGAACATCTCCGCCTTTTATCGGTTGCCCTTTTGCGTCCTTGACGATCCCCTGAATGCTTGATGGCCCAGCCCAGGCGTTCGCAACACAAAGAACTAACCCAATGAACCCAATCTGCAATGATTTCATAAATAACTTATCCGTTCTGAAAGATTGGAAACCGCCGGGATTCGAAAGTTGCGGCGCTGGAAAAGTTAAAAAGTAACTACCGCGTTACCTTTTGGACGTGGCGGCAAGCGCAACCAAGATGCGTGGGAGATGCGATTCAATGCCTAGGGTCTCCAACTCCCCAAATTTAACCCAAATTCAACTCGGTTATTTCAGGGAAAGAGGTCGACAGCTTTGACGCGAGAGCATCGACCTGCGACTGCAGTTGCTATACGCAGATGTGAGGGAGCGCGATTTCGTAATCAGCAGGTCGTCGGTTCGAATCCGACTGCCGGCTCATCTCGATTTTGGAGTTCTGATTTCGGATTGCGGACTGAGTCAAGCCGCGGCGGTTTCGCCAACGCGGAGGCTCATGCCCATGACGAGGAAGATTCGATCGCGTTTTTGTAGATATCCGGGAGAACCCAGATCGCGTGGCGCGGGCGATCTCGAATACTGCCAGACGGCTTAGTTAGGCAGACACGTCGCCGGCTTTGCCGGCAAAATGGAGATGCTCGAGAATCTGGCTGCGCAGCCGGAGGAATGACTCGCTGGTGCGATCGCGCGGGCGCAGGAGGTCGATATCGATCTCGCGATCGATGCGCCCGGGCGGCGGGGTCATGATAATGATGCGATCGCTCATGTAGATGGCTTCGTCTATGTCGTGCGTGACCAGAAACATCGTGGTGCGGCGATTTTCCCAGAGGCGCAGTACTTCGTCCTGCATGCGCATGCGGGTGAAGGCGTCAAGCGCGCCGAGCGGCTCGTCGAGTAGGAGAACTTTGGGATGATTAATGAGTGCGCGTGCGAGTGCGACGCGCTGCGACATGCCGCCGGACAAGTGATGAGGATAGGCGCTGCTGAACGCTCCCAAGCCGACCAGGCGCATGAACTCGTCTACTTCGTGGCGCTTTTCGTGGAGAACGCCGCGCGCGACGAGGCCTGCTTCGATATTCCGACGCACGGTCAACCACGGGAACAGGTTTGGATCTTGAAAAACGAGACCGCGCTCGGCGCTCGGCCCCAGAATTTTTTCCTCGTCCACAAGCAGCTCGCCGGAATCAGGAAAGTCGAGACCGGCGATGAGTCGAAGCAATGTCGATTTTCCACAACCGCTCGGCCCGACTAACGACACGAGGTCGCCGGCGGCGATGGAAAATGAAATGCCGTCGACCGCGAGGCGGCTTGTGGCCGACGCGTCTGGGACCGCAAAACTTTTGCGGACTTCGTGAACGCGAAGCGCTGACGCAGCCGCGACATTCATCGTTACCACTTGATCATTCCTTTCTGCCAAACGAGGACGTGATCGCGAACTTTAAACAGAAGAGTCATGACAGTTGAGAAAAAAGCGGCCATGATGATGAGCGCGGCATAGACTTTGCCGTATTCGGCCCAGCCCTGTGCCCAGCTGACATACCAGCCAAGGCCGGATTTCACCCCGACCGATTCCGCGACCACCAACGTCAGAAAAGACGCACCGAGACCCATGAATAAACCGATGAAAATATTCGGAACCGCCGCCGGAATGGCTACCCGAGAAATAAGATAAGTGCGTCCGGCGCCAAGGGTGCGAGCAACATCCAGGTAAGAGGCGCGAGTGTTAGAAATACCGGAAGCAGTGAGCATCGTCACCGGAAACCAAACCGCGAGCGCGATCAATCCTGCTGCGCACACAAAAGCAGAAGGTGAGACTACCATTGCCAGAGGGATCCAAGCGGTGGCTGGAATGGGGCCGACGACCTTGAGCAATGGCATTCCCCAGTAACGAACCGGAGCCGACCATCCGATACAAATCCCGCTGATCAGACCAACGAGCACACCGACGGTGTAGCCACTTAAAAGCAGCGCAAGGGAGTGCCAGGTGCTGTCCAGCAAAAGGGCGCGATCACTGATGAGACTCCGCAGTACCGCCGCCGGCCCGGGAAAATACGGCAGGGGGAGCAGTTGGAAACCCAACGTAACCACGTCCCAAACGGCGAGGAACAACATTGCCGCCGTAAAGATCGGACACATGTGATGCATCCAGAAGCGCAATGGCACCCAAAATCGTTGCGCAATTGCGAGGACAATCGATACGCCGACGATTTCATAGATGAGGAGCTTGTAAGAATGCGTTTCGACGGCCGGCGCACGCTTCGAAAAGAGCAAATGAATTGCGAGGGCAACTAAAGCTGCGAGGGGAACCGCCAACTGGGCGCGCCAACTGAGCGTCGATCGATGGTCGGTGAGGTCGACGCCGTCGCTCTCCGGCTGTGTTCGCACGAAAGTTAGCTCAGTTTGCGGTGCGGCCCGGCTCACTGCTTAGCAGCCACCGTATTTTTCTCGAGGCACG
>QHOK01000260.1 GCA_003218755.1 Verrucomicrobiota bacterium
AAACCCGACCTGCAACCGCTCTACGATTATCTCGTCCGTCGCGGCAGGTTCGTGCAGCTTGATAACTATAATCCCAAGTATCTGCCGATATTTTCGCGGGACGTGCTCAAGCGCATCGCCGCCGGGGACGAAAGCTGGGACCAGATGGTGCCGCCGCAAGTCGCCGAGATCATCCGGCGTCGCGGTTTCTTCGGGTATAAAAAACGTTAAACGCTGCGAGCGCGGCCCGGCCGGCTTCGACCGCAGCTCATCCCCGCGCGATTGGCGCCAGATGTTCGTCTCCTATTTCATCCTTCTTAATTCCTCAGCACGCGAGTCCCCGTCCAAAAGCTCATTCATCTGCGTTATGTACTAACAGAACAAAGACGATGATACTGCGTTCCTTGATTTTGGCTGGATTTCTATTTGTCGCATTGCCTTTGGCGCCGTCGTTCGCACAGGAAGGCGTATCGATCGATATTGCTCCGCCGGTTCTGCCGGTGGTCGAGCAACCGCCCTGCCCAGCCGAAGGCTACATTTGGACTCCCGGTTACTGGGCCTACGGTGTTGAGGGTTATTATTGGGTTCTAGGCGTCTGGGTGCCTCCACCACAAGTTGGCCTGCTTTGGACACCGCCCTGGTGGGGCTTCAACAACAATGTTTACGTGTTTCATGAAGGCTCCTGGGGCCCGACTGTCGGTTTTTACGGCGGGATTAACTACGGCCACGGCTACTTCGGACACGGCTATTGGGGCGGCCGATGGGAAGGAAATGTATTTCGTTACAACACCGCTGTGACGCGCGTGAATACAGACGTCGTTCACGACACCATAGTCGACGAATCCGTGCGGAATAAGGAGGTAAACACTA
Source organism: Verrucomicrobiota bacterium (assembly GCA_003218755.1). Classification (GTDB taxonomy): domain Bacteria; phylum Verrucomicrobiota; class Verrucomicrobiia; order Chthoniobacterales; family UBA10450; genus Udaeobacter. The sequence continues at coordinate 850 of QHOK01000260.1, forward strand.
GCCGTGTTAGCTTTAACGGTCCCGATGGGGTGAAAGCGGAACCGAATGCGGAGGAAAAAGCCGCGGAGGAACATAGGAAAACGCCGCCCACTTCCGAGCAGCTTGCACAGCAGGAAACTGCAAGCAAAGATCCCAATCTCCACGCGTCGGTGAACCATGGCCAGCCGAATTACGACGCGATCACGCCATTCAAAAACCGCGAGGAGCCGTGGAAAGGCGAACAGGGACGCGGGACCGCAGCAGAAGCCGGAAAAACCGCAAACAAGCCCGGGGACGTATCTGAACCTCGCCCCCAGGAAGCAGGAAAGGCTGAAGAACAGAAGAACAAACCCGCGGCCGAAAATCAGGGAAACAGGGGAAACGTCGAGGGAAAACAAGACAAAGCGCGTTCCGCCAAAGCAGCCGGACAGGGAAGCCCTGCTCGCGCCCGAAAAACGGGCGGAAGTCGCCCCCGCGCGACCAAACAGAAGCAAGGCAAGAAAAAGTCAGCCAAGCCAAAACCGTCGCCCAGCCCCGCTAGCTAGCGCTGCACTTTCTATCTTTGCTGGAAGTTTTTCCTTCATCCTTCTTACTTCTTACTTTCTTCTTCTAGCGCGGCACACCCGTTGTCCAGCCGCCGACACCGAGCGCGGTCAGCACGATTTCCACTGCCAGAGAGCAAAGGATAAGTCCCATGACCCGCACCCCCTCTAGATGGGCACAGCCCGGAAATCTTGGAGTTGCGAAGTTTTAAGTTATGTTTTCTCGGCATGAGGAGGACAATCGCGAAATCAACTTGGGCTGAAATCCAGACGGCCTACGCATCCGGCATTCGTCTGCGCGAGATCGCGCGCAACATGGGCATCCCAGAGGGCACGGTACTAGCGCGTGCAAACCGCGAAGGATGGTCGCGGCAGATTCAAAACGCGAAGGCACTCGCAAAGCGCGAGGAAACGTCAACCGCTGTCACTCCATTTGAAGCGGTGAGCGCCACAATGCAGCAACGCGGCGAGCGTCACTTGGGGCGCATGGCAAACATTGTGGAAAAGACTGTGCCGCACGTCGAAGCAATGGAGCCAGGCGCAATCCTCGACCGAATTGATGATGTCGAAACGCTCGACAAGATCGGGCGCCGCACCTTTGGCATTTCGGATGATGGCTCGCACGCCGAAAATATCGCGGTTAACATCGCGATTTTGGGACGCTGAGTCCTGCCGAAACTAGAGTCGTTCGGCGATTGAGCTAAAAGACGCGGCGAGCGGGGCAATCAGTTGCAATCAGTCGATGCAATCACCGTGTGCGAATCCGTTCTAGGGCGTTTGTCACATCCGGCAACCGCTGCATTGCCGTGCGCAGATCGTCTGTCGAAAGGTGCGTGTACTGACGGCTGACTGCGCTGCTCTCGTGCCCTACAATCTCTCGCGCAAGCACGTCTGAAACACCGGACGCTTTCAGCATCGTTACCGCGCTGTGTCGCAAACTGTGAAACGAAATTTCGCTCGTTTCGCGCGCTTGTGAGCGGCCTTTGCCGGTCGCTTCGTGTCCGCGCGGTTCGACAAGACCAGCGTCAACGAGAATCTCCCGGAACTGATTAGAGAGTGTGCCCGTGCGTGTGGCGCTTGCAGCGCGTGGAAAGATGAAGGCATCGGGATTGTCGCTCGCCGGTAAGGATGCTAAGTA
>QHOK01000148.1:0-1888 GCA_003218755.1 Verrucomicrobiota bacterium
GAGAAATTGAATCTAACAATCGATTGGTGGCGCAGGTGGGCCGCGAAATCCAATTATCGTGGACCGTACGAGCGACAGGTCATCCGCAGCGCGCTGCTGCTGAAATTACTTTCTTACGCGCCATCGGGCGCAATTGTCGCCGCTCCAACCACATCGCTGCCCGAGCGCATCGATGGCGACTTGAATTGGGACTACCGGTTCGCCTGGTTGCGCGACGCCTCGTTCACCGTGCATGCGCTCTTCGGTTTAGGTTACAAGGACGATGCGGAAGCATTCGTCGATTGGCTTCTGCACGCGACACGTCTGACACGCCCGGAGTTGCGCGTTGTCTATGATGTCTTTGGCGGGTGTCCGCCGCCTGAGTGCGAGCTACCACAATTGCACGGTCACGCTGGTTCGCGTCCAGTGCGAATTGGTAACGCCGCTATCGAGCAGGTCCAACTGGATATTTACGGCGAAGTGGTTGAGGCGGTCTCGCACTTCGGCGGCGAAAGCGAAAAGCTCGATCGGGACATGCAAAAGATGCTGCGCCAATGCGGCGAGTACGTTTGCCAGCATTGGCAGGAACCCGATAACGGGATGTGGGAGGAACGCGACAAACGCCGTCACTACACGCATTCCCGGCTGATGTGTTGGGTCGCGCTCGATCGCTTGATCGACATGCACGCGCGCGGACAGCTCGACGGGATCGCAGTTGAAAAATGCGAAATGGAGAGAAAGCGTATTCGTGAGGAAATCGAAACGCGCGCCTGGAATGCAAAACTCGAAGCATATGTGCAGGCTTGCGGCAGCAAGGAGCTAGATGCAAGCGCGCTGCTGCTTGCGTATCACGGTTTCGAAGTAGGCTCTTCGCGACGCATGCTGCAAACCAACGAACGCATTCGCGAGAAACTTGTTCCTCGTCCTGGCCTGGTCCACCGCAACGAGAAAAGCAAGGACCGACACGAAGGTGCGTTCGCGCTTTGCAGTTTTTGGGAGGCCGATTTTCTTGCGCGCAGCGGAAATGTTTCAGAGGCGAGAAGATTCTTCGAAGCGACGCTCGCTTATGCGAACGATGTCGACCTTTTCGCCGAAGAAATCGATCCGGAAACCGGAGACGCGCTTGGAAATTTTCCACAAGGCTTCACCCACTTGGGTGTGATCAACGCCGCGCTCTCCTTGCATGACAGCGAAGAACGCGCACACAAGCTCAAATCATGAACTGGAGCAGCTGGTTGCTGTGGGGTTTTGCCAGCACGGTTGTACTCACTTCCGTTCTCGCCGGCAGCCAGGGATTCGGGATGACGCGGATGAACATTCCTTATTTGCTCGGCACGATTTTCACGCCGAGCCGCGACCGCGCAAAGTTCATCGGCTTCTTTTTGCATTTCGGAAACGGCTGGATTTTCTCGCTCATTTATGTGGCCGCTTTTCAGGCGTTGCAAAGATCGACATGGTGGCTCGGCGCGATCATCGGATTAGTGCAAGCGATCTTTGTTCTCACCATGGCGCTGCCGGTCTTGCCGGCCTTACATCCACGAATGGCTAACGAACAATACGGGCCGACAGTGGTACGCCAGCTCGAACCGCCCGGCTTTCTCGGTTTGCATTACGGCATTCAAACCCCAATTTCGGTTGTCATCGCACACGTCATCTTCGGCGCCATCCTAGGCACATTTTACACACTGAAATGACACCTTAAGTTCATGCCATGCGCAAAGTTCTGAAAACGGACAAAGGACCTTTCGAAATCAAACCGCAGCAGGAATCGGTCTGGATTTGCATGTGCGGACTCTCCAAGAACCAGCCGTTCTGTGACGGCTCGCACAAGACCATGCGTGACGAAGAAGACGGCAAGACCTAGGAATACGATTCGGAAGGTCATCGGTACGAAATTTACAGATCGACA
>QHOK01000148.1:1914-10947 GCA_003218755.1 Verrucomicrobiota bacterium
GTCTCCGCGTCGGCGCTCGTAGCCTGGCGATAAAAAGCGACCGTTTCTCAACGGGCGCTGATTTCTCTCTCTTCTTCACAAGGGAGATGTGTCTCTGCCCGATGAACTAACCCAATCTTTGTAAAAATATGTTAATCGTAATGAAACCGAGCGCCACCGCGCGCGACATCGATGCGATAGTCCGCCTCGTTGAGGGTATCGGGTTGCGCGCGCATCCGATGCCGGGTGCTACGCGTACGGCTATCGGCATTACTGGAAATCAAGGTCCAATCGACGGCCGGCGCTTTGAAAATTTGCCGGGCGTTGCGGAGGTCATCCGTGTCACGAAACCGTACAAGCTGATCACACTCGATCTACGGCCGGACAAAACCGTCGTCCGCGTCGGTGACGCGACGATTGGCGGCAGTGAACTCGCGATCATCGCCGGGCCATGTGCGATCGAGAGCCGCGAGCAGGCGTTTGTTGTGGCCAAGGTAGTGCAGAAAAGTGGTGTGCGTTTCTTTCGCGGATGCGTTTGGAAACCCCGGACTTCGCCTTACACATTTCAAGGCTTGGGGGCGAAGGCGTGGGAAATCATGACCGCGATCCGCGACGAATTTGGACTAAAAATTGTGACCGAAGCCGTTGAGGAATCGCATGTCGATCTTATCGAAAAGTACGGCGACGTAATTCAAATCGGCGCTCGCAACATGCAGAACTTCTCTCTTCTAAAGCGGGCCGGTCGATCAAAGTTGCCTGTGCTGTTAAAGCGCGGGATGGCTGCAACGCTCGAGGAATGGTTGCTGGCAGCCGAGTACATCATGGCTGAGGGCAACTACAACGTGATACTTTGCGAGCGCGGTGTTCGCACGTTCGCGCAGCATACGCGTAACACACTGGACCTCGCCTCGGTGCCGGCGATTCGGCGCATTTCGCATTTGCCGGTCATCGTCGATCCTTCACACGGCACCGGCACCGCATACATGGTGACGCCGCTCGCGCGTTCCGGCGTGGCCGTCGGTGCGGACGGTCTCATGATTGAAGTTCATAACCAACCCGAGCTTGCTCTTTCCGACAGCGCGCAGGCGCTAACAATTTCCGAATACGCGCAGTTGATCGAAGAAGTTCGCGCGATTCGCAATCTCATTGGGTCGGACGCTCATGGCATGTCGAAGCCAACTTGAGGAGCCGAAAACGATGGTGCTGTTGATCGACAACTACGACTCCTTCACTTACAACCTCGCCCAGTATTTCGGCGAGCTAGGGTGTGATGTTCGGGTCAAACGGAACGATGAAATCTCAATTGAAGAAATCGCAGCGCTGGCTCCACAACATATTTGCATTTCCCCTGGTCCGTGCACACCGCGCGAGGCGGGCATCAGTAAGGAAGTCATCCTGCGCTTTGGTCAGCGGATTCCCGTCCTGGGCGTTTGCCTTGGTCACCAATGCATTGCTGAAGCGTACGGCGGGAATGTGGTCCGCGCTGAGCGCGTCATGCACGGAAAATCATGCATGATCAGCCATAACGGCAGCGCGCTTTTTTTAGATTTGTCGAACCCGTTTGAAGGCGGCCGATATCATTCGCTGGTCGTCGAGCGAAGTTCATTTCCTGCGTGTCTCGAAATCACCGCCGAGAGCGAGGACGGAGAAATTATGGCGCTGCGCCATCGCGAACTGCCAGTGCAGGGAGTGCAATTCCACCCTGAATCAGTTCTCACGCCCGATGGCAGAAAAATTCTGGCCAGTTTCGTTTCGCATTGAATGACACCGCTTATCACTCCCTCGCTGGATAAATTCCTGGAACTCGCAAAACAGGGCAACGTGATTCCTGTTTTCGCCGAGTTCGTTGGCGATTGCGAAACACCAGTCTCGGCCTTCAAAAAATTTAGCCACTGCGCTTACAGCTTCCTTTTTGAATCAACAGAAAAAAATGACGCGTCCGGCCGCTTTTCGTTCGTCGGATTCGAGCCACGAATAATTATTCAAAGCTTCGGGCGCGACATCCGTATTGTGCGGGACGGGATTGAGGAACGATTCAGTGCGACTAGCGATCCTCTCGAGGAGCTGCGTAAGCTTATGGCGCGGCATCAATTTGTTTCGCGGCCAGAGCTGCCACGGTTCGCTGGCGGCGCCGTCGGCTTTCTCGGCTACGAAGCGATTCGATTCTTCGAACCCAAAGTTCAGTCGGCGCGTGAGGACGACCTGCAATTACCCGAGATGCTTTTCATGCTTACCGGTAACGTCTTCATCTTCGATCATCGGCTACGCAGTTTAAAAGTTGTCATCAACGCCTTTCTCGATGATGGAGCGCCGGAAAAAGTTTATGCCCGCGCTATCGAATCTGTGGATTCCATTATGCAACAACTGGCAGAGCCGATTGATCTGCCGCTTGTTCCGATTGCGCTGGATGAAAAACAGCCGATGCCTCGCAGCAATTTGCCTCGCGAAGAGTTTGAGCGCGCAGTGGAGCGAGCGAGGCAATACATCCGCGCTGGCGATATTTTCCAAGTCGTCTTGTCGCAACGATTCGAATCACAGTTCAATGGAGACCCGCTTGATTTTTATCGCTGCCTTCGTTTTATCAATCCTTCGCCGTACATGTTTTGTTTGAAGTTCGGCGATGATTTTGCGCTGGTTGGCAGCTCGCCCGAGATGCACGTACGGCTTGTTGGCGACACTGTGGAGATTCGCCCGATCGCAGGCACACGACCGCGCGGAGCAAACGCCGAGCAAGACGAACACTATGCCGCCGACCTGCTCGCCGATCCGAAGGAGCGCGCCGAACACATCATGCTTGTCGACCTTGCGCGAAATGATGTCGGCCGCGTTGCCGAGTTCGGCACAGTTCGCGTGACGGAGTTCATGGAGATAGAGCGTTACAGCCACGTGATGCACATCGTTTCCAATGTCGTCGGCCGCTCTCGCGCCGGTTGTACCGCCTTCGACGTGGTGCGAGCGACATTTCCCGCTGGCACTGTTTCCGGCGCGCCAAAAATCCGCGCAATGCAAATCATCAGCGAACTGGAGAACACCCGGCGCGGCTGTTACGCAGGCGCCATCGGCTATTTCGGGTTCGACGGCAATTTTGATTCTTGCATCGCGCTGCGATGTGCCGTGCTGAAAAATGGGAAGGCTTATTTCCAGGCCGGCGCTGGCATTGTCGCCGATTCTGACCCGCAGCGGGAATATGAAGAAACAGTTAACAAAGCCCGTGCAATGATGAAGGCAGTGGCCATGGCAAGCCAGATGAAAACCGCGTAAGTGTGCACAGCATGAGAATCGAAACCGGCGATCTCGACCTTGGGACAATGATGATGCGTCTGATGCGCGGAGAAAATCTTGCGCGCACCGAAGCGGCGAATTTTCTCAACGCGCTGCTTAGTTCGGCTGCCAAAGATCCGCAGGTGGCTGCGGCGCTGGCTTTGCTGGCTGCGAAGGGCGAAACGGTCGAGGAACTCGCAGGAATGGCAGACGCGATGCGCGATCGTGCTATTCCAGTCCGTTCGCGTCACACGCGTTTCATAGACACCGCTGGAACCGGATCGAGCACCGCGAAAACTTTCAACATCTCAACAGCAGCGGCTTTCGTCATCGCAGGCGCAGGCATACCTGTGGCAAAACACGGCTCGCGGGCCGCGACATCGCTCTGCGGAAGCGCCGATGTGCTCGAAGCGCTCGGTGTCAACACGGTCTGCGCACCCGAGACGGTTGAACGCTGCCTGAACGAGCACGGAATCTGTTTTATCTACGCGCCGCTTTTTCACCGGGCAACGGCTCGCGTCGCGCATATTCGGCGCGAGCTCGGCGTCCGGACGACATTCAATTTACTCGGTCCCTTAACGAATCCTGCACGAGCGCCCTTTCAACTCCTGGGCGTATGGCATGCTTCGCTTCTTGAGCGGGTCGCGGCCGCTCTTGTTCTTCTCGGCATCAAGCAAGCGTGGGTTGTTCACGGCGCTGACGGCCTAGATGAAGTAACAATCACGGGCGAGACTTTCGTCGCTGCGTGCTCAGCGCGCACGGGCGTGGAGACATTCGCAATTTCGCCGGAAGATTTCGGATTGGAACGTCGGTCCCTCGATGGCCGTCACGCGGGAGGGGCAACTGAAAATGCGCGACTCATCCGCGCAATTTTGCAGGGCAAAAAAAACGGGGACTTCGTTGCAGCGCGCGATTTGGTCATCATAAATGCTGCTGCCGCGCTCTATCTTGCTGGAGTCGCCACCGATCTTCGCCAGGCAGCGGGCCTCGCTCATGAAAGCATCGATAGCGGACACGCGGCCTCGAAACTGGACGCGCTCATTCGCGAGACAAATCGAGACCGATGAACAGAAACATTTTCTCCGAAATTATCGATCGAAAACGACAGGCCGTAGCGCGGCTTCGAGCCCATCCTACTGCCCGAGGCTTCCGCGAGCGCGCACTGGAGATTCGAGCAAACGCCGCGCCACATCGCTTTCTGCAAGCAATGGAGTCGGACTCACTGCGACTGAAGATCATCGCGGAATTCAAACGCAGATCGCCGTCAGTTGGAATGATTCGCAACGATCTCTCGGCCAGTGAGGTCGCCCGTTCCTACGAACGCGGTGGTGCCTGCGCCATTTCGGTCCTGACAGATGAAGAATATTTTGGCGGTTCGATTGCCGATCTTGGCGGGGTTCGAGCGAGCACAGGCCTGCCAGTTTTGCGCAAAGATTTTATTATTGATCCGATCCAGCTTTACGAAGGGGCTGTTGCGGGCGCGGATGCCGCATTGTTGGTTGCAGGCGCACTCGATGACGCTGCGTTAACAGAACTGCGCGCGCTCGCCGAGGATGAACTCGGACTCGACGCGCTGGTCGAAGTGCACACATCGGAAGAATTGCGTCGCTCGCTGAATGCGGGCGCCAGAATCATCGGAGTGAATAATCGCGATCTGCGGACCTTTCGGGTTTCACTGAACACGAGCGAGCGTTTGATCGCCGAAGCTCCGCGAGACCGGATTATGATTAGCGAGAGCGGTTTACAAAGTGCGAAATCTTTGCGTCATCTTCAGACACTCGGATTTCGTGCTTTTCTCATGGGCGAAGCGCTGATGCGCGCGCCCAATCCTGAAACGGCCCTTCGCGATTTAATCGTCCGTGCCGAAGATCTACCACTGGCAGCAGTTGTAACCGGAGCTCGTCAATCATGACTCCCATACAAATCAAAATTTGCGGCGTCACGAATGCAAAAGACGCGAGAGCGTGCACCGAACTTGGCGCCAGCATGGTCGGATTCAATTTTTACCCCAGAAGCCCACGCTACATTGAGCCGAAGGCCGTCCGGCAAATTGTCGATGCGCTGGCGCCGGGAATATGCGCAGTCGGCATTTTCGTGGACGCCAGGGCTAGAGAAATCCGAAAGGCCGCTGAATTGGCCGCAGTCCGATGCGTTCAATTACATGGAGACACATCGCCTAAAACGTGCAGCGAATTGACCCGCGAATTTCGCGTCATTCGAGTATTTTCAACTGATGCGCGATTCCAGCCAGAAAACGCCGCGTGGTTCCCCGATTGTGATGTGCTCGTCGATGCATATCACCCCGATCTCCGCGGTGGTACCGGCCAGACATGCGATTGGCTTGCCGCGCGAGCGACATTGCCGTTCACCCGATTCCTGATTCTCTCCGGCGGTTTGAACGTGCAAAATGTAGCTCGCGCGATCACCGCAGTCATGCCTCACGCCGTTGATGTTTGTAGCGGCGTCGAGAGCGCGACAGGTGTGAAAGATCATCGGGCGCTCGAAGATTTTATCAGTGCTGTACAAATGGCCCAGCGTTCCATGAGCGTTTCTTCGTCTTAGCGATTTCCAATGCAAAAAACACAAGTTACAACAAGCGAGCCAGACGAGCACGGGCACTGGGGGGCGTTTGGTGGCCGCTACGTTCCAGAAACGTTGGTGGCGCCGCTTGACGAACTGACCAGCGAGTTCATGCGCGCCCGAGCAGACGCGAACTTTTTGCGCGAACTCAATCTATTGCTGCGCGATTACGGTGGTCGACCAACACCGTTGTTTTACGCTCAGCGGCTGACTGCCCATGCGGATGGAGCGCAAATTTACCTCAAGCGGGAAGACCTCTTGCACACAGGCGCGCACAAGATCAACAACGCCGTGGGACAGGCTCTGCTCGCGCGTCGAATGGGCAAACATCGCGTCATCGCCGAGACAGGCGCAGGCCAGCACGGTGTCGCCACAGCAACGGTTTGCGCGTTGTTTGGGTTGGGCTGTGTCATCTACATGGGTGCGGAAGATGTGCGACGACAAGCGCTCAACGTTTTCCGAATGCGATTACTCGGCGCCGAAGTCGTTACGGTCAACGCGGGTACCCGTACGCTAAAGGATGCTATCAATGAGGCGCTGCGCGATTGGGTGACGAACGTGCGCGATACTTATTACCTGCTGGGGAGCGCGCTTGGCCCGCATCCGTATCCGCTCATGGTGCGCGAGTTTCAAAGCGTGATTGGACGCGAAGCGCGCGAACAGATTTTATCCGCGACAGGAAAATTACCGCGCGCGGTGATTGCCTGCGTAGGTGGCGGCTCAAATGCGATCGGCATCTTTCATCCGTTCATTGGAGACCAAGAGGTCCGATTGATCGGTGTAGAAGCCGGAGGCCGCGGCGATTCATTAGGCGAACACGCCGCTAGATTTCACAGCGGTGTCGCGAGCGGTGGCGGGCGTGTCGGCGTGCTCCAAGGCACGATGTCGTACGTGCTTCAGGATGCGAACGGCCAGATTGCAACGACTCATTCCATCTCCGCCGGACTAGATTACTCAGCGATCGGGCCGGAGCACGCATTTCTTCATGACGCCGGGCGAGCCGAATACACGTGCGCAAGCGATACTGAAGCGCTCGAAGGATTCGAGCTTTGCGCGAATCTGGAAGGAATCATTCCCGCGCTGGAGACGGCGCACGCTTTTCTACCTGCGATCCGTATCGCGCATGACTTGGGGCGAGACGACAGCATCATCGTTAATCTGTCCGGACGGGGCGACAAAGACGTTCAGCTCGTTGCGGATTTGCATTCGGAGTGAGCCGGATCCGCGAGACGTTCGTTGAGCTGAAGCGCTCCAAACGCGGCGGATTCATCCCATTCATCACGGCAGGCGATCCCGATCTTCTAACGACGGAACTTCTGCTGGTTGAACTGGCTGCCGCCGGAGCAGACATCATTGAGCTCGGCGTTCCTTTCAGCGATCCGGTCGCTGATGGCGAGATGATTCAACGCGCATCTGAACGCGCCTTGCGCAAAGGCGTGACGCTCTCCGGCGTGCTCACGTGCGTTTCACACGCAAAACAGCACATCAATGTCCCAATTGTTCTCTTCAGCTATTTCAATCCGCTGTTGAAATTTGGCAGAGATCGCCTGGCAGATGAAGCCAAACACGCCGGCGTCGATGCGGTGCTCGTCACGGATTTGATTCCTGAAGAAGCTCTGCTTTGGACCGAAACATTTCGTGAACGTGGTTTGGACCCAATTTTTTTGGTGGCGCCTACAACCTCGGACAAGCGGCTGGCGCGCATTGCGCAGCAGGCGAGTGGATTCATTTACGCTGTTTCGCGTGCCGGTGTGACAGGCGCGCGAAATGAAATCGCAGATGACGCCGAGGTCCTCGTCAAACGCGTACGATCGCTGAGCAATTTGCCGGTCGCCGTTGGATTCGGGATCTCAACTCCAGACCAAGTGCGTCAAGTCTGGCGGTTCGCGGATGCCGCCGTGATCGGCAGCGCAATTGTGAGCCAAATCGAAAGGCTCGGCAATTCCGCAGACCTGGTGAAACGCGTGGGCAAGTTTGCGCGATCGCTGCTCACACGTACGTGATCACTTGTTGTTCAGAAGCGCGAGGATGCCTGAAACGCCGAGCGCTAACGCAGCCAGCGAAATCGATGTTCGGGCGACATGAAGTCGATGGCTCAATTAGGTTGGAAAAACCGGCTCAATCTTCTACTGCATGATGCGTGGCCAATGAGTGCGACGCGGTAGTAGTTGGTTCTGGGCCGAACGGTCTCGCGGCCGCGATCACGCTGGCGCGCGCGGGATGTTCCGTTCTCGTTTGCGAAGCGAACACGACAATCGGCGGCGGTGCGCGCTCGGCGGAACTAACATTGCCAGGATTTTTGCACGATGTCTGTTCGGCGGTCCATCCGCTCGCGGCAGGTTCGCCCTTTTTCAAAACGCTCCCGTTGGAACGATTCGGCCTTGAATGGATCCAGCCTGAAATTCCACTCGCGCATCCGCTCGATGACGGTTCCGCGGCGTGCCTCTATCGAGATATCGATTTCACGGCACAACAACTCCGCGAGGATGCGCGTGCTTATCGACGTCTGATGCGCCCACTCGCACGCAATTGGGACAAATTGGCTAACGAGTTCCTGCAGCCGATGCTGCATTTGCCGCGATATCCAGTTGCGCTGGCGCGTTTCGGGATTTTGGGAATTTGCCCGGCAACTGTACTCGCGAAATTCTTGTTTAAAGGCGAACCGGGCCGCGCCCTTTTCAGCGGAATCGCCGCGCATTCATTTCTCCCTCTGGAAGCGCCGGTTTCCTCTGCTTTTGCGCTGGTACTTGGGCTTGCGGGACATGCCGTGGGTTGGCCAATTCCGCGTGGCGGTTCGCAACAAATCGCAAACGCGCTCGCGAATTATCTACGGGAACTCGGCGGCGAGATCGACGCCAACCATCGCGTTGAAAATCTGAACGACCTGCCAAAGTCGCGCGCTGTTCTTCTGGACATTTCTGTGTGGGAATTTTTACGAATCGCCGGCCAGCAACTGCGGTCGCGATATCACCGACGACTGGAATCGTTTCGACACGCCCCTGGAATTTTCAAAATCGACTATGCATTGAACGATCCGGTTCCGTGGAAAGCCGAGGCTTGCCGTCATGCTGGCACAATTCATCTCGGAGGAACTCTCGACGAGATTGCCGCAGCAGAACGCGACGTTTCACTCGAAAAAATTCCTGAGCGCCCGTTTGTTCTAGTCGCGCAACAAAGCCTCTTTGACGAAACTCGAGCCCCACATGGGCAACA
>QHOK01000261.1 GCA_003218755.1 Verrucomicrobiota bacterium
AGAACACGTCGCGCTGATGGCAAACAATTCAGTGGCGATCCCGACAAATCTAGAAAGGAGCAGTTGCTCCCGATCTAGTTTTGGACCGAAGCGGGCCATAGCATGGAACAAACCACGGGCGAGCCGTTTGCTTGTGCGCGCGGCGTAATCGACATGGCCGCCCAATATTTCGTGCAAATTCTCGATCTTACCGGCGCCATTTGGCATCCACTGGCGCGGATACCATCCGGCATAGAACTTTCCGGAACTAAAAACAGCCTTCGCGCGATCGGAGATCGGCAACTGCGTATTGAAAATTGCGCCGCCTACTTTCAAGTGCGGATCGAGCGCCTCGCGGGCAATAAAGAGCCGCATGATTTCGCTCGAACCTTCAAAGATTATATTGACGCGACAATCGCGCAGGAATCTTTCCACTGCGATCGGAGCCTCGCCCCGGCCGGCCAGTGATTGCGCAGTTTCATAGCCGCGACCGCCGCGAACTTGCATGGCGTCGTCGGCAATTCTCCAGGTCGTTTCCGTTGCCCACATTTTGCACATCGCCGTTTCGATGCGCAGATCGCCGGCCTTCCGGTCCAGAAGCGATGAAGTCAAAAACGTCATCGCTTCCATGGCGAAAACGTTGCCTGCCATCTCGGCGATTTTTCCAGCGATAGCGGCATGTTGACCGATGGGCACGCCCCATTGGATGCGTTCGCCTGCCCATTTGCGTGAGATTTCGAGCAGCCGCTTGGAAAGACCCACGCACGCGGCGGGAAGTGTGAGCCGCCCCGTATTCAACGTAGTAAGCGCGACTTTCAATCCTGCGCCTTCCTTCGAGATGATGTTTTCGCGAGGCACGCGCACGTCGGTAAATTTCACGACCGCGTTGTAAAGCGCGCGCAATCCCATGAACCGGCAGCGGTACGTGATCTCCAGCCCCGGCGTGTCCACATCGACAATGAACGCGGTGATCTGCTTGCGCTCTTTTCGGCCCACCAGTTTTGGCGGCGTGCGCGCCATCACGACAAGCACGCCTGCTTTCACACCATTTGTGCACCAAAGTTTCTCGCCATTTAAAATGAACTCAGAACCATCGGAAGTCGGCTCGGCGCGCAGGCTCATCGTCGCTGGGTCTGAGCCGGCGTGCCTCTCGGTCAGCGCGAATGCGGAGATTTCGCCACCCGCCACGCGCGGCAGATATTTTTGCTTCTGCTCTTCTGTCCCGAATAACAGCAGCGGTTGCGCGACACCGATTGATTGATGCGCGGAAACAAGCGCGGCCACGTTTCCATCCCAACTGCCAAGCAAAACGGCCGCGCGCCCATAATTGCATTGTGACAAACCGAGCCCGCCGTATTTCTTCGGCACCTTGATTCCGAACGCGCCGATTTCCGCAAGCCCTTTGAAATTTTCCGGTGGAATTTCACCGGTGCGATCGATCTCGTCGGGATCAACGTGATCGCGCAAATAGCTTTCCAGCTTCTGCAAAAAATCTTCGCCAGCGGCGCGATCTTCAGCGCTCTGCGCGGGATACGGGTAAATTCGATCGAAATCATAGCGTCCGATGAAAAGATTGCTCGCGAAACTTCCGCGGTCATCCAGCGGATCGCGCGCAGCTTCGGCCAGCTCAAGCGCTTCGCGCTGGCCTTTCGCCATTTTCGACGTGTCGATGACGGCATCTGCCGGCTTTTCCGGCTTCGCGCTGGTTTCTTCAGCGATTTGTTTTTCGGGTGCTTCGAGGGGCGATTTCATAGGATGATAATCTGCCAGATTGTCTCGGCTGGCAGGCTGCCAGCCTGCCGAGACAGGCAAGGCTGCCTATCTTCCGTCTTCATAAAATTTCGTTCCATCCCGGGCGTGCTTCTTCAATATCTCACACGGCGAGAATTTCTCCTCGCTCTGCGCCAGCCGTTCGAGTTCATCGACGACTTTGCTCAGTCCGAAATGTTCGGCGAAACGCAATGGGCCGCCTCGGAACGGCGCGAAACCGGTTCCCAGAATCATTCCGTAGTCCGCGTCCTCCGGTGAATCGACGATTTTCTCCTCCACGCAGCGCGCAGCTTCGTTGACCATCAGGAAGATGAGCCGGCGCGCCAGATCCTCAGCCGTAGCCGGCGGCGGTGACGCCGTTTGGGTTGTTGTAGGACCTTTGTTACTGCCGGGGTCAGCGCCCCCGGCTACAACTGGACCCCGTCGCCATTGCGCCAGCGATTCATTGGGCGTTTGTGTTTTCCCTTCGTATTTGTAGAAACCGGCACCTGTCTTGCGGCCAAGCATCTGACCTTCACGCAACCACTGCAGGACTGCGGGAACGTGGTCGCGCCGCCCGTAAGCCTCCTCGAGGGTGTTGCCGATATCGATCGTAATATCAACGCCGATTTCATCCATCAACCGCAACGGGCCCATTGGCATGCCCCACTGCACAAGCGCGCCGTCAATCTTCTCCGCTTCCAAGCCACGTTCGAAAAGCTCAGCAGCATCGAGCAAATAAGGAAACAAAACCCGGTTCACCAGAAAACCAGGATTGTCGCGCACAATTACCGGCAGTTTTCCGATTTGTCGCACAAAGGCCAGGCCACGGTCGCGCGTCTCCTCCGAGGTTTCCTTCGCAACCACAACTTCCACCAGTTTCATCCGGCTCACCGGATTGAAAAAATGCAACCCGATCACGTGCTCGGGCGAAACGGTCATATCGGCCAGTTTGCCGACGGGAAGCGCTGAAGTATTTGTGGCA
>QHOK01000262.1 GCA_003218755.1 Verrucomicrobiota bacterium
AACGAGAATATTGTGGTGGTGGCGGGTGACGCCGCCTTCACGTGCGGCATCAGCTACGAAGCACTCAACAACGTGAAAGCGCATACGAAGCGCTTCATCGTTGTGCTCAACGACAATGAGTGGTCGATCGCGAAAAACGTGGGCGCAATCGCAAACTACCTAAACAGCATTGCGACGAGTCCAACCTTTACGCATTTGCATGAGAAGGCACGCCATTTCGTGCGCGCGATCGCCGGAAAATCCGTAGCTGAGTTTGCGCATAAAGTGGAGGAAAGCGTAAAGGGTCTGATCGTACCGAGCGTCATTTTCGAAGAACTCGGTTTGCGTTACTACGGGCCGATCGATGGACACGATATTCCGTTGTTGATCCGGACATTCGAGTTTTTGAAAACACAGGAAGAGCCGGTCCTGCTGCACATTCTCACCAAGAAAGGCAAAGGATACGAGCCGGCCATTAAACAGCCGGATAAATTTCACGGTCTCGGCAAATACAAAATGGAGACCGGCGAGACTGCGCCGACACCGACGCCGACCTACTCGGAAATTATCGGCAAGACGCTTGCGAAATTCGCGGAGACGAATCAGAAGCTCGTCGCGATCACGGCAGCAATGCCGAGCGGAACCGGCCTCTCGCATTTTGCAAAGGCGCATCCAGCCCGTTACTTCGACGTGGGAATCGCGGAAGAGCACGCGGCACTTTTTGCCTGCGGCTTGGCGACACAAGGGTTGACGCCGTTTCTCACGATTTATTCTACGTTCTTCCAGCGCGCCTACGATATGGCGATCCACGACATGGCGATTCAAAAGCTAAACGTCAAGCTCTGTATGGACCGCGCCGGATTAAGCGGTGACGACGGTCCTACACATCACGGTCTGTTCGACATCGGCTACCTGCGGCACATCCCGAACTGGGTACACATGCAGCCGAAAAACGAAGACGAATTCGTGGACATGCTTTGGACGATGGCTCACTACAACTCCGGTCCAATCGCCGTTCGCTATCCACGAGGTTCGGGGACAGGGGCGCAAATCAAAGCAGAACCGAAACTTCTCGAGATCGGCAAGGCGGAAGTCGTGCAACATGGACGCGACGTGGCGATCTTTGGACTGGGCAACATGTTTGAAGTTGCCGAAGAAGCCGCGCGCAAACTTGAAGAGAAAGGAATTTCCGTTGCGCTGATCAATCCGCGCTGGATCAAGCCGATGGACACCGGCACGCTCGAATTCTTCGCGCGCAGCGTGGAAGTCTTGTGCACGATTGAAGATCACGTTTTGCACAACGGTTTTGGCTGCGCCGTCATGGAACATTTACACTCGCAAATGATTAATACGCCCGTGGTGCGGATCGGTTGGCCCGATCAATTTATCGAGCACGGCGCCGTTCCAATCCTGCGCAAAAAACACGGCATCACCGCCGACGCGCTGGTGGAAAAAGTTCTGCCGTTATTGCGCAGGAAATCCAGCCTCCGCCCATCGGTGGCCTGATAAAAGCGAAGGGCGCCTTCGTTTCCGAAAGCGCCCTTCATATTTTCGATGGCGATAAGCCGAATTCTGTCTCCCGAATTTCTTCGGGACGATGATCATTTATCTTAGCGACATACCCGAGGATTAAATCGGGCCGGCTGCCCTTCCTCTGTTTTGTCTTGCACCGCATGGGGTTTTTCGTGCCTCGCGAATTGCTCCGCGAGCGGTGAGCTCTTACCTCGCCTTTTCACCCTTACCTGCGCTTTTCTCAAAGAACCGGCGGTGTTTTTTCTGTGACACTTTCCGTCAACGTCCGCTTTCGCGAACGTCGCCCGCGTATTTTACGCGGCATGCTGCCGTATGGTGTTCGGACTTTCCTCCAGCGAATCCCGCCAACGCGGGACTCACCAGCGATCATCTGCCATCGGAAAGAAGTATATCACAATCACGAAAGCAGGAAAGCAGGAGGGGCGGATATTTGCTGTTACGAATTCCGGAAAAGCTTTTCCCGAGTTCCTGTTTTCCTGATTGAAATGTCCTCAGAATGGCGACGGAACCGCGACGAGGAAAATCGTAATCATCGCCAACGCGATGATCAGTTTGGCCACCATTGCGCCGATGTTTCCGAGCAAACTTCCCCATCCAGCCCGACCGGCATCGATCATTCGTTTGCCGGCGATGAATTCGCCGGCGACGGCACCGATCACCGGCCCGACAAACAAGCCGATGACTCCGAAGAAGAGACCAATGAGCGCGCCAACGATTGCACCGAACGCGCCCCATTTAGTTGCTCCAAAATATTTTGCGCCAAAATAGCTGCCGAGAAAGTCGAATACGTAGGAAAGAAGCGTGAGCAGCGCGAGAACAACAATCGTTTTCCACCCTACACTCTTCTCCGCGCCTACCGTGAGGCGATGGATGATTGCGGCGGCCAGAATGATTGTCGTGCCGGGGAGGACCGGTGCGATTGTGCCAATCAGACCGACTGCGAAGAGCACAATTGTGAACAGCCACCAGATTAGTTCCATTTGACGGGATCGTAAGCCACGGATGAACACAGATGAAACACGGATGTTACAATCGGAATAACCTTCTCCCAGCCGCGGGACGTATCTGTGTAAATCCGT
>QHOK01000263.1 GCA_003218755.1 Verrucomicrobiota bacterium
TTCGATACCTTCCATCAACTAACTTATCCAAACACATACTTTGGGTGGCTCTCGATCGTGCCACGGGTTGGCTATCGCGGAACCTATTATGGCAAGACGTGGGATTTGGGATCGACAGTCTTTGTACCACCATCAAATCCGCTCATACCTGACTTTATCCTCCCGCCTCCGACGCTAGCTAATCCAGTAAAGTTCGACGGAGATACATTTCGCTCGGTTTTCGACACAGGCGCGGAAGCCTCGTTCAAGATCTCCCGCACATGGGAGAACGTGCAGAGCCGCGCGTTCGGCTTGGATGGACTTATGCACGTCATTCAACCCTTCACGGACTTCTCTTACGTGAAAGAGGATGGGCCTAACCCAACTTCAATTTTGGGGTTCGATCGGTTTCTGCCTTCGACCCAGCCGCGAGCGCTTGACTTTCCGCAATTCACGACAATCGACTCGATCGCTGATTGGACGGTGTGGAGGGTAGGTGTCCGCAACCGTTTGGAAACGCGACGCGACGACAGAACAATGACCTGGCTCGAAGTCGACAGCTTCGTTGATGTGCAATTCGAGAACCCCTACCAACCCACGGATTACTCAAATCTCGTTAACAACATCCGCTTTACACCACTGCCTTGGATGTCCCTCTCAGTTAACTCTCAAGTGCCGGCTTTTGCCAAAGGATTTACGGAAGTCGATACCGTGACGACTGTCCAGCCGCTGGCCAATCTGCAATTGACGGTTGCGCACCGCTATCTGAACGGTAACCCATTTTTCCAAGACAGCAGTTTGTTCGTTGTCGGTGGATATTATCGTATCGACGATAACTGGGGCGTTGGCGTCCAGGAGCAATACGAAGGGGCAACAGGCATTCTCGAGCAGCAGCGCTATGCCATTTACCGGGACTTATCGAGCTGGGTTGCTTCATTCGGTGGCATAATACGCGACAATAACGGAGTGAAAGAATACGGCCTCCTCTTTACGATAACACTCAAAGCATTCCCGAAATTTGGATTCGACTTAAACTTCGACCCTACCTCCCAGGGCGAATGACCTAAAGTGCACGAATAACGCTGACGCCCTTGGCCTCCGCCACTTGTGCTGGCGTTGATTCGCCCGCACCATTTTTCAACCATGGATCTTTCAATTATCGGTTCCGGTTACGTTGGCTTGGTGACGGGTGCCTGCTTCGCCGATGTCGGCCATAATGTCATTTGCGTCGATAACGACGCCCAAAAGATCAAACAACTGCAAGCCGGCGAGGTGCCAATTTATGAACCGGGCCTTGAAGAGATTATTCACCGCAACGTCTCGGCGCGTCGGCTGCGTTTCACCGGCAGCATTCAGGAGGGAGTAAACAACTCACAAATCGTCTTCATCGCTGTTCCTACTCCGCAGCAGCCAGATGGGGATGTCGATCTCAGTTTCCTGGAAAAAGTTGCGCGCGAAATCGCCGGCGTCCTCACCGATTATCGCGTGATCGTTGACAAGAGCACAGTGCCCGTGAAAACAGGCGAAAAAGTGGCCGAATCAATCAAAAGATACAACCGCCACGGCGCAAACTTCGATGTAGTCAGCAACCCTGAATTTTTGCGCGAAGGCTGTGCAGTGGCGGACCTAATGCGTCCTGACCGCATTGTCATCGGGGCACAAAGCGAACACGCCGTCGATCTCATGAAGAAGGTTTATGAGCCATTTATGGCGCCGATCCTGGTGACTGATATTAACAGCGCCGAGCTCATCAAGCATTGCGCGAACTCATTCCTGGCGCTGAAGATTTCGTATATCAACGCGGTGTCGGCCATTTGTGAGGCGAGCGGCGCCGATGTCGAAAAAGTCGCCGACGGAATTGGAATGGATCATCGCATTGGCCGTGATTTCCTCAACGCTGGAATCGGATACGGCGGTTCCTGTT
>QHOK01000264.1 GCA_003218755.1 Verrucomicrobiota bacterium
CGAGGGCATCGCGCAATTCGGCCTCGTGGCTGAGGAAGTCGAAAAGGTGAATCCCGATTTGGTCGCTCGCGACGCCGATGGGAAGATCTATACGGTGCGCTACGAAGCGGTGAATGCGATGTTGCTGAACGAGTTCCTCAAAGCGCATCGCAGGATTGAGGAGCAGCACTGCAGGGCAAAGGAACAGGAAGCAACGATTGCCCAATTAAAACAGGACTTTCAATTCAAGCTCGCGGAGCAACAGAACCAAATCAAAGCGCTCACTACTGGCTTGGAGAAAGTAAGCGCCCAGCTTGAACTGAACAAGCCTGCGCCGCAGATAGTCGTGAACGATCGGTAGAGCTTACAACAGTGTAGAGGCGCGTGTCCGGAAATCCTGTGGAGGCAGCCGTGTCGGCTGCAACGATCATGGTTTGCAGGCGGCACGCCTGCCACTACAGTATCGAGCATTCCCTCGGCAAAGATCTTTGCGGCTGACACAGCCGCCTCTACATCCAGACCTAATGATCAAGGGACGACCGCCGCGCTTATCACATATTTTCCAATCCTACGGCGCACCATTGTTTTTCGTCACCGCATGCAGATTGCATCGCCGCAGGCTTCCCTCTTTGAAAGCAGCTCACAGAGCCCTGGTGTTGTACGGTACCGAGCAATGTCGGAGTTCAACGTCGCTCTAGGTCGGTACGTGATCATGCCAGATCATTTGCATTTCTTTGTTCGTGGCGATCAAAGCTTTGTTCTCGGTACTTGGGTAAAGGGCTTGAAACGCGCGATATTGGAAGCATTTCCCGGCCAGTCAAAGGCGTCTTTTTGGCAGCCCGGTTTTTTCGATCATCTATTGCGCAATGATGAAAGTTACGCACAAAAATGGGAGTACGTTCGACAGAATCCCGTGCGCGCCGGATTGGTTAAATTTGCAGAGGATTGGCCTCATCAAAGCGAGATCGTTTATATCGATCGCGCGTAATGTGTAGAGGCGCGTGTCCTCACGCGCATTCGAAAGGATTTGCGGCTGAGGACAGACCGCCTCTACAACATTCTCCAATCAGCCGTCACGCCTCACCGCGTCGCGGCTCTTTGCTTGGCTGGTCGCGCTCAAGAATGTCTTCGAACGGTCGCAAAAAATTTGCGTAGAACGGATAAGGCCGGTCGGGTTTTGCAGGAAGGTAGCGCCAGTGCTTGTACATCCAGAGCCAGGGCGCTGGGTTTTTTCGCACATAAGGCTCGAAGGAATTCCAGCATGCTTGCGCGATCTGTTGCAGCGTCATCGCTTCCGTACTGTCGATCTTGCGATGAAAAACCACTCGATAACGGCCGCCCACGAGTGGTTCGCAATGCACGGGGATGATCGGCACGCCGGTTTGCTTATGCAGCGACGCATGCGCTGAAGTCACGCTCGTCTTCAGCCCGAAGCAATCGATGGCTACCGCGCCTTGATCTGGCGGCACGGTAAGATCGACCAGCAACGCCGTCCGTCCCTTTCGCCGCAGTACTTTGTAAAGACGGATGATGCCACGCTCCCGCGGAATCAATTCGTGGCCAGATTGCTCGCGCAATTTTTTGAAAATTGGATCGAGCAGCGAGTTTTTGAATTCCTGCGCGATGATCGTCCCGCTCAATCCCGAGTACCCACTGGCCAGACTGAACCATTCGAAATTGCCATAGTGATAACAAGCCGTGATGAAGTTGCGCTCGGATCCGCTCACGCGATCGATCTCTTCCAAGTTTTCAAACTCGATGTAATCGCGGAAATTTTCGCGCGTTAATCGCGGACTCCAGAGCAGATCGACCATCGTCCGTGCAAAATATTGAAATGACTGGCGGGCGATTTTGCGTCGTTCCCTGGGTGATAATTGATTGCCAAAGGCGACCTCGAGATTGTTCAGAGCGACTTTGTAGTGATGCCGATCAAAGATCGGCATGAGCGCTCCGGCCGTTTGAGCGAGGTAGTAGCATGCCCTCCGGGAAAACAGCGGGATGAGCTTTGTGGCAAGGATGAGCCCGATCCACTCGAGACGGTACCGGATCCGCTTCCATCGCGAACGCATTTTCCACTGTAAACACGGCTCCGAGCGAAAGGCGAGAATTCATGATTTAGTCTGAGGAATTGCTCAGACGGTGGTGGCCGCGCTCAAAATGACGAAACACTAATGACGAATGACGAAGGAAGCTCGAATGCTCAAATGACGAAACGCTGCGCGGCAAGCCTATTTCGTCATTCGGATTTTCGTCATTGATTCGTCATTAGACGTTCGTCATTCGTCATTTTTCCCCGATGCTCTATTGGCCTCGGCCGGGATTAGCTACAGGGGGAAGACTCTTGCGAAAATCAGCCTGTTGTCGCTCCGCTTCCCGCTGTTGATCCGCATCGCGGGACTGTTGCTCGGGACTCGGGCCTTGGTTTGCACAGCCTGATAAAAAAACGACCAAGACCGACGCGAGAAACAAAAAGATTCGAAGCTTTTTCATAGAAGCGTTAACAATAATCAGGCCAGGCCATCCCGCAATCGCCCATAGGTTTAGAAACCATCTCCCGCTTTAGAGTCGCTTAGCTTTTGATCCGCAACGGTTTTCTGTGTCAGCCGCAAACAATCCTGCTCGAGGACTTTCAAACGTTGAAGAATCTCATTCAACGCGAGTTCGTTCTTCAAGTTGATTTGA
>QHOK01000281.1 GCA_003218755.1 Verrucomicrobiota bacterium
GGGTAACATGAGCCGGCCGCACTTTCATCCGAACGACCGCTTCTTCGTCGTATTGTCCGGTACCTGGTGGATGGGGACCGGCGAGAAGTTCGATCCGGACAGCACCGTCCCGGTGCCTGCCGGAAGCTATGTCATCCATTACGCGGGCAAGGTCCATTACGACGGCGCCAAGGACGACGAGGCCGTCATCCAGGTGTGGGGCATGGGACCGGCGACTTCCACTCCCGCCGAAAAGCGCTGACATGGAGCCCGCGGCAGCGGGGCTTCTCGCTGGATGAGACTCGGTACGGTTGAGTAAAAAAATCGCAGAAATTCGGGCTCAGAGAACTATTTCGCTGATGACATTCGTGAAAAAGTAATCCGACCCTGATTTTCCCTGATCCAAAAACCTTTCAAACAACCTGTAAGCGCTATTCCAGCGGTTCGATCTTGATGATCGCCGCTCCGTGGTTGTTGCCCACCCAAAAGGTGGGCGGGTTCGTCGAGTTATCGACGTTCACCCGGCGGATGTTGGTGGTCCGCGGGAGTAGGTACTCGATGTCTTCATCCGTCTTGGTGTTCAGCCGCACGACATAATCGATGGTCATTCCACCCGTCCAGGCGTATCCGTTCTTGTCCAGAATCGCATCATAAGGATTGGTCCATGCGGTAGGGACCGCCCACTCACGGGTTCGCTCCGTCTTGGTATCGAACATCCCGATCATGTTGCCGCGATATTCCGCGAACCACAGCCGGTCCTGTGGGTCCATGTGGCCGCGCCGGGGAGCCGAATTGGGGGTCGGCGTCGGGAACGGAGTAACATTCAAGGTCTTCGCATCTATCTTGATAATATATTGGCCGCTAAAATTCGTGCCATAAAAATTGTTCTTAGAGTCGG
>QHOK01000149.1 GCA_003218755.1 Verrucomicrobiota bacterium
CACAGGAAACCCTTCCTTTGCCCCGACTTCTTGCTGCGGTTGCTCGGCACGCGCGACATCTTCCGTGGGCAACACCGTCAGATCTTTGGCGGCCTTGCGTTGCGGTTGTGTTGCAATCGGCTCCGGCTGGTTGCTGGCCGCTTCATCTTCCGTCGGGTTAACAATTGGGATCTGTCTTTCAGCCTGGGTGGATCCGCTCAACTTCTCAGGTGCTACCTCTGTTTTGTGTCTCAAATACCATCCCGCGCCGCCGACAATCATTAAGACTGCGATTGCGACAGCGATGAGAGTTGATTTACGCGAAGATGGTGGGGAAATTTGCGCCGTTGCCATCGGATTCTCCCTCTCGGTCTGAGCCGGCACGGGGAGGATTAGGGGACCTGGTGAGGACGACGTCTGTTCAATCGATCTTTGCGGCAACATCCGGCAAAAAACCGCTACGACGGAACCGAATCGAATTTTGTCGCCATCCTTTAACTCAGCGTCAGTAATAGAAACGCCATTGACCTGTGTCCCGTTTGTTGAATGCAAATCTTTCAGCCGATAGGAGTCGGCGACTCTCGCGAGTATCGCGTGCTGCGCTGATACCGCTGGATTGTCAATGACTATATGGTTCAACGGAGCACTGCCAATCGTGATAACGTCGCCAACTAACTCATGCGTTACGAGATCAACTCCGTCGCAAGTCAGAACCAGGCGAGTCATCTCCTAATAACATTGTTGGACGTAATGGAACGCGCGGGACGTGCGCCGACGCTGCTGGAGTCGCTTGAGGTTTTGTTCACCGCGCATTGGTGAGCATTGCGTCAGCTTAGCTGAAGCGGCGGTAAGACCCGCCCGGATTACAGCGGCTATCAGGATTGATGCAAGCGCGACCTCTTCGCGACGATTCCGGAGTTGCTTTCGCGTGCTCTTGAATGCGTCGCGCGTTAACACAACTGCTTCCCGAGGATCATCGGTCAATCGAGAAGCGAAGCTGTAAACGGCGGGATAGTAACGAGCGACCAAACTACCACAACGTGAGCTTTTCGCTTTTATAGGCCCCTTCCTTTTTTGATTGGTCACAGTCCCATTGCCTTGCACTGCGCTCTTTTTGAGTCCTGCATGTCCGACGCCCTTCCTTCCAAGCACCACCCCGGTGAGCGTTTCCATTTCTCACCTTGTTCTACGGAAATGGCGGAACGAAGTTCCCGGACAGAGTCCCGGCTGAACAGCGCCTCGATCCTCGAAGTGTAAGGTCGACCATCCGAACTGTGGGAATGGAAGTAGTATGGAGTGAGCGCCTAGTCGCTAAACTCTACTTTCATCACCGGGTGAATCTTCCGGGCAAGCATAGCCCGGCAAGATAACTTCTTAAAGCGAAGGGGGTTTCCGAACCGCCGACCCGGTTAACTCATTGTAGGAACCGCCGCGCCAAACCAAGCACTCCGAGGGCCGCACCGAGTAACATTACTGTCGCGCCACCGTCGGGAACCTGCACAGATGGCATGGGGTTACCAACGGCACTGGCATTGTGGCTGAATGCGAACATTGCGGCGCAAACGACCGCAAAAAGCAGCGGGAGCTTGTTTGTGGGAATCAGGTTTCGTTTCATATGAATTTCACCCTTCTAAGGAGCTGAAGTAGCAAATCCGGTACCAAAACCAAAAAGCGCTTCCACCAAAGTACTATAAGAATCTATCTATTAATGAGTTGATAGGGATGATGTATTCCCATCACTTGGGCTGTCACTCGAGCGGACTTGTAAGCTATTCCGACGTAAGAATCCCACGATTCGGCAACAGCCCGGAAGATGAATTTAGACTGTTTACCTGAAGCGGGATTCGTAAAACATTCCGACGTAAGGCATTTCGACGATTCGCAATCAGTCGGAAGACAAATTACGCCATCACGTAGAGCAAATCGTAAGATATTCCGACGCTTTTTCGGAATTTGAAGTCTTTTCCGGAACCACGGACCGCGACCGTTGTTTCAAACGATGTTGTTTGGCAGCGACTGCGGGCTTACACGGTGCGGAGAGGGGGGTGCTTGGGGGGCTCCGTGCTGATTCATAAACACCGGACTGGGATAGTCCCCGTTTAATTCCCGGCCCCCGCAGTCAGCTGTCAAAACTCGCGAAAATCGCCGATGTGTTCGTGTGTTTCGATCACGTTGCCAGCGTCATCGTAAACGCGGATGGCGGCATGTGTGACCGGGCTGCGAAACTTTGCGTAGGCGATTGCATTGCTGATTGCGTTTGGTTCAATGTACCAGAGGCGATCGAATGGCAGCACATCGGAAATTACATCGACGCCACGTTTATCTTTGCGTGGGCGCACATCGTAAACGTGTTGCGACTTGGTCATGCCGTAAGGCAGTCTTGATTGCCAAGGATTTGTTCAGATTTCAGGGCTGTCAACTCGGAGTGAGTAAGTTTTGAGTTATCCTTCTTCTTGTGAGAAGGAGAGTCACTAAGCTGGACGTGAGCTGAAATCCGCACGCCCCGACGCATTTGGCGAATGCGCGAGCTTTCTGCATTTGCAAGACTGACGGATGAGCCGTAACAAGTAGGGTGGATGAGTGCCATCGCATCTGCACACGGCGGCAAAGACGCTGTTGATTGGTCGGAAGTCCGCACGACTTACGAGACGACGCGCACGACCTTACGCGAAGTTGCTGACCGCTTCGGCATCAGTTTTTCAACCACGATGAAACGCGCAGCCCGCGAGAAGTGGAAGAAACCGGGATCGGTTATCGTGGAAGCACGGAAGAAAATCGACGGCGCAATCAACAAAATCGTGGAAGAGACCGCCCAAAAGATGGAAGCAGCGGTTTCGGAAATGGCAGAAAATACCCTTGCCGAGCTTAAACCCTGGATTGAGCAGCAGAAGGCGCATCACCTTCGCAAGACCGTGCAAACAGGCAGGCGCGGAGTCGAACGAATCGAAAAGCTGTGGGACAGCAACGAGCCCGGACGATCCTAAGTTTGAATCATTCGCGGCGGCGGCTCTGGATCGACACGACAATATCGTTCGGCGCAATCTCGGCATGAACGATGCCGATGCACCTGACCCTAACGTCGCTGTCAATATTGCAATTTTGGGGACCTAAGTCCTCCCGAATCAGCGGCGGTTCTGCGCACAAAAAACCTGCGATGCTCTGAATAAGTGGCCAAGAAGTGGCTAAGTTAAAGAAACTTGGTCGCAGCAATGGCAGTGGCTGATCGAACGTAAATTCCATTGGCATAAGATGTTACGTGAAAGCGTGCCTGGAGGGATTCGAACCCCCAACCTTCTGATCCGAAGTCAGAAGCTCTATCCGGTTGAGCTACAGGCACAATGGGAACGTGAATGGTGATAAGTGATTCGTGAATCGTGGGGCAAGTACCTATTTACTATTCACCGATCACTATTCACGCTCTGGCAAAAAGGGTGGCCGACGGGACTCGAACCCGCAACAACCAGAACCACAATCTGGGGCTCTACCATTGAGCTACGGCCACCATCATTGGCACGGAACAAGATCTTAAAATTCGAATCTCTTTTTGCAAATAAAGGTCTCGACTTTCCTCGCTCTCTCCAGTAATTCTCGCCGCCGGTGGACCGGAATTCTGCCCACAGCCGGCTTATCATGGCGCTTCACCACGGGATGAAGCGAGCCGGTGCGGCTTTGATCGCGCTGTTCTTTTTCGTGCAGGCTACCGCCGCTGTAGAGCAGCAGGATGATCCAGGCGAAATTTTTCTGAAAGCTTATCTGTCCGCGCAACAGGGCGAAAAGCTTGAGCGTGAAAACCGGTTCAAGACGGCCCTGGCGAAATATCGATTTGCGGGAAGCCTGATCGAGACGTTGCGCAGATCGCATGCCGATTGGCAGCCAGCAATCGTGGAATATCGCGGCCGTAAAATCAGCGAAGGCATCTTGCGAATTCAGGAGAGGACGACTAGGCAAAATGCGCTAAGCGCCACTTCAAGTCCATTGCCCGAAGTTGTCCCTGCACTGCCAGAGAGTGAGGCTTGGTCCGAGCCCGGGCCCGAAGTCGTGGCCCCGCAATTGGGCGAAACCATTGGCCAGACGTCGCGCGATGCTGCGATCAAAGAGGCTACAAAGAAATTGCGCGACAAAGTCGATCAATTGCAAGCGGCACTCGGCAAAGCGCGCAGTGACCTCGAGACCGCACGAGAAGAAAAGGAAACCGTCAACACGCGTCTCAAGGAAACAAATTCCAAACTTGAAAAAGCAGAAAACGACCTCGAAAAAGCGAGGAAATCAGAACACCAGACGCGTGATAAACTTGCACAAGCTGAGGAATCGCTAAGAGCGTCCCAGGCATCGCAGGAGAGCAGCATTAGGGAGCAGCAACAGTTGCGCGTCGAGGTTGCCCATTTGAAAGACGCCGTTGCCGCGGCCGATGAGTCGCGTCTGACGGCGGAAAAGCAAAGGGACGAAACTCAGGCGAAATTTGCCGAGGCAAACACTCAAATCACCGCGCTTGAGGACGAGCGCGATGAAGCGCTCGCCCAATTGAAAGCCGCGAAGGAAAGCGAACAGGGTGTCCAGTTGCTCTTGGCCGAGAAGGACGATCTACAACAGAAATTGGCAAATGCAGAGGAAGAGGTCCGACATCTCAGCGAGAGCGACCCGATTCGGGTGGAGAAATTTGCTGACATGAATCAGCAATTAGCAGAGCTCCACCAGCAGCTGTCCGAGGCTCAGAAACGAAATGATTATTTGGCAGCAAGAGCTGCCGAGCTTGACGTTCAGTTGGACGAGACAAGCATGGACCTTCAAGCTGCGAAGTTGGCGGGCGCAAACAGCGAGGAGTCCTCCCAGCTCGCGAGAGAAAACGAGCTGCTGCGAAACATCGTCGTGCGCGAACGCCAGGAAGAAGCGCGTCGCGACGAGGCAAGGAATCTGGTGTTGGCGGAGCTGAGTAAATTGAAAATCAGATCGGAGACGTTGAACAGGCAGATCGAATTTCTCGCGCAGCCGGTTACAAAACTTAGCAGCGAAGAGCTCGCTTTGTTCCGGCAGCCCGTGGTCTCAGTCTCAGACCAGCGCGCCGGCTTATTTAAAGCGAGCTTTGTGTTTGAAAAAAAATCGGCGGTAAATTCGATCAGCACTGCGAAAGTGGACGCAAACGCAAGGTCGGGCGGCGAGAGCGACGCGAGCGTCAATAGCCCCGATTCGTCCAAAACTCATGTATCACCGAAAATACAGGGTCTCGTGCGCGCGGCCCGGAAGAACCTTCAGCAGGGCAACTATAAGGCGGCAGAAAAGCAATATCAGCAAATTCTGGCCGAAGATGCAAACAACCTCGACGCGCTTTCCAACCTTGGCGTCGTTTATGTTCGCACCGGCAACTTGCGCTTCGCGGAGTCGACGCTGAAAAAAGCCGTCGCCATTGCGACCGACAACGATTTTCTGCTCACCACGCTGGGTATTGTTCAGTATCGGCAATCGAAATTCGACGCCGCGATCGCGGAGTTAACGAAAGCGATCGCGATCAATCCAAACAGCGCTACCGCTCATAACTATCTGGGTATCGCCGCCAGCCAGAAAGGGCGACAGCAAGAGGCAGAGAAGGAGATCCTTCAGGCTCTCGCCAACAATCCTAACGACGCCGATGCGCATTTTAATCTGGCGGTCATTCTCATCACCACGCAGCCGGCTTCGAAAGAACTCGCCAGGGAGCATTACGCCCGGGCGACTGCGCTAGGCATACAGCCGAGCCCTTCCCTCGAAAAATTGTTGCAGTGACCCCAGATGCGGCGTCGAACTGTTCGATCAACTCACGGTAACCTAGTCTTCCAGTCTTCATGCGCTGGCTCCGTGCTTTTTTTGTTGCGCTCTTGACGGCAATTGTCGGCTGCCTTCTTGCGTTCTTTGTCGGCGATTATTTGACCAAGCTCGCGCATGTGCCTGAAATGGAAGGTCAGCGGGGCATGACCATCATTTTTCTATGCGTACCGCTTGGAATTCTGATCGGTTTAGTAGTTGGAATCATTTCATCGATCCTGGTTCGGCGGCGAGGACTTACGGGATTCTTCATGGCACAGGGTTGGTCGCTTCTGATTGTCTGTTGCCTGGCCGGTTTGCTGGTCGGAGTTCCGTATGTGCTATCGGACAAACCTCCGCGGATCAATGGCAAGCGACTAGAATTGCAGTTCGAGCTTCGTGTGCCCGCAACATTTAAGATTCCAGACCAGCCCGATGGTTATAGCATTCAAGTAAGCCTTTACACTGACAATCGGCAAAGTCGTTTTGCTTTCATCGATTGGAGTGGGATTACAAAGGATGCCGATCACATCACGATTCCCGGAAACGTCCCGTTATTGACACACAGCAAGACCAGATCGCTTCTTGCCTCGATCGGTAACGAACCAGGCGGGTCGCAGTTCATTGAACTGAAAATTCCACCTGCGCCAGGGAAGCAGAACGAAACCTGGTCTGAATGGATTGTCGCCACGCAACGCGCCGACCTCAGTCCGGTTCCTGAGCCTGGACGATTTGCTGCGCGATATCGCGTTCGCAAGGCTGATTGATTCTAGGGCGACCGGCCCGAACCGGATTATAACGTGCAACCATTTCTCACTGCTAACTGGCGTTACCTTGCGATGCTGAATTATGTCGTCGATCGCCGCCTACTCGCGCCGTTGGTTCCGCTGGGTACAGAGATCGACTTTGAAAATGGTGAGACCTTCCTAAGCATAGTCGGATTTCTCTTTCTCGATACACGTCTCCTCGGGCTTCCCATTCCGCTACACCGCGATTTCGAAGAAGTGAATTTGCGCTTCTACGTTAGGAGGAAATCGGCGGACACGTGGCGACGCGGTGTCGTCTTTGTCCGCGAACTTGTCCCGAAGCGCGCCATCGCTACGATCGCGCGCACGTTTTACGGCGAGCCATACCTGGCCGTGCCTATGAAACACGAGATCGAACATGTCGATCTTCGAGTGAAGGTCGCGTATTCGTGGTGCCGCGGTTCGAAATGGGAATCGCTTGAAATGAGCGCGAGCGGCGAACCGCAATCCATTCCGGCCGGCTCGCACGCCGAATTCATCACCGAGCACTACTGGGGCTACACCTGTTTCCGCGGTGGTTGCAGCGAATACCGCGTCGAACATCCACGCTGGAAAATTTGGAACGCGGAAAGCTTTGAACTGCGCGCCGACGTCTCAAGCCTTTACGGCGAACGATTCGCAGAGACATTAAATCAGCCACCTCGCTCCGCGTTCATTGCCGACGGTTCGCCGATCACAATTCAAAGGCGCGAGATATTGTAGGGCGTCTGTATCACACGCCAGTCAAAGGAAATGGCGTCTCGCAGAGACGCCCTACAGTCCTTATTTGTACTGCAGTTGCCTGAGCACAAACGGCAGAATTCCGCCGTGCCGGCCCCTGTCATTTCGAGCGCAGTCGAGAAATCTCTAGCTATCTCTGCCTAGCAATTGTCGCAGGACGAATGGCAAAATCCCGCCGTGGCGGTAATAATCGATCTCGATCGGTGTATCGATGCGAAGCTTTACTGGCACGGAGCGCTTCTGCCGATTTTTACCTTTGATCTCGAGCGTTATCGTTTCTGCAGGCTTAATTGCTTCCGACAATCCGGTGGTCGAAAAGACTTCCGAGCCGTCGAGCTCCAGCGACTGCGGCGTTGTTCCCTCGGCGAACTGCAATGGCAACACGCCCATGCCTACAAGATTTGATCGATGAATCCGTTCGAAACTCGCGGCGACCACTGCCTTCACACCTAACAAACGTGTTCCCTTCGCGGCCCAATCGCGCGATGAGCCGCTGCCGTACTCGTGCCCGGCGAGAATAACCAGCGGAGTGTTAGTCTTTGCGTACTTCATCGCCGCATCAAAAATCGACACCTGCTCGCCCTCGCCATTCGCGAAATATTTTGTCACGCCTCCTTCCGTTCCGGGGACCATTAAATTCTTTATCCGCACGTTAGCGAACGTCCCGCGCGTCATCACCAGATCATTGCCGCGTCGGCTGCCGTAGCTGTTAAAATCTCGCGCCTGAATTCCGCGCGAAATTAAATACTTCCCGGCTGGCGAAGTCTCTTTGATTGCTCCCGCAGGCGAAATGTGATCGGTCGTTACCGAGTCGCCAAAAATGCCAAGCGCGCGTGCGTCGCGAATTTCCTCGATGTGGCCGGGCTCCATGGAAAAATTTTGGAAAAACGGCGGCTCATGAATGTAATCGCTCTTTTCGTCCCACTGGTAAACGTCGCCCGTGCTCGATGGAATCTCGTTCCACTTTGGATTTTGGTCGGCGAAATCGCGATAAAGTTTGCGAAATGTCTCTGGCGCGAGGGCTGATTGCATGGTGGCTCGGATTTCGCTGAGAGTGGGCCAAAGATCGCGAAGGAAAGTTTTGTTGCCGTCCTTGTCCTTGCCGAGCGGTTCGCGGGAAAGATCGATGTGAACTCGGCCGGCCAGGGCGAACGCGACCACCAGCGGCGGCGACATCAGAAAATTCGCCTTGATATGTTGATGCACGCGCGCTTCGAAGTTCCGATTTCCCGAAAGAACTGAAGCGGCGACCAGATCGTATTTGTGAATCGCTTTCTCGATGTTTGGATGCAGCGGGCCGGAGTTGCCAATGCAAGTGGTGCAACCGTAACCGACAAGGTTAAAGCCGAGTTGGTCGAGGTATTTTTGTAGCCCGGTTTTGTGGAGATAATCAGAAACCACACGCGAACCGGGCGCGAGCGAAGTTTTCACTGCAGGATCGATGCGCAAACCGCGCTCAACAGCTTTCTTCGCGAGCAGACCGGCTGCAATCATCACGCTTGGGTTGCTGGTATTTGTACAACTCGTGATCGCCGCGATCAGGACGCTACCATGGCCAATGTCAGTTCGCCCTTGGGCAAATACCTCCCTCGACTCCGCCTCAATTTCGCGGCCCGGGTCAGGCGTCGGCCGGTTCGCAATCATCTCGATCT
>QHOK01000282.1 GCA_003218755.1 Verrucomicrobiota bacterium
TGAGTCGCCGGGAGGCCCGCGTCGGCTTCGTGGTTTGAGGGCGCGCCGGCTGAGGCTGAGGCTGGAAAGCTTTCGAAATTGATTGGCCAACTTTTTTGAAAAAATCTCCCACCGGATCGGCGTTTGCCCACTGTCCGCTCGAAAAGAAAAGCGCGATGACGAGCAGGAAAATCCAGCGCGAACAAATGAGGCGTTTAATTAAATTGTCGGTCTTCAATGTGAAGCTGTGATTGTCCGCCAGAATTGCACCCTAAGAGAAGAAGATTTTCTCTGCGCCAGGGGCTTAAGCGGCGCTCGATTATCATTTCGCGATCGCGAACAGTAAAATCGCGGCGCTAACAATCCATTCGTGAGCGACGCACCCGGGTTGTAGAGGCGTTTGTGCCAAGCGCCTACTTCAAAAGGCGCCGTCGCTATTGCGGTTGTCGCTGGCCATCAATATGATCGCGGGATGTTAAAGGCCATTCCATTTCTCCTCGTGCTCGCGACGGCTGCGTTTGCGCAAGATTCAGCTAACGAAGAAGCGCAGGTCTGGAATCTGGAGAAAGCGTACTGGGAGTACGTCAAAGCCAATGATCTGGAGAAGTATCGCGCGCTATGGCACGAGAATTTCCTTGGCTGGCCATTTGTCAGCTCAGCACCCGTCCGGAAAGATCACATAACCGATTGGATCACGAGCAACACATCGAAAGGCGTGAAGTTGCAGTCCTACTCGATCGAGCAACTCGCCATTCATGTGACTGGCGACGTCGCAATCAACCATTATCGCATCAGGGCTAACTGGGCCGATAATGAAGGAGCCGAAGTAAGGACCGACGCATTGCGGATCACGCACACGTGGATTCGAACGCACGGCTCGTGGCAAATCATGGGCGGCATGTCGGCGCCCGTAAACGAAAAGGGGCAGTAGCTGACTGATCACCGTGCGTTCGAATCCACACTTATCACTGATCACTACTTAAAATGCCCTCTGTCGTCTTTCTTCGTGCGGTAAACGTCGGCGGGACTAATCGATGTCGGCCAGCCGTAATCGCCAAGCAGTTGTCGAAGTTCGGTCTCCTGAACATCGGCGCAGTCGGCACGTTCGTTGTGCGCGAAGACGTCAGGCCCCGAACATAACCCGGTTCGTGAGCGTGGCAGCCAAGCCGCTTCGTGGACGTAATCGTTCCGACCTAAATCAAACATCAAACATCAAACCTCAAACATCCCAATTGCCCCTTGTTCCTTTCAGCCTGCCTTCAGATGACGACTGGCTCCTGAAAATCATTGCGATCCAGGACAGATTCGTCCTGGGTCTGTATCGAAGAGAGATGAAGGCGATTAGTTACCTTGGCAAGATTGAGAAGCTCCTCGGTGTGCCGACCACCACGCGCAATTGGAACACGATCGAAAAAGTCACGAAAATTCTTCAGGATTCACAGGACGCCAAAGGATTTTAACAGAAGCCAACGAAGGAAACGAACTTCTGACCTCTGACCTCCGACCTCAGCGACCAGTCATTTGCTCGAGCCTCTCCGGGTACCGAGCGCCTTGCACTTTAATCTTTGATGCGGCCGTTTCGATTTCACGAAGATCGTCGGGCGTGAGTTCAATTGCTGCCGCCCCGATGTTTTCTTCGAGGCGCTTGAGCTTCGTCGTGCCGGGGATCGGTACGATCCACGGCTTCTGCGCGAGCAGCCAGGCGAGCGCAACCTGAGCAGGTGTCGCCTTCTTCCGTTTTGCGATCTCGCCAAGCAGATCAACCAACGCTTGATTTGCTTTCCGCGCTTCCGGAGTAAAACGCGGGAGCGTGTTGCGAAAATCGGAACTGTCGAACGTGGTGTTCTCGTTCATCTTTCCGGTAAGAAAGCCTCTGCCTAGTGGGCTATATGGAACGAAACCGATTCCGAGTTCCTCGAGCGCGGGCATTACTTCCTGTTCAGGCTTTCTCCACCACAGCGAATATTCATTCTGGACTGCCGTGACCGGTTGCACTGCGTGTGCGCGACGGATCGTTTGCACTCCCGGCTCGGAAAGACCGAAGTGTTTGACCTTGCCTTCCTGAATCAGTTCCTTCACCGCTCCCGCCACATCTTCTATCGGCACATTCGGATCAACACGATGTTGGTAGAACAAATCGATCATATCGCTCTTGAGTCGTTTCAGTGAAGCGTCGGCGACCTCTTTGATGTGCTCCGGCCGACTATCCAGACCGATCTGCTCACCTTTGGGACCAATTTTGAACCCGAACTTGGTGGCTATCACTACTTGCCTACGGAACGGAGCAAGCGCTTCGCCCACCAGTTCTTCATTCGTGAACGGACCATAAATTTCAGCCGTATCGAAAAATGTTACGCCGAGTTCGACCGCCTTCCGAAGCAGCGAGATCATCTCACTCTTTTCTTTGGCCGGACCGTAGCCAGAGCTCATTCCCATACAGCCCAGCCCGATGGCCGAGACTTCCAAGTCACTTTTTCCAAGTTTGCGCTTTTGCATGTTTGAACTTCTATCTTTGAGTTAACGATTCAGAACTATCTTACTCCACGATCAAGCTATTCACCGTTGCTTCTCAAAAAAGCTTCGCAGCGCGGTCAAAAACGCGTCCTGCGCCGTCACGACTGCGGAGTGGGTTCCTGGCAATTCCAGGCGCTCGACGATCGGGAAATGACTGGCCAGAATTTCATTGATACGCCGGTGGAAGGAAACCGTATTGGTTCCCGTTACAACGAGAACCGCCCGGCGAAAATTCGCGAGAGTATCGACATTGCCCTTAAGCGTAGCGATTGCGGAAAGTCCTCTCAGCGCCGAACGCGGGCTCACCCATTCTTGCCAATCTGCGCTGGCAGGATATGGACGTTTGAGACCGCACTCTCCCAGCAGACATCGAAAACGTATCCACTGCTCATCAGTCGGATCAACATCCGGCCGCAGAGTCAGGAGCAACTCGTACATCGCGCGCATGTCCGTCGTCCGGCTCAGTTCGTCCGCGGGTACTACCCAAAATGCCGGAGGCTCAGCAAGAGTTAATGTCCGCACTCGTTCCGGGTGTTCGAGAGCGAACTGGAGCACAATCAACGCACCCAGCGAATGTCCCACTAGATCAGCAGGTCCCCTCACGCCCAATTTATCTAGCGTCCAAAGCATGGCCGCAGTCTCCGTCCGGATAGAGTAATCTGGCAGTAAGGGCTGATTCATTCGCGCCCGCGAAATGTTCAGCGATTGCAGCCTGATTGTCCGGTATTCCCGACCGAGTGCGGCTGCGTGTGGAATAAACTCGTCGGCGCCGCGCGTACCGCCGCCTAACAGAACCACAGGGGCACCGGAACCCTCGACAAACGACTCGAGCTCGATGTTCTGTCCCCGCATCTGCGCGCGGCAAACCAAGATAGCTGCGGACAGAACCATCAAGAACTTTGCCGTAGCTCCGATCGCGCCGCGCAGATTGTTGTTCCCGAGCTCGCGCTTCTGCATTGTTGCTCGTTTCAGGCGTCGCGTTGGTTACTCAGACTTGAGAGAAGCCATGTCGATTGAGAAGCGGTACTTCACATCAGACTTGAGCAATCTCTCATACGCTTCGTTCACTTTCTGGATGGGGATAACTTCGACATCGGCGGTGATGTTATTTTCGCCACAAAAATCGAGCATCTCCTGCGTCTCGGCGATGCCGCCGATGG
>QHOK01000150.1 GCA_003218755.1 Verrucomicrobiota bacterium
AGCCGACCAAAGCTTTGCCCGAATCGAGGTGTCTGCCGAAACAGGCGAGGCGCTGGACGAGTTGATCCTGCGTCTTCGCCAGCAGGGCGCCGAGGTGGTGGAACGCGCAAATGCGCAAGTCGCCAGAGCGCCGGTCGACGGAGTTTTTCCGCGCGATTTCTACGTAACAACGAATCAGCAAACGTTCGTGCGCTTAGAGGGTAAGGAAATCGAAGTGCGGCCCGCAATGATCAACAGCGCAATCGCGCTTGATCGAAAAAGAGGCACTGCGCGAGCCGTTAAGTTCTTCGATGTGAACAAGGGCGACGAAATTGTTATTGGGCATCAAGGGGTTCGGGTTGTGCCGGTCCAGCGTGCGACCACGTATACTGATCTTTTTCAGTTCATTAACACCACTGTTGATGCGGACGAGCCAAAGTCGGCCATCATTCGCGGAATCGGTGACGAGTTGCGCCGCGCCCGCGGAGCGAAGGGGAGAATCGCAATTGTCGCCGGACCGGCAATCGTACGAACCGGCGCGGGGCAGCATTTGGTCCGCTTAATCGAAGCAGGATATGTCGATCGTCTCTTCGCAGGGAATTTATTTGCTGCCTACGATGTGGAGCGTGCCTTGTTCGGGACCTCGTTGGGAACGAATCCAGACCTGGCTGTCGCACGAGGTGGACACGAGAACCATCTGCGCGCCATTAACACAATTCGCGAAGCGGGCGGGATCTCGCAGGCTGTGCATCAAAAGATCCTGACGGGAGGCATTCTCCACGCCTGCGTTCGTCATGACGTCGATATTGTGCTCACCGGTGGAATTCGCGATGAGGGACCGATTCCGGGCGTAACCACGGACGTAATCGAAGCTCAAAAAGTCATGCGAACAAAGCTCGCTGATGTCACACACGTAATATTGCTCGCGACGGTCCAGCATTCGCTCGCCGTCGCCAGCATGTTAGCGCCTGATGTGAAAACGGTTTGTGTAGACATTGATCCTCCGGCGGTGGAAAGAGCGATCGAACACCAGCCCTTGCAGTCAATCGGCCTCGTCACAGACGTGGAGCCATTTCTTCGCGAACTTGCCGGTTGTCTCACCGAGTCCCGCGTTCGCGACTAGATTGAAAATCACATGCGCGAGCTGCTTCTCTGTCCGCCGAACTACTACGGCATCGAATATGAGATTAATCCGTGGATGAGTCGCGCGCGCGGCGCGGAGGCAGCGCTTGCGCAAAAGCAATGGGAACAATTGCACGCGACACTCTTAAAATTGGATTGCAAGGTGCATTTGATTGCGCCGCAGCCGGGACTTCCCGATATGGTCTTCACGGCCAACGCCGGACTGACCGTTGGCCGCACATTCATTCCCAGCAATTTCCGCCACAAGGAACGCGCCGGTGAACAACCATTCTTCGCCGACTGGATGGAAAAGCGCAGCTACAAAGTGAGTTGGTTACCGGAGAATCTTTATTTTGAGGGCGAAGGTGATGCGCTCTTCGGTGGCGACGTGCTCTTTTGTGGCTACAAATTTCGTTCCGACATTCAATCGCATCGTGCCGTGGCGGACATGCTTGGCTGTCTCGTTATCTCGGTGGAACTGGTTGATCCGCGTTTTTACCACCTTGATACCTGCTTTTGCCCGCTACCCGATGGGGGGGCGTTTTGGTTTCCACTGGCCTTCGACGAATACGGCCAGCGCGCCATCCGGGAGCACGTGCCCGATTTGATCGACGTTTTGCCGGATGAGGCGATGCACTTTTCGTGTAATGCCGTCGTTATCGAGCGCGATATTGTCCTGCCCGAAGGCGCTCCCCAGCTCGTGACCAAGCTACAAGATCGCCGTTACCGCTGCCACGAGTTGCCGATGAGCGAATTCATCAAAGCCGGCGGCGCATGCAAATGTCTCACGATGTTCATGCCGCAAAGAGAACTAGTCTGATGGTAGGGACGGCCCGCCGGGTCGTCCGTGATAAATCGGGCTCGGCGATCGCGCCCTACCGTTCCCGCTTCGCTCGCAGTGCGGTCTCGATTTTACCTAGCGGCAAGCAGTTCATCACGTCGTCTTTGATGAGCCAGCCTTTGCGGGCGATCCCAATTCCAAACCACAAATCCTGTAAACGCTCAGTGCGATGAGCATCCGGATTAATTACGCACTTCACTCCCTTTTGTTTGGCGCGCGGCCACCAGCGCCAGTCGAGATCGAGTCGCTTTGGCGCCGCGTTGAGCTCAATCCATGTGCCGGTGCGCGCCGCCGCGTCGAGCACGGCGGGGATTTCGATCTGATACGGTTCGCGTTTCAGCAGCAACCGGCCGGTCGGATGCGCCAACATGGTGACCAACGGATTCTCTATCGCATGGATCACGCGCCGGGTCATTTCCGCTTCGCTTAAATTAAAGACGGAATGAACGGACGCGATCACGTAGTCGAGTTGTGACAGCACTTTATCACTAAAATCGAGCGATCCATCGCGCAAAATGTCGCATTCGACTCCGGCAAAGAGACGGAACCCGCGGAAATTCTTGTTCAACTTCCGAATCGTGGCGATCTGGGAGCGCAGTTTTGTTTCGTCGATTCCATGTGCTTGGATCGAGCTGCGGCTGTGATCGGCGATGCCGAGATACTCCAGCCCCAACTCTTGCGCCGCAGCTGCCATTTCTTCGACGGAGTTGTGTCCGTCGCTCGCAGTGGTATGACAATGAAATGTCCCGCGTAAGTTTTCCTTCTCAATCAACTTCGGCAGAGAATGTTTCTCGGCAGCTTCGAATTCGCCCCAATTTTCCCGTAGTTCCGGCGGGATAAAGTCGAGATCAACCGCACGATACAGTCCGGCTTCGTCCCGCACCTTTGGAATTTTCCTAATCGGCCTTTTCTTTTTCGCTTTGGAATCGACCGGAACTGGGGCGAGCCGGTATTCGTTAAGCGTCCAGCCTCGCTGAAGGGCGCGGCTGCGTAGCTCGATGTTGTGTTCCTTGTTCCCGGTGAAATAAGCGAGTGCAAATGGATATTCCGCCGTGCTCACTACTCGTAGATCACACTGCACTCCGGAACGAAGTCGCAAGCTCGATTTCGTCGGCCCTTGCGCGATGACTGATTCAACCAACCGATGGGAAACGAAGAATTTCATGATTGCTTCGGGTTCTTTTGTCGCCACCAACAAATCCAGATCGTGCAAAATCTCCTTTCGCCGCCGATAGCTTCCGGCAATATCGACCTGTAAAACGCTGTTTTGCGCAGCCAAGTCGGAACGCATCGTTTCCGCCTCAGCCGCGACCTGTCCGAACTGAAACGAGCCGACGTGCGCCGCCCGTTTCGCGATCGACTCGCAGAGCTTTTGCTGCGTCGTCTGTCCAAAACCGGGCAATTCAGCGACGCGCCCGTCTTCGCACGCCTTCTGCAAATGCTCGATCGAGCTGATCCCGAGTTGATCGTAAAGAGCTTTTATCTTCTTGGCGCCAAGGCCGGGCAATGAGAACAATTCCATAATTCCGGTCGGGAATTCCGAGCTCAACTCTTCGAGGTATTTGAGCGATCCAGTCGCGGCCAGCTCCTTGATCTTCAGTGCGATGCTTTTTCCGATTCCTGGAATCTTCCCAACTGCTTCTTCATCCTGAAAATTCGAAACGTTGCCGCCAAAGGTTTCAATTGCGCGCGCTGCGTTAGTGTAAGCTCGAATCTTGAAGGGGTTCTCGGCCTTCAATTCCAGCAGTATCGCGATCCGCTCCAGAACGCCCGCGATTTGCTCCTTGGTCATCACCAAAAACCGTTAACCTGAATTGCGCCGCCGTCGATGGCGAAGCGATGCGCGGGCCTCGCGCAGCGCGCGAGTCCTGCGCACAATTGTTCGTCACATCCGACCGCGCCGCTGATAGAATTTGTAGCGGTCGATAATCGACTCGACGTACTTTCGCGTTCCGGGGAAATCGATGTTCTTGAGAAACGTCCGCACCGATGTGTCGGTAACGCCGTTTCTGCTCCACCGCTGGGCGCGACTGGCGCCGGCGTTGTACTCTGCCAAGGCAAAAGGAAGCGGATCG
The DNA here is from genome assembly GCA_003218755.1 of Verrucomicrobiota bacterium. Lineage (GTDB taxonomy): Bacteria > Verrucomicrobiota > Verrucomicrobiia > Chthoniobacterales > UBA10450 > Udaeobacter. The sequence continues at coordinate 4,018 of QHOK01000150.1, forward strand.
GGCTCATGTTTCCAGTGTTCGACCGCGCGATGCAAATACCACGTGCCCGCTTCCAAATTCGTCTTCGGATCGAAAAGCTCGTCGACATAGAAATCGGCGATCTTATTTTCGCGCGCCCATTCGTTGGCCGCTTTTTCGCTTACTTGCATGAGGCCGCGCTCTCCATGGCTGCCATATTTTCTCGGATCGAACCGGCTCTCACGCCAAACGACTGCTTTCACCAGCACGGGATCGAGCTGATGTTCGACGGCAACGGCGCGAATAAGACGATCGTATTGTTGAAACCGCGCTGGGCTCATCCATTCGTAAAACGTATAAACCGGATCCCCCGATAACACTGCGAGGTAAGCAAAGCCTGCAGCCAGTGCCAGCATTACGCAGAGGACCAGTTTGAAGAGGAATCGTATCACTTCGGCATCAAATCTCGTGCTCCTGCTCGTCCGAGCAATTAAACTAACCTGGTGCTTCCATGGCAAAGGCCAATTACGTCCGCGTCATCATTGATCGGGCGATCCATCGCGAGCTCGATTATGCGGTGCCCGAAAGCCTGACGGGCCGAATCGGAGTCGGCTCGCGCGTACGCGTACCGTTTCGCGAGAAATCCGCGCTCGCCACGGTCGTCGCACTTCCAGAACAGACTGAGGCGAAAGGTATCCGGCCAATCGAAGCAATAATCGGCGACGCGCCGGTCTTGAGCGAGGAATTGCTTGAACTGGCGCGCTGGATCGGCACGTACTATTGCTGCCCGATCGAAACGGTGATGCGCAGCATGCTGCCCCAGGTGATCCGCCGCGCGGAGATCGGATGGAAGAAACAGTTGTCTGTTCAGCCCGGACGCAAAATCGACAGCGACGAACTAGAGAAACTGCGAAAGCGCGCGCCCCGGCAGGCGGAACTCTTGGAAGCAATCTCCAACTTGGAAAGACCGATGCGCGCAGCGCAGCTTCTGCGACAAACGTCTCTCGATAACCAGACGCTACGTGCGCTGGTGAAACGCGGCCTTGCGGAGTTGCGTGAGGAAGCTGTGGTTCGCGACCCGCACGCTGACGAGCAGTTCATCGCAACTTCAAATCTGCTTTTAAACGAGGAGCAAACACGCGCCCTAAAGGAAATCACGCAAGCGCTTGATTCGCCTGAGAACGCGCGGCCGATTTTGATCCACGGCGTTACCGGCTCGGGCAAAACTGAAATTTACTTGCAGGCGATCCGCTCGGCGCTGGATCGCGGGCGCACGGCAATCGTTCTCGTTCCGGAAATCTCGCTCACGCCGCAAACGGTAGAACGGTTCAAAGGCCGGTTTGCTGAAACACAAGATACGGTCGCAGTGTTACACAGCCATTTGTCCGAAGGCGAACGGCATGATGAATGGCATAAAATTCATTCTGGTCGCGCGCGTATCGTGATCGGCGCGCGCAGTGCAGTCTTCGCGCCGCTGAAAAACCTTGGGGTCATCGTCGTCGATGAAGAACACGAGACCACATACAAACAAGAGGAAGCGCCCCGGTATCACGCGCGCGATCTCGCAGTGGTGCGTGCGAAGATCGAGAAATGCGTCGCGGTGTTGGGCAGCGCCACGCCGTCGCTCGAGAGTTATCACAACGCTGCAATCGGAAAGTATCGTCTGGTTACGCTTAGCCAGCGCGTGGACGAAAAGCAGATGCCTCTCATGCGCATTGTCGATCTTCGCCAGGAACGGCGGAAGGAAAAGAAAGCCGCCATTTTGTCAGAAAAATTGTCGCAGGCAATTGCCGATCGTTTGGAAAAACGCGAACAAACAATTTTGTTTTTGAATCGGCGCGGTTTTTCCACGTCGCTGCTTTGTAGCGAGTGCGGCGAAGCACGCAACTGCCCGAATTGCAGTGTCGCGCTCACGTTTCACCAGCATCCGGCAGTCGCCCGACGGTTGAGCTGTCATTTGTGCGGGCATACCGCGGCCGTGCCAAAGAAGTGTCCGGCCTGCGGAAAAGATGCGCTGATTTATTACGGCTTTGGCACCGAGAAAGTCGAATCGACGGTCGCCCAGATTTTTCCGAAAGCAGTGGTACGTCGCATGGACGCTGACTCGATGACGCGCAAGGAAGCCTATCGCGAAACTTTAAGAAACTTTCGCACTGGCAAGATCGACATCCTCGTCGGCACACAGATGATCGCGAAGGGTCTGCATTTTCCAAACGTGACGCTCGTCGGAATTATCAACGCCGATCTGGCCCTGCACCTGCCGGATTTCCGCGCAGGCGAACGCACATTTCAGCTTCTCACGCAGGTCGCCGGACGCGCCGGCCGCGGCGAAACGTCGGGTGAAGTTTTCGTGCAGACGTACACGCCCTTCAGTCCTTCGATTCAGTTTGCGCGGCACCATGATTTCGCTGGCTATTTCCAACAGGAACTCGAGTTTCGTGAGCGCTGCGATTTCCCGCCATTCAAGCACGCGATCCTCATTACAGTGCGCTCGGCACATGAAGGTCGCGCGAAACTTTCAGCGGAAACGTTAAAGCGCCGTTTGAAAGAAGCGCTCTCGGAAGAATTCATCCTGGGCGATGCAACACCCGCGCCGCTGGAAAAATTACAAGGCCAATTCCGCTTTCACATCCTGATCCGTGGCGAAGCCATCATGCGCCTGAGTCGGCTCGTCCGCGAAACGCTCGATAAATTACCATTCCCCGAAGACGTCACCGTCGCTGTCGATGTCGATCCTTATCAGTTGCTGTAGCTGGGAATGCGCGCGCCTGGCGTCCTGGCGACATTCCCCTCGCGATCACGAACTTTTATATCTTGCTTCAGCGCCGTTGCTCAGCTCATCCCGCTCTGGAAACAGTCTTGACCGCGATTTCCAAAATTCGAAAATTCCAACCTTCTCACTCTCGGCAATTCATCTCATGAAAAAACTATTCGTCGCAATTCTTTTGCTGGTGGCGTTGGGGCCATTTTGCGTGCACTCAGAGCAAAGCAGCGGCACGCTAGCCGGGTTTCTTTCGAAGCAGGGCCTCTCAGGTGCAAAACTGGAGCGGCGATTCGGCAATCACCTGTTTGTTCCGGTCTCCATTAACAATCGGCGAGGTGCCCTCATGATCGACACGGGTTCGCCTAATACCGTCATCGACGTCAACTGCGTGAATTCATTCGGTCTCGCTGTGGAAAAGACCGGCTCGAATGTGGGCGGTTTGTTTGGCCGAAGCTGGGAACGCTTTGGCAGCAGCAAAGTAAAAAGCATCGCGATGGGCAATTGCACACTGACAAACGTGCCGGTGGCCATCGCAGATTTTTCCGATTTCAACAGAGACGGCGGCGGTCCTGCTACAGGATCGCATATTGCCGATTCTAAGGCCCTGGCGCACATCAATGGTGTTCTTGGCGCGAACGAGATGATCAAGTTTGGGATGATTATCGATTGCACCAGGCAGATGCTTTACGTGAATCCAAACGGACGGAGTTCCGCGGTGAGCCAGAGCCTTACAAGTTTCCTCGCAGGTCGCGGATTTGCGCGAATCCCGATGCGCCTAAATGCAAATGATCACTTTGATGTTCAAGGCGCGCTCAACGGACATGCGACCCGCTTCATCGTGGATACGGGTTCGGCGAATACACTCATTGATACGCAAGTAGCCGTGCGATCCGGCGCTGGTGTCACCGCTCTGGCGGGCGTCGGCGCGGGCGGTGCCGGTGGCTTGGTTGAAGGAATAAATCGCACCGGCGTGAAAGAATTGGCCATCGGCAGCTTTAAGCTCGCGAACGCCGAGGTCGTAATAGCTCATCTGTCGGGCGACATACTGCTCTCAAAATCTGCGGCCGAATCGAATGCGGGCGTCCTTGGTCAGGAATATCTCTCGTCGAATTTCGCTGTCATCGACATGGGCGGCATGGCACTTTATCTTCGCCACCCCGATTCCCGCTAAGAATTCGAGCGTTCAATTTAGCGTTTGATCATTTTCGGAACAGTCGCCTTAACAAGGCTGGTGAATGCGGCCACCGCGCTATTCGCCGCGGAATCGCTCAGCCGCAAGAGACCGATATCCACTCCGAGCTTTTTTCCCTGCAGCCGGATCGCCTTTAGTTTTAGACTTTCTCTGCCTCGTAATGCGATCTTCGGCATCAACGTTGCCGCTTGCAACGGCGCCAGCGAGCGAAGCAATGTTTCAATCGCGTTGATCTCAGCCACCATGTGCGGACGGACCTGATGTCTTCGACAAATTTCATCCGTCATCCTGCGCATCACGAAAGTATCCGGCAACTGAAGCAGGCGTTGCTGGTGCAACTGTGAAAAATAGACCAGCCGCCGCTTCGACCATGGGTGGTTCTCGGCCACGATTAAGGCAAATTCATCCGTGCAAAGGCGTTCGTAGCGCAAATTCGGCGAGTGGCGGGTGAGAAAACCGAGACCGACGTCCATCCGGCCCTCTTCCAGCGCCGTCTCGATCTCAGTGGATGAGATTTCTTCGACGGTAATGCTGATCGCAGGGTGATCGGCTGTAAAAAGGCCAAGGAGGTGCGGCACGAGCGGGACGTTCAGTACTGGAATAACCCCCAAATGAAGTCCGCCGCGTAATTGTCCGGGTTCGCTGTTCAATTCCTGAAGAAAATTCTCCAGCTGATGAAGGAGGGCGCGGGCGTGCTCCTGAAAAATCAGACCTCGCGGGGTGAGCAGAATCCGCTTTCCGCGACGCTGAAACAGAGGCACCCGAAGGCCCGCCTCTAAATCTCGCATCTGTTGAGAAACGCTCGGCTGGGAGATTCCGAGCCGGTCAGCTGCTCGGCTAAAGCTTTTAGCTTCGGCGACTGCAAGAAAATAGCGCAGGTGGCGGATATCCAAAGGCTCCTGCATGTGAAAGGAATATTGTCCGGCGGGATGGCCAAATGCAATCAGGGCTTGATTGACCGTGGAGCTTCTGCTTCCATAGGCAAAACTTATTGCGCTATTTCCAAAACCTCTGGAGACGAAATGATTCAAGAAAAACTGATCGCCGCCGTCGCCCTTAGCGGTTTGCTTATAGCCGGTTGTGGGAAAAATCCTGCTTCCAGCGCTACACATTCGAATAAAGTCCGCGTCGGCTACATCGGGTTGACCTGCGAAGCTCCGATTTACGCCGCTTACGAGAGAGGCTTTTTCAAGGAGGAGGGACTCGAGCCTGAACTAGTGAAATGCAATTGGGCCACTTATAAAGATGCTCTGGCGCTTGGCAGCTACGACATCACCCATCATCTCGTGATGTATTTCCTCAAACCGATCGAACAAGGCTTGGATGTAAGGTTCCTTGCCGGCATTCACCGCGGGTGTCTGCGTGTCCAGGCGGGCGTTAAAACAAATATTCACACCATTCAGGATCTGAAAGGCAAGCGGATTGGTGTGCCGGGAATGGGTACGCCCCCGTTCGTCTTCGCGAACCGTGTCTTCGGAACGCACGGAATTGATGCTGGAAAAGATGTCACCTGGAAAGTTTTTCCGGCGGGTGAATTAGGTCTGGCAATCGACAAAGGCGAAGTTGACGCCGTCTGCAACGCCGAACCGATCGGTAGCTTGCTGATAGCGGAGGGAAAGGTGAGAAACATCGCCGACCAGATAATGGACGCGCCCTACAAGGACGAGTACTGCTGCGAGGTAATCGCGAACGGCAAATGGGTGGACGCGAATCCGGACAGGGCGGCCAGAGCAACGCGTGCCCTGTTGAAAGGCGCCAAGTGGGTCGAGACCAATCCGAGGGCTGCAGCAGTTTTGGCCGTGGAAAAAAAATATCTCGCCTCAACACCCGAATTGAACACGGCGGCCCTCGCCCGTTTGCGCTACATACCAAGTATCCAGCTGGCCGAGGAGTCCCTACACTCCGCCAGCCGGGAAATGAAAACTGCGAAGATGCTTTCTCCGG
>QHOK01000151.1 GCA_003218755.1 Verrucomicrobiota bacterium
AAACGCGCCTTCATGCATCTTCCCGGCGTGACGGACGATTGGATTAAGACACTGGAGGTGGAAAAAGTCGCCGGAGGCCAAGTCTCACCCGACGAAGATATCCGGCTAATCGCGGAGTTGGTCCAGAAGGATACGGGAGATTCCTGCTGCCGAAGAAAAATGTTCGATCAGCCCGATCAGGACGCTCCGAATCTGGCGGATCCTGACGCTCCGTGCCTCGAGAAAAATGCGGTGGCTGCTGAGCAGTGAGCCGGGCCGCACCGCAAACTGAGCTAACTTTCGTGCGAACACAGCCGGAGA
>QHOK01000152.1 GCA_003218755.1 Verrucomicrobiota bacterium
GTCGATGAAATCGATCCGCCGGGAATTGTTTGGGCCGCGGTGGCGACGAATGGCGCGATGCATTTCACCGTCGGCAAAGGATTGAATGACGATCGCTACGTTTATCGATACAGCGACGGCGCATTTTCAAGACTGTTTGCCTGCCCTGATTTCACCGGCTCGTACCTCAGTTACGACGGCGCGAACCTGTATCTGAGCCAATGGTATGAGAAGCGCATTCTTAAGTACGACCAAAAGGGTAATGTTATTTGCAAGATCGACATCGGCGCGGAGATCTGCGGCCACACATTCGTCGATGGGATGATCTACGTCCTTCGCGGCAAGGAGAAGCCAAACGAGGACTGGCGAATCGCGCGACTCGATCCGCAAGAGGAAACGCCAGAGGTCAAAGATATCGCTGTAGTCCCGTTTGCTTGTCGTTCACTTACTTTCGACGGCGAACTGTTTTGGTCGAATTATCGCGCGAAAGACGCGATCATTTCATTCGCCCTTCCAAATTAAAAGACTTCTGAGCGATATTGTTGATCAATGGTCACAGAGCTGACGCAACCTGATTATCCCGGACGCTTTCGCTGCCGCCGGGGAAGATGTCGTGGGAGGCCAATGACGCAAGATCCTGTAGGCCGCACTGCACGACTGCGAAATTGCTTGTCTGCTGCTCCTTCGCCGCACTGGGCGATCGGCACTCAAAACAATTTCTTCGGAAAATGCCAGAACTACGGTTTGCCACTCCGCAAAAAACCCGATTTCACCTGAGGACGACAAAATGAAAAAATCCAATCCCACCATTAAGGCCCAAATTCTTCGAAGCGTGTTTTACGTGCTTCTGCTCCTGGGCATCTGCGCGATTCCATTCGCACTGGCGCAACGCAGCTTCAATGGCCGAACGACACCCGTGATGCCATCCAAGCAGACCCAAAGAACCCTCAGCTTCGCGGATCGGGTCGCTTATCAGCGCGTGATTGAAGACGTTTACTGGCGGCACCGGATTTGGCCGAAAGAAAATTTGAAGCCTAAGCCGTCGCTCGATGAGGTGATGTCGGCCGCGCAGATTGAAAAGAAGGTGGAAGATTATCTCCGCGACTCGCAAGCGCTGGAAGTTTACTCGCAGAAGCCGATCGCGCCCGAGCAGCTGCAAGCCGAGATGGAGCGGATGGCCCGGGACACAAAACAGCCGGAAGTCCTGCGGGAACTGTTTGAGGCTCTTGGGAACGATCCATTTGTTATTGCTGAGTGCCTGGCCAGGCCGGTGCTAACCGAACGCCTGGCCGCCGATTTATCCGCCTACGACAAAGGCCAGCACTTTGCGTTGCTACGAACACAAGCCGCCTGCGGCAAATTTAGCATCACAACGTCAGGCAAAGCTACCTACACTCTTCCAGAGATTGATCCGTGCACCCTTGACACGTGGACAGCCACCAGCACCACCAATGCGCCCGATGCGCGATATTATCACACAGCAGTTTGGACCGGTAGTGAGATGATTGTCTGGGGCGGATATAACGGCACCGTCGGCTTGTTTAACACTGGCGGGAGATACAATCCCAGCACTGACACGTGGACAGCCACCAGCACCACCAATGCGCCCGATGCGCGATTTGGTCACACGGCAGTATGGACCGGTAGTGAAATGATTGTCTGGGGCGGATCTAACGGCAGCGGCTCTTTGAACACTGGCGGGAGATACAATCCCAGCACTGACACTTGGACAGCCACCAGCACCACTAATGCGCCCGATGCGCGATTCTTCCACACGGCAGTATGGACCGGTAGTGAAATGATTGTCTGGGGCGGATTTAACGGCAGCAGCCATTTTAACACTGGCGGGAGATACAATCCCAGCACTGACACGTGGACAGCCACCAGCACCACCAATGCGCCCGATGCGCGATACTTGCACACGGCAGTTTGGACCGGTAGTGAGATGATTGTCTGGGGCGGATTTGGCAACATTAGCTTTTTAAACACTGGCGGGAGATACTGCGCGGGGCCGCCGCCCACGCCGACGCCAACGCCAACGGCAACCTCAACACCTACCCCAACGCCTACCCCAACAAACACACCGAGACCAACCCCAACGCCCAGGCCGCGCCCCACCCCGGCGCCTCGGCCCTGAGTTCGAGGAAGGCTGATAGCTGATAGCTAATAGTTGATAGCTGAGTCGCAGCCCCGAAAGCTTCCGGGGTTTTTGCAATCGCGGCGGCGTCAACGCGGAACTCGGAGCGCTGAGAGAAAGTTTGTTTTTCAACAGCCTGTCAGGAGATTCTGATTGTTGATCAGTGGTCAGTGAATCGGCTGGCGCGCGGGCGGTGTGCAAGCTCTGATTTCCTGAGCGATATTGCTCAAATGGTCGCTGAGTTGACACAATCTGACTATCCGGGTCGCTGGTGGATCTTGTTGCCGGAGGGCCGCATCGAGTGCCGGCTCTGTCCGCGGTTTTGCAAGCTGAACGAAGGACAGCGCGGATTTTGCTTTGTGCGTCAACGAGTTGGCGATCGGATGGTGTTGACGACCTACGGCCGAAGCAGCGGATTTTGTGTCGATCCGATCGAGAAGAAACCGCTGAATCATTTTCTGCCGGGGACAAGCGTTCTGTCATTCGGCACGGCCGGATGCAATCTCGGCTGCCGGTTTTGTCAAAACTGGGACATCTCCAAAGCGCGCGAGTGGGACAAGCTCGCCGATGCCGCGTCGCCCGAACAAATCGCGCTCGCAGCAGAACGCCTCGGGTGCAGATCGGTCGCGTTCACTTACAATGATCCTGTGATCTTCGCCGAGTACGCGATCGACGTCGCTGATGCGTGTCGCGAACGCGGAATCAAAACGGTAGCGGTCACTGCGGGCTACATCACTGACGATGCGCGCCCGGAATTTTACGAGCATATGGACGCGGCGAATGTCGATCTCAAAGCGTTCACCGATGCGTTTTATCATCGGCTTTGCTTTGCGCAGGTTCAGCCGGTGCTCGACACACTGAAATATCTGCGACACGAAACCAACGTCTGGTTCGAAGTCACCACACTGTTAATTCCAGGCGAGAACGACACCGATGACGAGATCGATCGCGCTTCTGACTGGTTCATGGAAAATCTGGGCCCTGATGTGCCTTGGCATTTCACGGCGTTCCATCCCGATTTCAAAATGCTCGACAAACCGCACACGCCTGCTTCAACGCTCACCCGCGCCCGCGAGATCGCACGTTCAAAAGGCTTGCACTATATCTACACTGGCAACGTGCACGATCGCGAAGGCGGCAGCACGTGGTGTCCCAGTTGCGGCGAGCTGCTGATCGAGCGCGATTGGTACGAACTCGGCGACTGGAATCTCGAAAATGGGCAATGTCAGTCTTGCGGTCACGAAGTTGCGGGCCGATTCGAACAACACCGCGGCGATTGGGGCGCGCGGCGGTTGCCAGTGAGGCTCGCGGCGATTGCGTAGCAGTGTAGCGGCGCCTGTGTCAGGCGCCGAAATTAGCGCAGGCGCTCGCCGCGGCAAGCATCTCTACAACTGACCGAAAATGTTTGTTGGACATTACAGCGTCGCGTTTGCAGGTAAGAGTGAGAAAAACAGAATCCCGCTCTGGGTTTTGTTCGTTGCTGTCCAGTTCCTCGATTACCTCTGGGCGACGTTGGTGCTACTTGGGATTGAAAAGCTGCGCGTGATCAAAGGTTTTACCGCAGGCAGCATGCTCGATTCGTATTTCCATCCGTATTCGCACAGTCTGATCGGAGCAATCCTTTGGAGCGGCGTTGCGGCTCTGGCTTACAACACGATCTGCCGGCGACACGCCTGCCACTACAGTAAATCTGCGCCTTTAGTCGTGGGCGTGGCTGTGTTTTCGCATTGGATCCTCGATTTCATTGCGCATCCTCGCGATTCTCCCGATCTACGACAACGCATCGAAAGTTGGTCTCGGCATGTGGAATTATCGCGACCCGGAGTTCGCATTAGAAATCGCGCTCGTTGCCGGTGGCATCATCCTTTACCTCGCGCGGAATGTAATGCCGGCGATCCGCAAAAAGGCTGTGATCGTCTTCGGAATCGTTTTGGCTATCGTGCAGATCGGTGACACGTATGTGCCTCGCACGCCGTTGACCGACAAGGCCACCGCCATGGGCGTGTGGATCTTCTACACGTTGTTCGTCCTCATTGCATTCTTGGTGGAGAAGATCGGGACCCGAAGACAAACTAATTTGTCGTGATCGTGGTCATTTTCGGTGTTTCCGGTGCTGGCAAAACGACGGTGGGCAAATTGCTTGCGCAGGATCTCGGCTGGCAGTTTCTTGAAGCTGACGAATTTCATCCGGGGGCAAACATCGAGAAGATGCGCAGCGGTCATCCGCTGATGGACGAAGATCGGTGGCCGTGGCTGGAACGCTTGCGCGAGCAGATCAAACGCCACATTGCGGCAAGCGAGAACGCGGTGCTTGCCTGTTCCGCATTGAAACGCGTGTATCGGGAGCGTTTGCGCGTCTGCACGGAAGTGAAGTTCGTGTTTCTTCACGGAAATTACGCGCTCATTGAGAAGCAGCTGCGTGGCAGACGCGGTCACTTTATGAATCCGGCGTTGTTGCGGAGTCAGTTCGCCGATTTGGAAGAACCGCAACCGGATGAGAACGCGCTAACAATCGTGTTGGGACGCACTCCGCAGGAGCTCGTAAAAGAAATTAAGACGAAGCTTCATTTGGCCATGTAGGTGTGGTCCGAAAAACATTCGAGCATGTATTAGCGCCAAAGACGCTGATCATCCGTGAGCTTGGGGCATCGCCCCAAGATGCCTGATTATCCCCGCAGACCCAGCGCTGAAAGCGCGGCTCAATCCGCGGCATGGATCGAACTGATGGCTGAAGTGAAGCGCGCTTTCGGCGCTAGCGCGTTGCGATGCTATCAATCCTGGGACGCTGTCCCAGGCTAGAGGTGAATGCTGCGCCTTTAGCGCTATAAAGAATACGCTTTCGACTTCGCGTTCTGTTGAAGAGACCGACAAGAAGGAGCAAGGCTAAGCGTGCGCGCTTTTTCTTAGCAAGGCGAGCTTGTTGACCAACGCGTTGGTGCCTTTTTCCAAAAGCATTCCCCACGCGCTGAGCACCGCGAGAGTCGGGATGCAAATTAAAAGAAACATCCAGATCGGCACCTCACGAATTCGCAGTCCAAGCCAGATGACATACGGTTGGTGAATGAGGTAAAGGCCGTAGGAATAAACTCCGACCAGGCCGAAGAGTTTGGCTGGGCCTTGGAAAAGCGAAATGATTCCGGCGATCCCCACAATTTCCAGCATGCAACATGCGCCTGTGGCGAAATCGACAAAAATGTATTCGTAGAGGCCATGATAAAGCTGCAGCGCTGCGGGATAGAGAATTAATCCGAGGACGAAACCTGCACCGCGAAGAAGAAACCATTCCACGCGCGCGGTCGATTGGCTGTGCCACATGGCGAGCGACATTCCAAGCGCAAACTCAGGTAACCGACAGATCGCGAAACCGCCAAGCACCCACAATCCGTTTTGCGGCCAAAGCACGAGCAAAACGTAGCGGGCGAAAAATCCTGCGGCGCACGCGATTATCAGAAACATCCATGGCCCAAGGTGACGCGCTGCCCAAAAGAGCAGGGGAAAGACAAAATAAAACTGGATTAGCATGGAGAAGTACCACCATGCCGCGTTGAGGTACATGAAATTCTCTTGAATATCGATGAACCGGAGACCGAGCAGGCTCAGAATCATGCGATCATCCACCGGTTCTAGACGCGCCACGAAAGGTGAAACCAGGTAAACCAAATGTGCGACCCAGTACATCGGATAAAGCCGCAGAAACCGTGCGCGATACCAGCTGCCCCAGGCGACGGGACCCGATTCGACGCGTCGCATGGTTGATTGCATCAACGTCCAGCCGCTTAGGATGATGAAAACGCCGACGGCATGGAAACCGAGTCCCGATACATTAAACCAGACCAATCTCAGTATAGTCAGCGCGCTCGCGGCGAAGTTGCTCCAATCGGGCGGCGGAAGAACGCCGTATTGGAAATAGGTCCTGAAAAAATGAAAGTAGGCGACGAAAAGAATCGCCAGCCCCTTTGAGATGTCGATCCAAAGGAGCCGTTTCATCGCACTCGCTTAACAAGGAACAGCTGCGTCGGTCAAGGCGCCTGACGATCTAGCAGGATCGAGCGGCATCTGGACTTGTTTAAGCAGCATCACCCAGTTCGCTCTTGATAGACAATCGCTTTCATGGCGATTCAGCGAAACGCTCACTGCATTACGGCGCTTGATGCAAGGTGTATACTTACGAGTGAGGCGGATTGTTTCGCTGTTGCCTGCCGCGACCGAGATCGCCGCTGCGCTTGGCTTGATGGACCAGGTCGTCGGCGTTTCGCACGAATGCGATTTTCCCAGCGAAGCAAATGAGCGGCCGCGCATTACGCGTTGTCCAGTGCACAATGCTGGCCTAACGAGCCGCGACGTGGACGAATGGGTGCGGCGCGCGCTGCGCGAGAACGGCACAATTTACATCATCGACGAGCCGCTTCTCCGGAGCCTTCGGCCCGATGTGATCCTCACCCAGAAATTGTGCGATGTGTGTGCAGTCGGTTACGGCACTGTCGCACGGCTCGCCGAAGGTTTGCCAGGCCCGCCAACGGTCGTGAACCTCGAGCCATCGAGTGTTTCCGATATTTTCGATGATATTCGGCATGTGGCGAAAGCGTGCGACGTACCCGAGCGTGCCGAGAAATTAATCGCCAATTTGGCCGCGCGCGTTGAGAACGTACGCGAACGAGCAGCGAGAGTTCCGAATGGGCCACGTTGTTTCCTGATGGAATGGGTGGATCCGCCGTTTTGTTCCGGCCATTGGGGACCTGAACTCGTTGAGATCGCCGGTGGATACGATCCCTTAGGTCGTAAACAGCAACCTTCCGTGCAAATCGAGTGGCAGGAAGTGCTTGATACGCAGCCTGACATAATCGTGCTCGCGCTTTGCGGCTACGACATTGATCGCGCGCGGCGCGACTATGAAATGCTTCGGGGATTTCCCGAGTTCAATTCACTTCCTGCGGCGCGCCGCGGCGAAATTTATGTGGTCGATGCCAGCGCGTACTTTGCGCGCCCAGGACCGCGTATCGTTGATAGCCTCGAGATTCTCGCTGGAATTTTGCATCCAGAAGAATTTCCCGAATTCATTTCACGCGGGCCTGACGACCCGCGCGTTGTCCGCGTAGGCTGAGAAGCAAGAAATCTGTAACGTGAACTCGTGATATGCGAATCAGCGAAATGAATTGGATGATGGTGGAAGAATATCTGAAGCGCGACGATCGCGCAGTCTTGCCATTGGGCAGCACAGAACAACACGCTTACCTGAGCCTCAGCGTGGACAGCATTTTGGCAGAGCGCCTCGCCGTTGAAGCCGCGGAGCCGTTGGGCGTGCCCGTCTTCCCCGTGCTGGCGTACGGGATCACGCCATACTTTCGCGCGTTTCCAGGAACGATCACGCTCCGTGTCGAAACGTACATGTCGATCCTGCGCGACATTCTCGACGCGCTGGCGGAGCAGGGGTTCAGAAGGATCCTGATCGTCAATGGCCATGGCGGCAACACGCCTGCACAAGGATACATCGGCGAATGGATGGCCGATCATCCCGGCGTGCGCATCAAGTTTCACAACTGGTGGAACGCGCCGAAAGTTTGGGCGCAGGTGCAGGCGATTGATCCCGTCGCCTCGCACGCATCGTGGATGGAAAATTTTCCTTGGACGCGTTTGGCAAAGATCGAGATGCCGCGCGAGCAGAAGCCGATGAGCGATGTGGAAAAATTGCGACGGCTCGATCCAAAATCGCTGCGCGACTATCTCAAGGACGGCAACTACGGCGGTTCATATCAACGTGATGACCAAGAGATGATGAAAATCTGGCGCACGGGCGTAGAAGAAACACGTGCCTTACTGAACGAGGCGTGGGATTAGCAGGACGCCCATTAGCCATCGGCTTCGATTTCCTTAATTTCGTCGGCCGTGAGGCGAAAACTTGCGCCACCGATAATGCCATCGACCTGATTCGCGTTGCGCGCGCCGACGATTGCGCCTGTGACCACAGGATTTCGCAATGTCCAGGCGATGGCAACTTCGCCCGGCGACTTATGATGGCGCGCGCCAATAGCGCGCAATCGTTCAACCAACGCGAGGTTTTTCGAGAGCTTCGGTTCCTGAAACTCCGGATTTCCTCTGCGCCAATCGTCAGCAGGAAGGTTGGCGGCGCGCTCGCGTGTCATTGCCCCAGTGAGCAGTCCCGACGCCATCGGCGAGTAAACGATCACGCCGATATTTTCACGTTGGCAAAAAGGGAGGAGGCCTTTCTCGATATCTCGACGAATCAGTGAATAAGGCGGTTGCAGCGACGCGACCGGAGCGATCTCCTTAGTTTTTTGCAATTCCTGCACACTAAAATTGCAAACGCCGATCCAGCGGACTTTGCGTTCCTTTTGCAACTCGGCCATTGTTGCCCAGCCTTCCAGTGTTTCGGCCGAGTCATCGGCAGGCCAATGGATTTGGTAAAGATCAATGACGTCCGCGCCCAGTCGCCGCAG
>QHOK01000257.1 GCA_003218755.1 Verrucomicrobiota bacterium
GTCATTTAAAGCTGATGAATATTGGTTTTGTAGGAGTCGGACGCATGGGCGCGAACATGGCGCGCCATTTAAAAGATCGGCAGTTCCAGATTACGGCGGTTTACGATATAAACCGCGCGAAAGCTACATCGATTGCTGCCGAGGTTGGTTGCGCGGCGAGCCAGGATTTGTCGGAAGTCACGGCAGAATCGGACGTGATCTTCACGGTAGTGACTGATGACAACGCGGTGCGGCAAATCTTTACCGGAGCTGGTGACAACTTACTCGTAAATGCACGAGGGAAATTATTCATCAACTGCGAGACAATCTCGCCGGGAGTGGAGATCGATATTGAAAAGCTGGCGCATCAAGCCGGCGCGGAAAGTCTCGAAGCATGCATGGCCTCGAGCATTACCCAGGCACGCGACGGTAAGCTCTATCTGATGTGCGGCGGAGATGAAGCGACATTCCGCAAAGCTGAACCGATTTTGAAGGAGCTCGGTTCAGTCGTGCGCTATATCGGCAAGTCTGGCGAAGCCGCCAAGGTAAAAGCGCTCGTTAACATGGTGATGAACATCAACACCGCCGGTCTGGCTGAAGGACTCGCGCTCGGCGCAGCGCTCGGTGTCGACTTGGAAATGTTGAGACAAGTTTTTTCGCAAACCGGCGCGGCTTCGCGCGTGCTTGAAACCGATGGCGAAGACATGCAAAACCGTGACCACAGCTGTTTTTTCTCTGCTGCGCACGCGGCCAAAGACAGCGGGATCGCTCTCGAGCTTGGGCGCAGTCTTGGCCTCGATCTACCACTCGCGCGCGCGACGAAAGAACAATACGACCGCATGATCGCCGAAGGCCTAGGCGAGCTCGACAAGTCCGGCATCGCCGAACTCACCTTCAAAGATCGATCCGCCTTGCGCCAGAAGGCAGCCGATTGAAGCAATCGGCTGGATCGCTCAGCTCCCTTCTTCGCAGCGCTCAAGTGAAATTCACCGCCAAAATGAGAAGGAGCTGCCCGCCGCGGCGGGTTCGGCGCCATAAACATTCCGGCGATCGCGTTTGATGTGCCGACGTGCATCGTGCGATGCCGCCCCGGCTTATCGGCTAGCCTGATCAGATCCGCGTACGCCAGAGACTCCGCCCGTATGTCGCTGCGCTGAGCGTTCCGTCTTTTTCGTGCAGCACCAGGTCTACAACCATCACGTTTGGCAAATTTCGAGTCATGTTCATCCAAGTCCTGCCTAAATCATCCGAGACGAACACACCGGCGTCATTCCCCACATAGACGGTTTTTGGCTTGTCAGGTCGAATGACGACCGCGTGATGGGGCACATCGGGAAGCTGGCGGTTGTCCACATCCTCCCAAGTTTTCCCACCATCTTTCGAGCAAAAGACATGAGAGTGGCCAAAGTTCGCAATTGTGATGAACAAAAAGTCAGCTCCGAGCTTTGCCGTGGAGTCAATTCGCGTGATCGTATGACCAGGTAATGTCGCGCTGGCGAGATTTGCGCTCCATGTATTGCCGCCATCCAAACTCCGGAAGAAACCACCATTTTCGGTGGCCACATAAACTCGGTTCGAGTCTGCCGGAGCAATTTCGATCGCCGAAATTGAGCTGCCATCAAGATCCGGCGACACCGGTCTCCACTTTTTTCCGTCATTTTTAGTGCGCCAGACTCGCGTAGATCCCGTGAACACTGTTTTCGGATCGCCGGGATCCATCGTGATGTAAACCATCCACGCGGAATCTGTTTCACTTTTTGGAGCTGGCGGCGATACGTCTCTGCTTCGCCCATTGCGCCACCGGTGGATGCCCATGTTGTAATAAGAAGCGTAGAAATGGAGCACATCGGCGGGATCGTAGATCATCCAGCCGCCATCGCCGCCAAGAATCTCGAAATGGTCGCCGCTGCGTCCTTTCGTGGTGACGAGAGTCCCGTTGTCTTGAGCGCCTCCGCCAAAGTGACGCCCGTCGCTTTGTGACACGTCCATGTCGTAATACATCGTGACCGCGAGACCCTTGCTGCGGTTGCACCATGTGAGTCCTCCATCTTCACTTACGTCGAGTCCGCCGTCGTTCGTATCGTAGACGCGACCCGGAGCACGTACCGGCATTAGCAGGTGATGATGATCGGCATGCGCGTAATGAATCTTTCCACGGTCGGAATCCCACCGCGTTGCTTTACTCCATGTTTTGCCGCCGTCAGTAGTAAGATGCAAGTCAACGCCGCCGCAAAGAACATGATTCGGATGTTTCGGATGGACCGCGATCGTATTCCCATAAGAAATCTGACCTTCTCTCCCGAAATGACGACCGCCAATTTCCTTCCATGTCTCACCTCCATCGGCGCTGCGGAAAACACCGAGGACCAGATCGCTCCGATCGCTCAAAGTGTTTTGAGCGAAAGCATAAATCACGTCCGGATCTGATGAGCTAATCGCCAGGCTGGTGCGACCAAAGTTTTCCGAAGCAGGAAGGCCTTTGCTCAGTTGCCTCCAGTGCTCGCCACCGTCCT
>QHOK01000153.1 GCA_003218755.1 Verrucomicrobiota bacterium
GTTATTATTACACCTTGCCCTTCGCCGTAGTGTGTCCCGTCCGGACGGACAACGGTCCAATAGGTGCCCGTCTCCTTTACGTCTGTGCCCAGAATCGATCCATTCGCCTGGAACGAAGTTTCCATCTTTGGACCTCCGCCCAGGTTCGGCAATACCCGCTGCGAAGTAATCTTACCCGATGTTCCACCAATCTTCTCGCCTAGCATAAATGTCCTCCTGTTGAAGTTTTCTTTCTCGAATTCCTTGGATTCGACTTCGCAGATGCTAGCAAAAAACCTTTTGGTCGTCCACGAAGCTAAGTTCAGCGGTTTTCGGCGTTCGCTCGTTGCTCAATCTGCTGGAGACTCGGATCAGTGTTGCTGATCCAATCGCGCGCTTCGTTGATTTGGGCCGGGTTCACTGGAACGGCGCGCGGGATTTCTTCACCCCTCGCTACGAGGGCGCCCTCATACTTCACCGGTTTGCCGCGTTTGATTGGAAACTTCCAGTGATGCCCGAATTTATAGAGCGCGTAATACATGGTCTTGGCTTCGGTCACGCTCACGCCGCTGCAACGCATGGCGTTGTAAAACATGCGGTCACAATCCCACCATGGCCGGTTGTGTTCCCCGTACGCGACGTCGTGCAACACAGAAGCATTCCGATATTTTCCTTCAAACGGGCCGCCCATGATCGACCAGAGGTAGCGCGGTATGGATGCGCCATCGACAACTGATCCGATCGGGGCGACCCAGACGACGCCTTGCGGATCGGTATAGCGCAATTCAGTTAATAGCGTCATCGTGCGCCCATCCGGATTCCACTTTGTCACTGGCTCGCCGTTGTAATAACCCCATTTGGATCCGCCTGAGGCAGGTTGCGTAGCGCCAGACGGCGCCTCTGAGTTCTTATGTGATGCGCACCCAGCCAAAACGGCGAGCAGACTAACGAGCGCGAACAATTGAATTCCCTTTTCCGTTCCCATATGAGAGCGCAACGTTCAATGCCTCGGCTCAGCTTTCAACGGCGAATCGAAGACGGCAATGTTGTAGCCAGCATCGGCGATGCCGGTGGAAGCCAGCAGCGCACAAGAAGACCGGGATCACCGATCCCGGCTACAGCGCTGATGTGGAAACAGCAGGAGCTTCGCGTGTCCGCTTTTCTGGTGTCACAGCCGAAGGCGTAATTGGTTCGCCTTCGGTTTGTTTCCGGTACGGCTGGAGATAAAACATCATGAATACCCCAATCACCACCAGCAACGAACCGA
Source organism: Verrucomicrobiota bacterium (assembly GCA_003218755.1). GTDB lineage: Bacteria > Verrucomicrobiota > Verrucomicrobiia > Chthoniobacterales > UBA10450 > Udaeobacter. Next base: position 1,247 of record QHOK01000153.1, read on the forward strand.
TCCATTTCAACAGCCAGCCGGGGTCGCGCAAAATCTGCACGGTGCTTTGGTTGAGGTTCTCCGGGTTCCACGACGCTTGGGAGATTTTGTAAGTCAACCCCGTCCACGTCCGCCACCAAGTACCGGGAAAACTAAACGGATTATTCATCCAGCATGCGCCGGTAGCTGTCTCGCCGTCGGCGGTGACGATTTGCAGCGTGCTTTTGAATCCCGCAGGGCTGTCGCTGCCTTCGTTCCGTTTCACTTCAAAGTCGAGCAGTTCGAGTCCAATCGGCAGTCCAATAACCTTCCAGCCGTACGCGACCGTGATTTCGTTAGGCGAAGTTCGCCACGGCGAATCTGTCCTTTGGCGGATCGGAATCGTGATCTGCCAGCCGGCTGGAGCCCATCGCTCAAAGGTTTCGCCGTTTTGTTGAATTTGCACGCGCACGCCATCTGGCAAATCGGCCAGAGCGGACGAGGACGCTGACGTTTGCTCGGGCTTCACTGGTGTGAAATCCATCTGCGGCTGCGCGTTGGGCATCGTGTCGTCAGCGACGAGCTGCCAATCGGCCCAACCCGTTGGCAGCGGTGTATTTAGATCGATCTTGCCTGCAGATTTGCCGTTCTTTCGTGAGGCGAGCTTGTAAGTGATCGCGCCATCATCGGCGATAAACAATGTAAGATGATTTGGGGCTTCTTCACCGGGTGCAGGCATCGCCGGCGGGCCACCCGTCGCAGCGAGTTCTTTACCAGTTCCGTGCGGATTTGTTTCGGCCGACGTGACGGGAACACCTTTGCCACGGATCGTGACGAGCACTGCGGGATTGTTCGGCTGATCGCTGAGCGAACTCGGTTTACCGTTCTCGATCCGGAAATCGGGCCAATAATTCTCAATCGTTAGGCTGAATGGCGTGTTCTCGATCGGCACGTCGCGTCCAAGGTTTTCCGCAACATCGAACGTCGCTTGCTTATCGCCTGTGGAAATTATGACCTGTCCTTTGTTTCCGTTCTCAGGCGCGATTAATCGGACTTTAGTGCCGGTGCTCCCGCCTTTGCGAACATGGCCGATCTGTTCATCCGGCGCTTTGCTAAAAGCGAAGATCGATTCCTCCAGATCGACTTCTTCATTCTGTGGTGGCAGCCGTATCGGCTGCGCTGCAGGCGACACGCCTGCCGCTACAGAAGTGGCGGTGCCGCGCTTCAGCTCGATGTTTGCCAGACCCATGGAGAAGTTTCCATGCTGTGGATCGTCAGCGAGCAGCCAGCCATCCAAATGTTGGTTCATGATCGCGGTTGCAATTGTGAAATGCAGCGCCGGCGCGCCGTCCTCGCTCACCTGCTTTGGATTGAGCTTTGCTTCGATCGCTGGCGCGTAATCGACAATTTGTAAATGCGCCCCGCTGGCCAACAGGCCAAGGTCGCGTGGGTGCTGCGGCGTTGGCGGGTGATGCAGGAATTCCGCGGGATAGCCTTTTACGATTCCATCAACGTCGTGCACGCGAAGCTGACGCTCATTGACCAAAAGGCGGTTCGTTGGCGGTTCGCCTTTGAAGAGCGTGATTGTTCCTTCGACTCCCCAAATCCTGCCGATGAGCGAGCCGATCAGCAGGGTGATGATACCGAGGTGCGTGATGAGAAAAGCCAGATGATGTTTGCGCCAGGGCCAGCGCGACAGCGCGGAACACGCAAGGTTCGCCCCGAGCAACACGAGCCAGAGATTGAACCATGGCGCGCCGTAAACGTAGGCGCGCGCAACTTTCGCGTCGAAACTTGATTCGTAAATGGTGCCCGCGATCGCCGCAACAATGAGTACCGCGAGCAAAACGACAGCGAGTTTTAGTGACGCGAAAAATTCGAAGATCGAATTGCGTTGCCACGCGGGTTGCTCGGATGAACTCGAATTTGCCATGCGAAGATCGACACATTCCGCGAGGAAAATGCTTGCTTCAAGGTGGAACGCGTTGTCCTCAACGCGTTGGCAGAATAAATGCGGCTTTGCCGCCTGGCTTCGGACGCGCGATACTCTGGGAACTCAATCTTGCGCCTTTCGGCGATTAGTTTCCCATCGTCTTCGGAGAAGCCGATCCACCTTGGCTGAGCCCCCTGAAAGTGGAACGCGTTGCTAAAAACGGATCCGCGAGCAGCGCGAAACTTTTCGCCTGCGCAGCCGCACGGTCCTGACCTTGACCCTCGTGGTGCGACTCCCTAACGTCGCCGATGCCCAATGAGTCGTTCGAGACAGTCCAAGTCGATGGCGCGCAAATTGTTTATCGCCGAATTGGGAATGGTCGCCCGCTTCTGGTCCTGAACGGATTCGCTGCGACGAGCGCCGACTGGGATCCTTCGTTCATCAATGGGCTCGCGTCTTCCAACGAGCTCATCCTCCTCGACAACCGCGGGATCGGCAGATCGACTGACGACGGAAAGCCATTCGACATCGCCCAGCTCGCGGATGATGCCGCGCACGTAATCGGGACGCTCGGTTTCGAGGGTACAAGCGTACTCGGATGGTCGATGGGCGGCTTCATCGCTCAGACGCTCGCCTTGCAGCACCCGGATCGCGTTAACAAGCTGATTTTGTTATCGACGGATTCGGGAGGTACGGATGCAGATCTCGCCTCGGCGGCTGTGTGGTCACAACTCGTCGATACATCCGGCACGCCTGACGAGCAGGCTCGGCGATTGCTGTCATTGCTTTTTCCGAGCGATGTCGCCGAATCCATTTACCGCGAATTCGGCGACATCGTGGCGGCTGCGCGTGCGCGGTTATCTCCCGACCTGATCAACCGTCAGGCTGGGGCGATGGAAGCATGGCACCGCAATGCGGTTGGCGCCCGGCTGCGACAAATAAGCGCGCCAGTATTAATCGCCACCGGCACTGAGGACGTGGTAATCCCGCCTTCCAACGCATTGAAACTCGTCACCGCAATTCCCAGCGCATGGTTGGCTCAATTCCCTCACGGCGGGCACGCTTTCATGGCGCAGTATCCACGTCAGCTGGCCGATCTCATCAATTGCTTCCTCGCAGTTGGATGAATCGACCTTTTCGTCGAACTAACCCCTCAGCGCGTCCATGCTTTCCAGCGCTTGCGGATCGGTTTTGCATAGCGGTTCACATCGATTTTTTTCAGCCGTTTGACGCCGTCCTTCATCGCATCGGCCACTGCATCGGCCGATTCCTCATATTTTTTTCTGGCTGATTTGAAGAACGGCCAGAGAAACGGCAGCGAAAGAACGCTCCAGTTCACATCTCCGAGCGGCGATTTCACTTCGATTTCTGTCTTTCGCTCCGCGGGAGAGGCGTAGCGGATCGCAAGGCCAATCGCGATACCGATCCCCAGCGCACTGAGGATCGCCGGCACGGGATTTTCGCGTACGAAATATTCGGTGCGCTCCCGCGCGCGGCCCGCTTTCTCCTTGGTCCCGTCCCACGTCTGGCTCATCGCCGTGGAAAATTTCCTTGTTGCTCGACGAAACTGCTCACGCCCAGTTGAGCCAATTTCTTCTTCGCGCGGCTGGAGCTGCGTCGGAAGCGGTTCGTCCCTCGTAAGATCGTTTTCGTTCGGATTAATCATACAAAAAGAAATCGTATGCCGAGGCGCGATTGCGTCTCTCAATTCTGTAGCCGTTTCGCTGTGCGAAACGCGGCGCTCGCGTTCCATGCTGCGCGCGGATTGCGCTTCCCACAGGGAAGCGGCTACAGGATCCGGCGATACGTCTTGTAAACATCTTCATCCCAAAGAACGAAGATCACCTTCTCGATCTGATCCGTCGTCGCGAGAAATTCGCGGGTGGTATTTACGGCGATTTGCGCCGCTTCTTCAATCGGATAGCCGTACGCGCCGCAACTGATCGCCGGAAACGCGATCGTCCTGATTCCGTTTTCCACCGCAACCTGCAATGAATTCCGGTAGCAATTTGCCAGCGTCTCAGGCTCGCCGCGCTTTCCGCCACGCCACACCGGCCCGACCGTGTGAATGACAAAGCGAGCTGGCAAACGATAGCCACGAGTGATTTTTGCTTCGCCGGGCTGACAACCGCCCAGTGTCCGGCATTCGGCGAGCAGTTCGGGGCCGGCAGCGCGATGAATCGCGCCATCGACTCCGCCGCCGCCGAGAAGCGTCGTGTTCGCCGCGTTCACGATCGCGTCAACCTCGAGTTTCGTGATATCACCTTGCACGATCTCAATCTTGTCCTCCGGCTTTTTCTTCATGAACGATTTCGTATCTCGCACGCTCCAAAGCGATGCGGAGACGCCTCGCAGTCCAAAAGCACTTCGTGCGAAAATCAATGGACGCGGTTGTTCTATTTCGCGCCAGCTTTCGGAGTGCGTACGCGTCCTCGCGTCGCTTTTCTGCCGGGCACTACCTTCTCAGAAACTGTCCCTTGCACCACTAAGCATTTCTCACGGCGCCAGCCGCTCGATCAACCAACTGCCATCCGTTTGTCGTGTGTAACGAAACCGGTCATGCAAACGGTTGGGACGGCCCTGCCAGAATTCGATCCTATCAGGTTTGAGCCGATAACCGCCCCAGTGCGGCGGCAACGGAATCGGCTTGTCGCCGAAGCGTTCGGTCATCTCTGCCATGCGCCCGTCGAGAACGCGCCGTCCGTCGAGCACCTCGCTTTGACGCGACGCCCATGCGCTCAATTGGCTGCCGACCGGGCGCGAATGAAAATAAGTCTGCGATTCTTTGCGTGAAGTTTTCTCCACTTTTCCGCCGATGCGAATTTGCCGGTCGAGTTCGATCCAGTAAAACGCCAGTGCCGCGTACGGATTGGCCTCGAGCTGTTTCCCTTTCTCGCTTTCGTAATTGGTAAAAAAAACGAACCCATCCTGGTCGAACCCTTTCAACAGGACAATCCGCACTGATGGCCTGGCATCCCGGCCGGCCGTGGCCAAGCTCATCGCGTTCACATCGCGAATGCCCACCTCGATTGCGGCGGTGAACCAGTTCCCAAATTGTTTGATCGGATCGGGGTCGAGATCCCCGCGGCGCAGACCTTTGCCGGCGTGCTCGTACCGTGAAGCGGCAGGATCTCGTGGCACCTCCATCATCGTAAGAAAAGTCGGCACAACACTGAGCTGCAAGGAAAATGTCGATGCGCCGCCCCTTGTTGAACCCGCAGGCAAGCTATGATGCAGGGATAATCAGGTCGCTGCGGCGACGGTCTGGGGCGCCGCGATTTGACGGAGCTTCTCGATCGCTTTCGGAACGATTTCAATGGCGCGATCGATTTCCCTTTCGGTGTTGAATCGGCTGAAAGAAAAACGGAGACTTCGCCGGGCGCCATCGCCATTCGGATTCATTGCGCGTAACACATGCGACGCTTCCTGCGAACCGGTTCGGCAGGCAGATCCGGCCGAGCAGCAAATACGGTGTCGATCCAGCAGCAGGAGCGCGGCGGACGATTCAATTTCTTCGAATGACAAACTTGACGTGTTTGGGATTCGCGGGGCGCCCGAGCCGTTCACCGATGCGCCGCTCACGGATTCAAGAATCGCCTTTTCAAAGCGATCGCGCATCGAACGGACGCTGCCTTTTCCCTCTGCGAGATACTTGAGGGCCAGATCAGCCGCCTTTCCAAGGCCGACAATCGACGCGACGTTTTCCGTTCCGCCGCGTCGTCCGTTTTCCTGGCCGCCGCCTGCGATCAAAGGGCTGAAGCGGGTTCGCCGGCTGACGTAAAGCGCGCCCACACCTTTTGGACCATGAAATTTGTGCGCGGAAAGGGAAAGAAAATTGATCGCTGTATCGCGGAGGCGCATCGGGATTTTCCCGACCGCTTGCACAGCGTCTGTGTGGAAGAGCACACCTTTTCGGCGACATATTTCAGCGATTTTCTCAACTGGAAACAGCACGCCGGTCTCGTTGTTCGCCCACATCATCGACACCAGCGCGGTCTCCGGGCGAATCGCAGCCTCCAATTCGCCAACATCGACGTTGCCATTTTGATCGACGCTCAGAAACGTCACGCCGCAGCCGCGTTTTTCCAGGTCCTGGCAGGGGCGCAGAACAGCGCTGTGCTCGACGGCGCTTGTCACGACATGTTTACCGCGCGGTTCAAACTGCAGCGCGGGATGAATCACCGCATTGTTTGATTCTGTGCCGCCGCTGGTGAAAACAATTTCCGACGGCTCGCATCCGAGCTGCGCTGCCAACTGTTCGCGCGCTAAATCGACTGCTTTTCGCGCTCTGGCGGCAAACCCGTAGCCGCTGGAAGGATTGCTGTAAAACTTCGTCAAGAATGGCAGCATTTCCTCGATCACCGCAGGATCCAGCGGCGTCGTGGCGTTGTTATCGAGATAGATGAACTGTTGATCCGTCATCGCGGTTGGATTCTAAGGGAGGCCACTGCTGGCATGCAACCTCCGTCCGCCGATTTCGGAATGGAGCTATGGAGCGCTGAAGTAATTCGAGTGTTAGATTTTTCACGTTACTGCATTACTCCACCACTCGATTACTCCATGGTCGAGGATGTGTTATAGGTTGCGCGCATGACTTCCATTTGGGAGCTGGCAAATCCGCAACTCCGGGACATCACGGTTTATGAAGCTGGAAAACCGATCGAGGAAACGGCGCGCGAACTCGGCATCGATCCGGGCGCAATTATCAAACTGGCCTCGAATGAGAATCCGCTTGGGCCTTCTCCCAAGGCGGTCCACGCCATGCGCGCCGCGCTGGAAAACGCGCATCTGTATCCCGACGGCAGCGGGTTTTACTTGTGCAAAGCAATCGCAGCCAGACTCGGTGTTGCCCCAGAGAATGTAATTCTTGGCAACGGTTCAAATGAAGTGCTCGAATTTCTTGGTCATGCATTTCTCGAGGCCGAACGGCGCGATGAGGTGATCGCCTCTGAATATGCATTTGTTGTTTACAAATTGATCGCCACCTCATTTGGCGCGCGCATGATCGAGGTGCCGAGTCCGGGTTATGAACAGGATCTGGAAGCGATGCTGGAGGCGGTCACTCCGAAAACCCGGCTCATTTTCATCCCCAACCCTAATAATCCAACTGGCACATTGATTTCGCAGCGCGCGATCGACAGCTTCGTATCGCGCGTTCCGCAACAAGTCATGGTCGTTTTCGACGAAGCGTATTTCGAA
>QHOK01000244.1 GCA_003218755.1 Verrucomicrobiota bacterium
AACCTGCGACTTCTTGCGTGTGAAGCAAGCGCTCTACCACTGAGCTAATCGCGCGAGTTTTCAGAAGCGGACAAAATAAAGCGCGCACCCGACAGCGCAAGCAGGGCTGTAGCGTGGGCTGCCCGAAGCGCATTTGAAGCAAAATGTCATTGGTTATCAAATGTTCCGCTGAGGACAGCGGACGCTAACACCTCGAGCCCGATGTACGGCAAGCAGAACGCTTGCCCTGCAACGCGTCCCATTCTATCTAAAGTCATGTCCGAACACAAAATTACTCTTACCTGGAAACGCGGCGACAAGCCGTTCGAGTACCAGAAATATTCACGCGATCACACCTTGAAATTTGATGGCGGACACGAGATGCAGGCATCAGCTGCTCCCGCCTACCTGGGCAATCCAAACCTTGTCGACCCGGAGGAGGCGTTTGTGGCATCGCTCTCAAGCTGTCAAATGCTTACGTTCCTGGCCATCGCGGCGAAGAAGAAATTCGTGCTCGACGAATATGTCGATGAAGCAACCGGCTACATGGAAAAAAACGCGGAAGGTAGATTGGCGATCACACGCGTAACGCTTAGACCGCGGCTTAGGTTCTCGGGCGAGAAACAGCCGACGCCGCAAGAAATCGAGGAGATGAATCATGCCGCGCACGAGCAATGTTTCATCGCGAATTCCGTGAAGACCGAGATTACGATCGAGACGCAAGGTTGATCGCGTCGTTGTGGCGTCCGCTGTGCTAGCCGCCGAATGAAAAGGCGCTCGCCGCGGCGAGCGCCTCTACAACGTTTTCTGATCTGTGTAATCTGTGACTGACATATGAGCGCGCCGACTGCCCCGCAACGCATGGACAAAATCGTCAGTCTATGCAAGCGGCGCGGTTTCATTTTCCAATCGAGCGAAATTTATGGCGGGCTGAACGGCGTGTGGGATTACGGCCCGGTTGGCGTCGAGCTAAAGCGCAATCTGAAAAATTATTGGTGGCGTGTGATGGTCCACGAACGCGAGGACGTGGTCGGAATGGACGGCGCGATCCTGACGCACCCCGAAGTTCTCAGGGCATCAGGACACGTCGAGGGATTCTCCGATCCGATGGTCGATTGCCGATCGTGCAAGGCGCATGTGCGTCTCGACCAGCTTATTGAGAAAAAGGGAGTCCAGCAGTGCCCAAATTGCGGTGGCAAAGACCTGACCGAAGCGCGCCAGTTCAATCTGATGTTCGAAACGCATGTCGGCGCCGCAGCAGATGAAAGCTCCATCGCTTACCTGCGTCCCGAGACAGCGCAGTCCATCTTCGTCCAGTTCAAAAATATTCTGGAAGTTTCGCGAAAGAAATTGCCATTCGGCATCGCGCAGATCGGCAAAGCGTTTCGCAACGAAATTAACCCGCGCAATTTCACTTTTCGCTCTCGCGAGTTCGAGCAGATGGAACTGGAATATTTTTGCCGACCCGAGCAAGGAATGGAATTGCTCGAATATTGGAAAGAAGAACGCCTGAAGTTTTACGAGAACATCGGCATTTCGCGCGACAAGTTGCATGTCAAGACAGTTGCGGACGAAGAACGAGCTTTTTATTCAAAAGGAACTTACGACATCGAATACGATTTTCCGTTTGGCCCTCAGGAACTCGAAGGTGTCGCTTATCGAACCGATTACGATTTGTCGCAGCATCAGAAGGCCAGCGGGAAGTCGCTCGAATATTTTGACGAGGAAACAAAGCAACGATTTGTCCCACACGTTGTAGAACCGAGCGCCGGTGTCGATCGAACTGTGCTGGCACTTATCTGCGAAGCGTACGCGGAGGATGAGGCGCCGGACGAGAAAGGAAAGATGGAAACGCGGATTGTCCTGCGATTCCACCCGCGCATGGCGCCAATCAAGTGTGCGGTCTTCCCGCTTTTGAAAAACAAGGAGCCGTTGGTCGCGAAAGCAAAGGAGATTGTCGATCTACTCCGTCCGCATATGTACGTATTTTACGATGAGAGCGGGGCGATCGGCCGCCGTTATCGTCGCCAAGACGAAATCGGAACGCCGTTTGGAGTGACCGTTGATTTTGAGACGCTCGGAGAAAACGACCCGGCACTGCGCGACACTGTGACATTGCGCGATCGCGACTCGATGCTGCAGGAGCGCGTCGCGATCAAGGATCTGCCGGGAATCTTACGGGAACGGCTCACGTGATGGATCTTGCGCGGTTCCGCGAGTACTGTCTGAGCAAACCCCGTGCAAGTGAAGGAACGCCATTCGGGCCCGATGTTCTCGTGTTCAAAGTCGGCGGGAAGATGTTCGCATTAGCAGCTCTCGACGAAATGCCGACCACCGTGAACTTGAAATGCGACCCTGATTGGGCACTCGACCTGCGTGATCGTTACGAGCAAGTCAGACCGGGTTATCACATGAACAAGAAACATTGGAATACTGTCGAAATTGACGGCAGCATCCCTGATGCTGAGTTGCGAAAAATGATCGATCACTCCTACGATCTCGTGGTCGAAACTCTGCCAAAATCTAGGGCAAGGGTTGGAGCTCGAGCTCGCCGAAACTCAACTGCAGTGCGTCGCGGGCGATGTTGAGAAAATTATCGGCCGCGTCAGTGAGGGCAACGTGTAGCTCACCGTGGTTTGAAGGCGACGCACGCAATGATTGTCGATCCAGCATTTCTTCCACCGCTCGGGCGCAATTTTGCGCGGAATCGACGAGCGCGATCTGGCATCTGACCGCTCGTGCGATCGCGCCGGCGAGCAACGGATAATGTGTGCAACCAAGCACAAGCGTGTCGATCCCCTCGGCGAGCAGCGGCTGGAGATAACGCATAATCATTTGGTCGGTCACTTCGTCGTTGAACAACCCTTCTTCGATTAATGGGACGAGCAACGGACACGCGCGACTGCTCACGCGCACGTTGTTGTCGGTTGCGCGCAATGCCTTTTCGTACGCGCCGCTGCGAATCGTCGCTCGCGTT
>QHOK01000245.1 GCA_003218755.1 Verrucomicrobiota bacterium
TGAAGCTAATAAACGCGACGGCGAAGAATATCTACGCGTTGTCCTGGAAGAGGCCGGCGCTACGCGGGTGATTGGCGAAGATCTTGGCACGGTGCCCGATTATGTTCGACCAAACCTGAGGTCACTCGGGGTGGCCGGATTCAAAATTCCGCAATGGGAAGTGCATGATGAACAAGTCACTCTCGGAGACGAATATGAACGTCTCTCCGTTGCGACTTATACGACGCACGATCACAAACCGATTCGCGCTTTGTGGGAGGAGGCTTTCGAGCGGCCAACAGCTACGTCGGAACAATCGAGATTTGAATTGGCGAAGATCGCGGTCTTCGCAGGGTTCGATCCGAAAATGGATCCGCCACAGGACGGATTCGCCGCGGCCAATAAGGTCGATTTTGAAAAGGATTTTTATCCGGCAATCATGGAAGCGCTTTTTAAAAGCAACGCTTGGATTGCCGTCGTCATGATCACCGATCTGCTGGCGCGCAAATACCGCTTCAACGTCCCTGGCACGACAGCAAAATCGAATTGGACGCGGCGAATGCAGAGAAGCGTCGCGCAACTTCGATCGAGCCGAAAAACGCAAGCACGAATACGGGTGATCCACGAGCTGCTCGAAAAAAGCGGGAGAACTTAGTGTGAATTCTATCCAGGTAGGGACGTTTTTCGGAAACGTCCGACTTTCATCAGGACGAATGCGCTGCAGACAAAAACTCGTCGCACGCCTCGGAGAGGCATGCCTACCTCAAAAATCTGTGTTCCATCTGTGTTCATCCGTGGCTAATTAAAATCATGAAATCGCCGCTTAAAGTCGCTGTCACTGGCGCTGCCGGACAGATTGGTTACTCACTAGTATTCCGCATCGCTTCCGGAGAGATGTTCGGAACGGATCAACCGCTCACGCTGCATCTGATCGAGATCCCGAATGCGCTCGGCGCACTCGATGGCGTGGTGATGGAATTGCACGATTGCGCTTTTCCACTGCTCGAATCGGTAGTGCCGACCGCTGATCTCGACGAAGGGTTTCGCGACATCAACTGGGCGCTGCTGGTCGGCAGCATTCCTCGAAAAGCCGGTATGGAACGGAAAGATTTGCTCGGCATTAACGGCAAAATTTTCATCGGGCAAGGCCAGGCCATCGAGAAACACGCAGCAGCCGATGTGCGCGTGCTTGTGATTGGAAACCCTTGCAACACGAACTGTCTGATTGCAATGAACAACGCAAAAGAAATTCCGCGGGATCGCTGGTTCGCCATGACGCGGCTGGATGAAAACCGCGCGCGCGCCCAACTCGCGCATAAAGCCTGCGTCGAAATCACCGACGTAACTAACATGACGATCTGGGGAAATCACTCTGCAACGCAGTATCCTGATTTCTATAACGCCAGGATCGGCAATCGCCCGGCTCCGGAAGTGATTGGCGATGAGAAGTGGTTGAAGGAAGAATTCATCGCGACTGTGCAACAGCGCGGCGCAGCCGTCATCAAGGCGCGCGGCCTTTCTTCCGCCGGTTCGGCCGCGAACGCGATCGTGGACACAGTCCGTTCGCTCACGAACGACACGCCGGGCGACGATTGGCACAGTGTGGCGATTTGTTCCGACGGAAGTTATGATGTCGAGGAAGGATTGATCTCGTCGTTCCCGGTGCGTGTTCGCAGCGGCAAACGGGAGATAGTCCAAAAATTGCCAATCAACGACTTCAGCCGCGATAGGATCGACAAGTCGGTAGCGGAACTGGAGGAAGAGAAATCGCTCGTGAGCGATTTGCTCGGGGCATAGCCGGCCTCAGCTGTGGGGCGCGCGGGCATCTTGCCTGCGCTTCTCCTCGACAGCCTGGAAGCCCGTCGGCCCCACAGGCAAGATGCCTGTGCTACCTCAGTCTCTCGCCGGTTAATCGCTCGAATGCTTCCACGTATTTGGCCGAAGTTTTTGCGATCACCTCTTTCGGTAACGACGGTGCCGGTGGTGTCTTGTCCCAATCAAGAGTCTCGAGATAATCGCGCACGAATTGTTTGTCGAAACTAGGCGGGCTTTGCTCGAGAACGTATTGATCCGCCGGCCAAAAGCGCGATGAGTCGGGCGTAAGGCATTCGTCAATCAGGAGCAATTTTCCATCGACAACGCCAAACTCGAATTTGGTGTCGGCGACAATGATCCCGCGCTGCGCGGCATGATCGCGACCTGCCGCGTAAATTTGTAAACTCAAATCGCGCACGTGTTCCGCCTGGCCGTCGCTCAGGGTTCGGCGGCATTCCGTCCAAGTGATATTCAGATCGTGGCCGGACTCGCTCTTTGTCGCCGGAGTGAAGATTGGCTGCGGCAATTGCGAAGCGAGCTTTAACCCAGCGGGCAATTTCTCGCCACAAACACTTTGCGTTTGCTGATATTCTTTCCAGCCGGAGCCGGCGAGATAACCCCGCACCACACACTCCACAGGCAACGGTTTC
>QHOK01000246.1 GCA_003218755.1 Verrucomicrobiota bacterium
GCCGTTCCACGCGGGACGAAGTCAAGACTCTTTTTGCCTCCCCATTCGATTCTTCAGGTATTTCGAAAAGAACCGTAATGTCCGAGTTTGCGGGGACCCGAATCGCAGATTCGAGTTCCAGAAACGGCAGTCAGCTTTTCATCCGCACGCGCAATGAAACGCTTTCCGTCGCTGCGATGCGCATCAGCAATCCAGATTGTTCGCCCGTTGGAATCCAACGTTAGATCGCTGGCGTCAATCGCAGTTAAAACTGATTGCACGCGCTACTGCAACTGAATTGGGTCGCATGCTCGAAGCTCATAGCTGTTCGATTCTGCAGCTTTGGAGCGGCGCTTGGAAAAGTCGTTCCGGTGAATCACCGTAACGGTTTTTTTCATGGTCGCATGACCTCCAATTGTTTCCGCGCGATTTGTAACTTCTCGTTGACGCGACGCGCTTCTTCCACGTGCCCGGCTTGCTCCCATGTTGCAAGCAAATCCTGTAAACCCGCTATGCGCTCGACTTTTTTCCTCATCCGCTCCAATCGAAGCGTATCCCGTTTTCGGGTCGATCTCACTTCACCGGAACGACAAGCATCCGCAGCGCGAGCGCCTTTTGAAACAACTTGCTGAGAATCGGGCGTTCGACATCGAAAACGGCCTCATAGATCGCAACGGTCAACCGCTGAATGGCGAGTGACCGATGCCATAAAAGATTTGGTGGACATGGAGATCCAGCACCATCGCGCGTTCTTACGTCAGCGCCCCGCATTCATTCAATTCTCTCCGTTTGGTAATCTTTGTTACACCATTTCCGACTTCAATATGCCTATAAACCCATTGGAGAGTTTTCTACCCATATCATACGCTGTTCTGGCGGGCTGACCATAAACGGTAGTACACAATATCCGGCGCGCTTCTTTTACGCCGAGTATGAAACTTCTAATTTTGTATTTCATTTTGCCCACTTAGTTGGGATAAGGACGCCCATGCGATGCGCGGCTACGTCTAGCCGCTGCTGATCAAATATAGCGTTTGGTTTTTCCTCATCAGTTGTGAACGCGGGCCGGCGTTCGGATTTTCCTGCGAAAAAAGGGTCGAGGTGGAGCAGTTCCATGAGGCGCGCCTCGTAAGAATCACACATGGGGGATTCGCCATTTGGCTGGACCCATTCGGGATGTTGGATCCGCAGATCGTCGTGAATCTGTTGCTGGAGCTCGGTGTAGGTGTGGATTTGATGAAACATGGCTATTGGCTCGGTGAAAGATTCAAGTGCGGCGAGCGGGACGGTTCCGACGAAGGGCTCGGCGCGAATGGCGGACGGGCATTGGTGCCGTAAGCGCCCGCCACAGCCAAGTGGGTATTCCACAAGACGGCCCGCGCGTGCTTGCGCTGTGCGCGACGCCGGGCCAACTGGATTACTTTGTAGTACTGACGTTGTAGTAACACGGCCAGCAGTCCGCTTTGGGTAAGGGTCGGGGTTGATCTTGTCATAACGTGGTTTCTTTCTGTTTTAGTGGTCTATGTAATTTTTCCCCCTCTGGTGAGTGCGCTCTGTTCTGAGCGTTACGAATTTCATAAACCGGTTTCTATTTGGAGTGACTACTCCAAATCCGCGCGGAACGAGGAACCATCCTCACAAGGCGCTTTCAACAGCGGCCTTCGGTTGACTCGGGGTTCCAGTTGAATCTGGAGATCGCGCTAAGCGGTGTCTCAGCGAAGGTTCAGTCCGCTTTTCAGCCCGGCCGAAGGTGCGTTGAAACGTCGGATGACGTAATCAGAGGTCTTGTACAGAATCCGCGACATCGTGTCAAGCCCTTTTCGTTTCTGATTTAGCGACTTAAAATCGCGTGGCGTCTAAACTCCGAAAGCTTTGACTCATGCGCTCCTGCATTTCGACCTGTCGGTTTGCCTGTCTGTGTCACGGCTTCCCATCTCGCAAGTTCCCACGGCTCGATTGTATCTCGGTTGGTCATCGTCAGCGACTCGGCCTCTGGAATCATTTTGCGATCTGCTGAAGTCGCCGCGTTTGCCTTCCACCGGGCCCTGTTCCTCGACGTGCACAAGATTCGGGTCGACTCTGACAATAAGCGGTGAGCGCGATGCACCAAGATGGCTTTAACTGAATCAATCCAGAAGGTGAGCGACTGGACTTTGAACCAACGAAGAAGGACCTCATGATCTCAAAAATTACTAGCCGCGCTGCATGTCTGGGAGAACTCGCTTCCAATCCCAAATCCTTCTCCAACTGTCCAGACTTGCACGGTGGTGTTCCGGGCTTGCCCAGAGATAAAATCTGTCTGAAGCCCGCTCTAGGTAAAAAAAAGGTCGTCCTCTGGCAGTTGCAGTGTGTCGAGTCGGTCCGGAAAGAAAAACTTTGGGCAGCGGCTTAAATGCGGGGAACATAGGTGCCGAAATTGACGTAATCAAGCCGGCCCTGCCTGCCCAAACTCACGCTCCGATTGCTATTCACTTCGCTTTCGGAGTTTCGCGCACTTCGTTCTCCTCTCGTTAGGCTGTCAACATGAAAGA
>QHOK01000247.1 GCA_003218755.1 Verrucomicrobiota bacterium
AGTCGTCCGGGAAATCAACGGCGTCGTGACAGACTTGGGCGCGCTTCCCGGAGTAAATAACAGCGTTCCGACCTGGATCACTCAAACGGGACTGATCGCGGCCTTTCGGAAAACGGCTTGATCGATCCCCTTACCGGTTTCCCACAGCTTCGGGCCGTGCTCTGGAACCAAAACCGCACGATTGTCGATTTGGGTACTTTGGGTGGAAACTTCAGCGGAGCCTTAGGAGCAAACAGCTCTGGGCAGGCTGTCGGCGTGGCACTCAATGCCATCAGCGAGAATCCTGACTTTGCGCAGTTCATGAGCGAGGCGCCGGCGGCCACGCAAGCAAGAGCATTTCTGTACCAGAACGGTTCGATGCAGGATCTCGGTACGCTCGGCGGCAACGACGCTGCTGCCCTCGTTGTGAACGAGAGCGGGCAAGTCGCTGGCTATTCTTACACCAATTCAACACCGAATCCCACTACCGGCATCCCGACGGTTCACCCTTTCCTGTGGACGAACGGGCAAATGCAGGACCTTGGAAGCCTCGGTGGGACGATCGCTCTTCCGTCTAGATCGCCGTTAGAGTCACCACCGGGTGGGCCAGTTCTCAACAACCGCGGACAGGTGGTTGGCACTTCCACGTTGGCTGGGGATGACAATGAGCATGCGTTCCTCTGGACAAGCGGAACGATGATCGACCTTGGAACCCTGGGAGGAGATGGCTCACAGGCGTTGGCCATCAACGAAGCCGGCCAGGTAGTTGGTCGGTCCGACTTTTCGCCAACCAGCCCATTCCACCACGCGTTCCTCTGGCAGCACGGTACAATGACTGATCTTGGAGTAGTCGCGCCATGTCAGAACAGCACTGCCGTCGTTATAAACTCCAGAGGCCAGGTGGTAGCAGATATGGGAGCCTGCGGCGGTGAAGGCAGCGCATTCGTC
This sequence comes from Verrucomicrobiota bacterium, assembly GCA_003218755.1. Taxonomy (GTDB): domain Bacteria; phylum Verrucomicrobiota; class Verrucomicrobiia; order Chthoniobacterales; family UBA10450; genus Udaeobacter. The sequence goes on from QHOK01000247.1 coordinate 928, forward strand.
TGGCAGGCCGGTCAGCCGATCGCTGATCTGAACACTCTGGTGAGTCCCCCATCCGACCTGCATATCGAGGGAGTCGCCTTCATCAACGAACGCGGAGAGATCGCCGGCATAGGCGTGCTTCCCAACGGCGATACTCGTGCTGTCTTACTGGTGCCCTTGCTCTGACGATAAAGGCGTTGCGACAAGACGAGCGGCCACGGCAGCCATTCCATCGCCAGCCTGTGGAAAGCTGAGTTGGTGAAGCTGCTACAGGAAACGGAGAAATAGTCGGCTAGCTGTCGAAAAGCTGACAGATTCGCACATCAAGCTGCAAATTTTTCTTCGATCAGGCGCTGCAAGTGCTCAGCTATCGCTGGATGATCGAGACGTTGGATGACTTCGTCGAGAAATCCGGTGACGAGGAGACGCTGGGCGACCTTTGTCGGAATGCCGCGGGAGCGCAGGTAAAACATTTGGTCTTCTTCAATCTGGCCCGAAGTGGCGCCGTGGGTGCAACGGACGTTGTCGGCGAGAATTTCGAGGCCGGGCATTGAATTCGCTTCGGCGTCGTCGCTTAAAAGAAGATTGCGAACTTTTTGATACGCGTCAGTGAAATGGGCATGCGGTTCTACGCGGATGAGACCGCCGAAAATGGTGCGGGCGCGGTCGTCGAGCGCGTTTTTGTAAAGGAGATCGCTTGCAGTGTGAGGCGAGATGTGGTCCTGCAATGTGCGGGCATCGAATTCCTGTTGGTGTTTGGCGACTGCGACAGCGAGCAAATCACTTCGCCCGCCTTCGCCGATGAGTCGACTCAAACTTTCAAAACGCGAATACCGCGACCCGAGGTGCAAATTCAGACTCATGGCCGAGGCATCGTGATCAACCGTTGTCGTGTTCATTTGTAACGCGACGACATTTTCTGCCCAGTTTTGGGCGCAGACATAGGTCACTTTCGCACCGGGCCCGGCTACCAGATCGTTCACTCCGCACGCAAATCCAGGCGCATGTTCATTCACCGAGCGGAAATGCTCGATCACGGTCACTTTCGCGAGTTCATCCGTGACCAGAAGTAAATGCGGAAACAGCGAGGCGTTTTCGCCATTGAGCCAATGGAAAATTTCGATCGGCTGCTCGATCTCGACGCCGCGCGGCACATAAAGAAATGTTCCTGACGAAACCAGCGCTTGATGCAAAACCGCGAACTTAGCCGAACCGAGGATGGTCGGCTGCGACATGAAATGTTTCCGGAACAGCTCGGTGTGCTCGACCATGGCGCGCTCGAGCGATTGAAAGATCACGCCGCGCTTTTTCAGTTGATCGGAAATTACATCCCGTTCGATGAGTTCGTCGCCGGCGAAGATCATCCGGCCGGCCACTTCATCCAAGCCGCGAGACCGCTCCAGAATCGCGGTGCGCTCTTCTTCACTTAATGTTCCGCCGAATTTGAACGGGGCTAGATCAAGAAGAGCGACATTGGAAAATCGCCAAGCCTGATCTTTTCGGGTCGGCTTCGGCGACGCTTCGAATTGTTGCCACGCTGCGCGTTGTTGGTCACGGAACCAATCGGGAAATTCGCGCAACTCTGCCGGTCTGGAAAGAATCGGTGCGGAT
>QHOK01000258.1 GCA_003218755.1 Verrucomicrobiota bacterium
TGGTGGAAAGCCGAAGACGCTGGAAGATGTCGGTAAGGACTTTGGCATTACGCGAGAGCGTATTCGCCAACTACAGAACATAGCTTTGGCGAAGCTACGCCGCGCGCTCAGCAAGAAAGAGGACCTTCCGGATGTAGCAGAGCGAGTGGCAGCCTAACGAAAGAGAAATGATCATGAAAACACATGGCCCTGTCGCTATCAACATTGCCCTCTGGTGTACGATGCTCAGCCCAGCACTCGGCTTAGTCATCGCATTTTTGGGCGCATGGTTGTTCGGTCGGCTAAGCATCTAAAAAACGTTGTGCAATGCTTCGCGAAGCAAAGAAGTTGCAGTCAATGAATCGCGTGACCCCTTACGGGTAATTTCACTTTGAATCTCCAACTCGAAAATAAACTCGCGCTTGTCAGTGGTTCCACAGCCGGGATCGGTTTGGCCATTGCCAGAGCGCTCGCCGCCGAGGGCGCTCGCGTGATCGTCAACGGACGCACCGAGGCGCGTGTGAGGGAAGCCATTGCGTCCATTCGCGCCAAGGTGCCAACAGCGAAACTCGAAGGGCTCGCGCTTGATTTGTCCAAAGCCGACGCGGCAGCGCAAACCACAAAGCACCACCCCGACCTGGATATTCTCGTGAACAACCTGGGCGTTTATAAAGTCAAGGACTTTGAACAAATCACCGACGCCGAATGGTTGGCGATCATTGAAACCAATTTTCTGAGTGGCGTTCGTCTGTCGCGTCATTATCTGCCACGGATGAAAGCTGCCGGTTGGGGACGCATCATTTTTATCTCCAGCGAATCAGCCGTGAATATTCCGGTGGAAATGATCCATTACGGCGTAACGAAAACCATGCAGGTAGCGCTCGCCCGCGGACTGGCCGAAACCACCGCGGGAACAGGCGTGACCGTCAATTCGGTACTGGCGGGCCCAACTCGCTCGGAAGGCGTGGAAAAATTCATCGACGGTTTGGCCAAAACCAAACACGCGACGCCTGCCGCCGTGGAGAAAGAATTCTTCACGACAGCACGGCCCACTTCACTCCTGAAACGTTTCGCTACTCCGGATGAAGTGGCGGCACTGGTTGCGTTTGTGGCCAGCCCGCTCTCGTCGGCTACGAACGGCGCGGCCTTGCGTGCCGACGGTGGTGTGGTGCGCTCGATTCTTTGAGTTCGAGATCTTGCTTTGCGCTTTACGCGCTGCGAGCAAAACGATAACACTCAACTTGGCTGCCCTGTGCCAGAGCCGGTGGCGGTCACGGCTTGGAAGGAAAGATCGACAGTCGATGATCGGCGAAGGCATTCAGAGTACGAATCAGCGGAAGCACTCCTACGTGCGCGATAACGTCGAAGTGGGATTTTTTACCGATCCGACTGTTTGCATTGGATGCAAGGCTTGCGAAGTCGCGTGCAAAGAATGGAACGAGGTGCCGGATGACGGCTATGTTTGGTCCGGAAATTCTTACGACAACACCGGCCATCTCGGCGCATCGACGTGGCGCCATGTAATGTTTCTGGAACAGGACCGCGCAAAAGGAAATCAGATCGCGGGTCCGATGTCGCTGGACGAAGATCCATTCCGCTGGGTTTTCTTGTCCGACGTTTGCAAACATTGCGAGGAAGCCGGTTGTCTCGAGGCGTGCCCCACCGGATCGATCGTGCGCACGGAAGTTGGCTCCGTCCTCGTGCAAAATGATGTTTGCAACGGCTGCGGCTATTGCGTGGTGTCGTGCCCGTTCCAAAGTTTGCCCGACCGAATCGATCGTGTTTGGCCGACTCGATGATTTGCGCGCACGTGGAGCGGAGCGTGTGCGGCAGCTACAACAAATTGGTTACAATGACGCACAACTTTACGATCCAACGGAAACATCGGTGCGTGGGATACATGCGTTTTTTTTGATTCTAGGTGAACCGGAAGCGTACGGACTTCCACCGAAGCCGCAGATTCCAACAATTTATCTGAAGTCGGCATGGACCTCGGCATTCGCGACCGCAATCGCATCAATCATCGCGACGCTCCTGGCGTTTGCGTTTTTCCGATGACAACTGATTCGCCCTCCGAAAAGCGACTCGAAGAATTGCGCGAGCAAGCGTGGAAGGATGGTGTCGTTGCGGGAAAAGGCGTGGACGTTGCCGGTGGTCCGATTCCGCGCAAACCCGGTTACTACGGTCAGCCGGTCGTCAAACCACCGGTCTGGACGTGGGAGATTCCGATTTACTTTTTCATGGGCGGAATGGCCGGGATGTCCGCGGTAATTGCGAGCGGAGCGATTATCTTTCATCACGTCGACCTTGCACGCGCAGCCATGTGGGTTGCGTGCATAGCTGGCGCGATTCTTTCACCCGTTCTTTTGATCATGGATCTTGGCCGCCCGCACCTCTTTCTCAACATGCTGCGCGTTTTTAAACATCGATCCGCAATGTCGATGGGCGCCTGGATTCTCAGCACATTCGGCGCCTGCACCGTTCCAGGCTTGATCGCGCTCGAACTACACGCCAATCAGATTTTCCCTGGCACACTCGATCAGCTTTTGCGCGTCGTTGCGGGCTTCTTCATTTTTGGTTCGGCGATCTTCGGAACTCTGCTTGCGACTTACACGGGCGTGCTGATCGGTGCGACCGCAATTCCAGCGTGGTTTTTGCACCGGACGCTGCTGCCGATCCATTTTGGAACCGCAGGATTGGGATCCGCCGCTGCCCTATTGGAATTGCTCGGACACCGAATCGCTGCGCTGAACTTCCTCGGGTTTTATGCGGCAACAGTTGAGACGGCGCTCTTGATCTGGCTTAGTGTCGACAAACACGGCGTTGCCGATCGTGCCATACACGAACACGGCTCGGGCTGGCTGATTCGGATCGGCGAAGTTTTGAACGGCCCGCTCTCGCTTGTGCTGCGGTTTTTCGGCTTGGTTCCGTTCGCAGCAATTTCATTTTTGCTTGGCGCGCTTGTCAGCCGATTCGGCTGGATCGCAGTGGGCAAAGTTTCCGGCTCCGATCCGGAATCCGTTTTCGACGCGGAACGGTACTAATTCGGGGAGCGCACGCGCCTCGCGTGTAACGCCAGTCGGGCTCGGACCGATGGCGCCCTCGCCATGGCGAACTTTTTGCGTTTTCACTTTCGCAGCAGAGGGAGCCGATAACACCTCTTTCGAGGGAGGAAACAAAAGTGGCGCGCTGCCGATGCGATTGTTAGATTCTTGGCATGCGCACGCGCGCAAAATCCCGCTCGACGGGCCCGGCAGATTGGTTTGCGCCAGCGACTAAAACTGTTATGAAACCCGCAGCCGCGGCAACAGATCCGACCTTATTCGAAACGAAGAGTACAGCGGGCAAACTCAGTCCGCCAGCCGAACCTTGTCCAGCAGCCGGCGATGGCGAAAGCGCAGCAAGATATCTGTTTAAGTTATCCCACGATGTGATCCTTTCCCTGGATCGCACCGGGAACATCCTCTGCATCAACCAGCGGGGCGTTCAACTGAGCGGCTACTCAGAATCGGAATTGCGTGGGGCGAATATTTTTGAACTCCTGGTCCTTCCCGAGGACCGCCATTGATGGCGCTTCTGTTCCACGCGTGTCCAACACTGGCGAGTTTTTGTCCACCCTTTGCACACTTCGGGATGCGACGGAGCGCAAATGCGCGGAGGAGAAACTGCGCAAGAGCGAAGAGAAGTATCGTGATCTGATTGAGATTTCGCCTGACGCAATTTACGTCGTTGATGCAAATGGCGTCTGTGTTTTGGGGAACCGCGCGGGCGCAGAGCTGGCTGGAATTTCCCAGGAGGAGCTGGTAGGCACGCCTCTCGCGGACACGTATCTGCCGGAAGAACGCCACCTGTTTCGAGAGCGACTCGAGAAATTA
>QHOK01000259.1 GCA_003218755.1 Verrucomicrobiota bacterium
GAGATGGGAAAAAACATGGACGAGTCCCGAGACCGCGCCGATTAAACCGAGCAAGGGAGCGATGCCGACGATGACCTCGAGTACGATGAGCCCCCTTTCCAGCCGAACCATCTCGTGGCGTGCACGAGTTTGAACCGCTTCGATGTTTTCCGACCGCGTGCCTCGCAAATATTGCAGCGCCACACGAGTGATCCGCGCCAGCGACGAAGGATCGTGATGCACTATTCGCGATAGCAGCTCGGGACTTTCACCGGGCGCCAGACGTTCTATCTCCTGTTCGATTAATGGCGGCATCACGTTTTTGCGTCGCAACGCGAGCCCGCGCAAAATCATGGTCGTCACCGAGACAATCGAGCAGGCCAGCAGCGGCCACATGAAAAGTCCGCCCCTCGCGAAGAATCCGAGCACGGTATTCGCGATTCCCGTAGTTTCGGCAATGATCCAGGCGACGATCATCGGTTTGGAAAAATGATGAAACCGAGTCCGTCCACTTCCAAGCCTTCAGGCGGCAACGTGTTCGCGACCTCCTCGGGGATCGGCGGAAGGTGCGCTTCGAGCACTGATTGCACGCAAACGTTAGCAAACGCCTCGTTCGAACTGTTCTCAGTGATTTTGAGATTCTTCACTTGTCCGCTCCGATCAATATCAAATCGAAGCCGCAAGGTGCCGATGGTAATTAAATCACGCTTTTGCTCTACATAGACATACCAGCGTGACCCGATTGAATCTGCCACGATTTTTTGGTAGCGACCGAGCGGTGTGCCTAAAGCGTTCACGGCGGAAATGCCGCGACTGGTGATGTTACCGGAGATACGGCTCCGCTCCTTCATGCGCCGATACGCAGATTGCGCTTGCGATGCTGCAGTCGAGGGCTCGAGTGCAGCAGTTGGTTTTTGAGTCAATAGGGCAAATTGCTCCGCAGCGGTAATCGGCGCTGGTTGCGGAGCCGTCATTTGTTTGGGTTGCGGTGCAGCGTTCGACTGCTGCGGTTGCGCTCCCTTTGTTTCCAGCGAGTAGGGATGTGTCTCAAAATCCATAAGCGGGCGAGCTGTCCCTTCCTGTGACGGCAATGGCAGTTCACCAACCGCGGCAAGCTCGCTCGCTCCAATTGAGTTGGCGTTTGATTCGAAGGTTTTGTCCTTCGGTTCGGGGGCTTTTTTCGATTCGTCCGTTTCCATAAACGCGGAATTCTTTGAAGCCGATGTTGGTGACAAATCGACGAACGTGAGTTCAGCCGGCTTTTCCTCAAACGGAACACTTGGTGAGAAGACGCCGCTGAAGGCAGCAAGCAAAAATGCCACGACCAAGTGGATGAGAATCGCCGCAAGCAGCGCCCACAAAATTGTTCGCGTGTCATATTCGTGATCGCGAAAGCTTTCGGGGTTGCCCGGCTGGGCGAACATGATGTCAGCCGTGGTCATGACAGCGGTGTCTTGATGGTGAAGGATTCAGGCTCCGGGTTCAGCTTAAGACCGGAACATTATCTCAGCCCGGCAGGACTGACAACTTGTGCTCCTGCTGCTGTTCTCCCTTCCATCCGCGCATCCTACCTTTGTCATTCCGACCGAAGCGAAGCGCAGTGGAGGAATCTCTTCCTACTCCTGGCTTCCCTAAAGCTATCCGCGCATGATGAAACAGGTACTGCTGCGCATACCCACCGTGTTCGCCAAAATACGTCTCAGAAAATTCACGCAGCTGTTGCGCCGTCATTTTCTTCCGACGCGGGAAATAACGCTGTCTCAAAACCCGTTCAATCCAGATATCGATCGGAAAGGCGCGGAGCCGCGCGTAGGCGAAGAGCATCACGCAGTTTGCGATCTTCACGCCCACACCCGGCAGCTCGCACAGGTTCTTCCGAAGATCGCCGTCCGGAAGTGCCGACCATGATTCGAGATCACATTCGTCGGAACTGACGAGCCGTGCTGTCGCGCGCAAGGTTTTGGCGCGATAACCGAGCTTGCATTCGCGCAATTCATTCTCAGAAGCTCGGGCAATTCGCTGCGGCGACGGAAACGTGTGCACCACTCCACTCCCAACTTTCCGTTGGTCACCGAATCGGTTCCGGAGCGCCAGCGAAATTTGCCGAATGTGGGCGACCTGTTTCATGGATGAACAGATGAATGTCGCAAGACATTCCCATTTCGGCTGTCGAATGATCCGCAACCCGCGACAAAAGTCGCGCGCCGCATTCATGGTCGGATCGTTCGGAAACGAGGCGCAGATCTCCTGCAGCGGATGATCGAGCGCAAAATAATACGAGACGGATTCCATAACTGGAGGGGCGAGCTCATGCGAGGCCAGTCCTGACGCGCGTCGCGCCCTAGGCGTCGCAGGAGCTCCGCCCTCCATGAGCGCTCGTAACGACTCGTCGCGCTGCTCGACGTAAACGGCGCGATCGCCAATTGTTCCCGCAAATCCGTTGCCGATCTTCTCCCAATGAAAAACCTGCCCGGAGTTCAGCGTCTTCTCCAAATCAAACTCGGGTATGGCAAACTCGGTGAAGTCCACCAGCAAACGTCCAACGCTCAACGCCGAACGTCCAACGCTCAATATCGATCTAAATCTGTCTTGAGGGATTCGACTGGCTCACCACAGCGTCTGTGGCTAAGTAAGCGCCGACATGGACAGCCGGCTTGCTATCGATAGCGCAGTTCTCCTTCTCTATTTTGTCCTCATCATCGCCGTCGGCCTCTACATGGGGCGCAAGGAGGAAAATCTCAAAGACTTCGCGCTCGGCGGGCGGCGAATGCCGTGGTGGGCGGTGCTCGCATCGCTCATCGCCGCGGAAACAACTGCGGCCACGTTCTTCGGGACGCCTGGCGAAGGATTCACGTTCCGCAACTACACTTACCTGCAACTGGCGATCGGCACCATCCTCGCGCGAATTCTCGTCAGCTACATTTTCATCAAGCCGTACTACGACTACAAAGTTTATTCGATCTACGAATACCTCACGGCCCGGTTTGGCGTGCCAACGAAAAATGCCGCGTCCGCGGTGTTCATAATTACGCGACTGCTTGCCTCTGGAGCGCGCTTGTATTTCGCCGCCATCGCCTTGGCCCTCGCCTACGAAATGATTAGCGGTACCCGGCCGAATCAAACGCAAACCTTAGTGATCTACGTCAGCGCGTGCATAGCGATCGTGATCCTAACCGCGATTTACACGACACTTGGCGGCATTAAAGCCGTGATCTGGACCGACTTAATTCAAGCCTCAATCATGATCGGCAGCGC
>QHOK01000265.1 GCA_003218755.1 Verrucomicrobiota bacterium
AGCCGGTGCGGTGCTCATCTCCGGCATAGTCGCGCTGACGCTTTCGCCAATGATGTCGGCGCATTTGCTGCGCCCCGAACACGTTGATCACGGATTCAGCGGCTGGGTCAACCGTACGTTCGATCGTTTCCGCGAGTGGTATGGCGGCCATCTCGATCGGACTCTCAACGCGCGACCGGCTGTCTATCTGGTTTGGGCAGGAGTATCGGCACTTGCACTGTTCATGTTCGTCATGATTCCAACGTTTGCTTCAAAGGAATTAGCGCCGACAGAAGATCAGGGTGTGATCTTTGGAATTGTGACCGCACCCGCCAACGCGACCATCGACGACACAATTCGGTATGCCGATGCAGCGGAGAAAGTTTTCCTCGATGTCCCGGATACGCGTTTCACATTTCAAATCACATTTCCGGATAACGGCTTTGGCGGGATGGTTTTGAAGCCGTGGGGCGTACGCAAGACAAAGACCGAAGCGTATCTTCCGGTGGTTCAGCAGAAGCTCGGAGCCATTCCTGGCATTCAAATGTTTCCGGTCATGCCGTCAGCGCTTCCGGGCAGTGATAGTTTTCCGGTGAGTTTCGTCATTACGTCCACTGCCGATCCGGAGCGAATTCTGGAATTAGCGCAACAACTTCAGGCGAAAGCGATGCAGGCCGGCGTGTTCCGATTTGCAGACATCGATACAAAGATCGATCAACCTCAGGCCGAGATCGTTTTCGATCACGACAAAGTGGCTTCGCTCGGCCTGGATATGCAGCAAGTGGGAGCTGATCTCACGGCTGCCATCGGCGGAAATTATGTCAATCGTTTCAACATCGCCGGACGCAGTTACAAGGTCATTCCGCAGGTCAAGCGCGTTGACCGTCTGAATCCGCAGCAATTGGAGAATATTTATGTAAGCGGGCCTAACAATAAGCTCATCCCACTGAGTACCGTGGCGAGCATCAAGCACAAGACCGTTGCACGTTCGCTCAATCGGATGCAGCAACTTAATGCCGTCATCATCAGTGGAGTCCCGCTGCGGTCGCTCGATTCAGCGTTGAAATTTCTAGAAGACGAAGCGCGTAAGATTTTGCCCAAGGGTTACGTGATCGATTACACCGGCGAGTCGCGGCAACTGCGAACTGAGGGCGACAAATTTGTTCCGGTGTTTGTCTTGGCGATCGTTTTGATCTTTCTGGTGTTGGCCGCGCAGTTCAACAGCTTTCGAGATCCTTTCATCGTTCTGTTGGGTTCCGTGCCGCTGGCGCTTTTCGGCGCGGTCATCTTCATGTTTTTGAAGATGCCGTTTGGAACGTTTTTCACCAACGGCTGGACAACATCGTTAAATATTTACTCTCAGGTGGGTTTGGTAACTCTGGTCGGACTTGTCTCCAGAAATGGGATCCTGATTGTGCAGTTCGCAAATGAATTGCAGCGCCAGGGCATGAAAAAACTTGCTGCGGTCGCGAAAGCCGCCCGCATTCGGTTGCGGCCAATCATGATGACGAGCGCCGCCACTGTGGCAGGTCATTTTCCGCTTACGCTGGTGACCGGCGCCGGTGCTGCCGCGCGAAATTCAATCGGTCTCGTTCTCGTCGGCGGCATGACCATTGGGACCATCTTCACGCTGTTCATCGTTCCGTCGCTCTAC
>QHOK01000266.1 GCA_003218755.1 Verrucomicrobiota bacterium
CGGAGATCTTAGTGATCGCCCAGGGTTCCGGAGTAGTCTGCAGGAGCACATTGGCTTCCATGACCTTGCGACCGACTGGCCGCAATGATTTAATGGAGAAGCCTTCCGCTGCCGTCACAATGAAGCCTTGGCCACCTTGCTGGCAAAAGAATGTGCCGCTCTCTCCGCGCAACGCTTCTGCCAAGTCAGGATGTTGAACTGTCGCATTTATCGGTAGTTTCGTTTGCATCTGTGAAGCCTCGCGCAATACTGAATAATCGCCAGGTAACTTAGGTTGCCTTTTTGATTTTCCGATTATTGAGCGTTCCGGAATGAGCGCAGCCTAAGGCTACGGCAAGAGAAACGCGGCTGCGCGAGTATGCGGCGCGGAGAAGGCAAATGAAGCGGACCTCCAGGGTTGGCGTGAAGCGCG
>QHOK01000267.1 GCA_003218755.1 Verrucomicrobiota bacterium
GCCGGTTTGGAGCGAACTTTCAGAAGGTGCAAATGTATCCGGTGCCGATTTTAACCCGGGACATTCCGGGATACCGCATCTTCAAACACACTGACAGCCTTTGGAAAGGCATCACGGTGCAATTGTACCTGCCGCCAGACAATTCGACGCCACATATCGGGACGATCTTTCACGAGGTACTTCCCAGCGGCAGAAAACCGAAGAAGGCGCAGATGCCATTCTCACCCAATACCGGCTACGCGTTTGCCGTAGCCGATAACACATGGCATTCGGCCGACCCGGTGGGGCCGGAAGTAACAACGCGGGATAGCATTCGCTTCATTTTGCGTCGCTCAAAAATTGAAGCACCGCGCTGACGAATTCGTTGGGACATTCAACCTGGGGCATGTGACCGCAATTATCGATGATTCGGAGTTGCGAGTTCGCAATGTCTTGATGAAATCGTTCGCCGAAGCTGAGTGGGATGAGTTTGTCGTCACGACCCCAAATTACGAGCGTCGGTCGATTGATCGCGTGAAGCGTGTTATCGAGCGTATCATCTCCGCGAATCATCGAATCGACGAGCTGACCGACGGTGTAGCTATCGCCAGCGCCTACTCGTTCTTTGAACGCAAGATCGACATCCTGATAGAACCGCTTGTCGTGAAATGTAAGCGGGCCGAGATACCGAATATCTTCGCGACTGGCTAAGCGAAGTGCACGCAGGGCGCGAGGATCCATGGTTTTTGCCAACGATGCGTAGCCTGCTGCGTCGGAAAGGACAAGCCGTTCGACTCGCTCCGGATGCGAAGATGCGTAAGCTGCCGCAACCCAGCCGCCGAGTGAATTCCCAATTAACGAGACGCGCTCGATTTTCAGGTCGGCCAAAAAACCGTCGAGGAAATCGACAAAGGTGCTGATGCGAAAATTAAGCAGGGGTTTGTCGGAACGGCCGAAACCGATCTGGTCAAGCGCGATAACGCGGAACCTGGCGGCAAGCGGGGGGATTACTGAATCCCAAATGCCTGCGTCGTCTGCCAAACCATGGATCAAAATCAGTGGAGCGCCGCTGCCTGCTTCGACATAATGAATCTTTGCGCCGAAGATGTTGATGACCTTGTCGATTTTCGGCGTAGCTGTCGTTTCTCCTTGCGCCGCGCATCGCACGATCGCGAACAAGCCAATCAACAAAGCAAAGCGCAAAATCGACATTCCCCTCAACGAGGCAACGGTTGTTCCATGTCCGCAAGCGCATACGCAGCCACTGCAACGACAGCGGAATTTTCCGTCAATTCTTTTGGCATGATTTTGTCCAGCGTGTCGGCGGCAGTGTGGTGATAATTGAAATAGAAACGGCTGTCTTGAATCGGACTAAAGGAGGGCACGCCGGCTTTCTCCAGCGGCTCAATGTCGGCGCCGCAATGTTCAACCAGATCGAGAATGCCCGCGCCAGACTCCTGCAAAATTGCTGCGACCGGCGCGAGCATCTTTTTCACTTCTGGTGTGCCTCTGATGTTGATGCCGAGCGGGTGACCGGCGCCGCCATCTGTTTCCATGGCCGCAAAATGATTCTCTTTTCCGTGATCTTTTGCGTACTGTTTTGATCCAGCCGATCCATTCTCTTCATTCATCCACGCGATCACGCGGATCGTGCGCTTCGGTTTGAGATGAAACTTTTGGATTAGATTCGCCACCTCCATGGAGACTGCGACGCCCGCGCCGTCATCGATCGCGCCTGTGCCCAGGTCCCACGAATCCAGGTGACCGGAAACGATGATTATTTGTTCGGGATGTTCGCTGCCTTTGATGTCGCCGATAACGTTCGCGCTTTCGACATTCGGCAAAGTTTGCGGCGTTAAAACTAATTTCATTTTCACCGGTCCCTGCCGAACCAGGTCAGCAATTAAATCCGCGTCCTCTGCGGTGACCGCGCCCGCTGGAATTTTCGGAGCATCACCTGCGTAATCTGTCTGTCCAGTATGTGGAAGCCGGTAGTCGGCGCCACCTACTGAACGAATCAAACACGCAACAGCGCCCTGTCGCGCGGCTGCGCTCGGGCCATCACTTCGATAAACAACCGCTTCGCCATAAGCTTCGCCGCCACGACCTTCCGCGGCCATTTGTTTGTCGAAGGGATAATTGAAGAGCACGATTTTGCCCGCGACCTTGTCCCGAGGCATCGATTTCAGCTCATCGAAATTTCTGAGGGCAATCACGTCTGCTTCGATTCCCTCGGGAGGGGTCGCCACGCTGTCGCCGAGCGCGCACAAGACAATTTTCTGCGTTGTATTTTGTGCCTGTCCGGGAAATTCAATCAGCGCCGCTGTCTCTTCGCCGCGCACCCAATGCGGCACCATCACTTTCTCTAGCTGCACTTCACAACCAATCGCCTTCAATTCGCTCGCGACGCACTCGACCGAGCCGCCTGCTGGAGTCGCTTCAAATCAGTCAGCGTTTGCGGAGAAAAAACAGCCGGTGTCGCCGATGGGGACGCGTTCGGACTCGACGCTACCGCGGGTGTTTGCTGCGCATCAACCCGCGGAGCACACAGAAACAACAAAAGCGAAAGAAGCGAGATGACCCGAAATTGATCCGACTCAGACATCCCGCCATTCCCGCTACAACATTTTCCTCCGATTCGCCAGGCCGAATCACGCGAAGCGGCGGTCACGTTTCTTTGTTGAATTGGATCTCTTCACCGAGCAGATCAGGATTGTTCGCGTTCTCCTCCAAAAACTTAGCAACTGCTGTCGAGTTTTTCTTTTCCTTTGGGATTACGTCACGGTTAACGCTGGGTAATCTCAGGTGCTTGCTGTCATCCGACAGTTTCCAAACCACGTAAGCATATTTGCGATCGTTGGAGTTGATATCCTGGACGCTCACAAACGGTGTATTGGCAACGTCGGAGTGATACGCACGAAACAAATCACCATCGTAATAAACGATGTAAATATTATCATCCAGCCGTCGCACTCTCATATGTTCCTTGCCGTCCTGGGAAATCCAGTTACCGAGAAGCCGTTCCTGCACTTTGCGAGTGGGACTCGATGTGATCGGAACTTCGTATTCGCAAGCGGTGAAAGCCAGGATGCACAGGCTAACGGCAATACCGAAGCCTAATCGTCGATAAATCCAATTCGAAGAAGGCACCGCAGGAGTTCAGGAACCAGCTCAGCTTCTTCCGCAGTTATTTGGGGAGCTTCGACGCTATCACGTCAATCTTCTCGATCGAAGGGGATTTCGCCAGAATCTCAGACGCTTTTTCTTTCAAGGCTTGCGCGACCTTGCCATTCAGGTGCGCATCGCGGCCAGAGTCATCTGCGAACGTGTCAAAAATACCGTATGTGGACGGTCCAATTTTAATGGCGAACCATGAAATCGTTTTTGGCTCGGCCTCCACTAATCCCTGACCAGCCTGCAAGAATTTCTCAACTTCCGCTTCCTTGCCCGGC
>QHOK01000268.1:0-1441 GCA_003218755.1 Verrucomicrobiota bacterium
TTCTTCAATAGCCTTCTCCAAAGATAATCCCGCAATCTTTCCTGACATGTTCATGCACGAAAGGCCAAACAGAAAGGTGGCGAGGAATACGGTTTTCATGGCTTGACGAGACAGAGCTGAGCCACCGGCTGGCCGACAGCGAGTGCGACTGTAGCAAGCGTGGCAAAGGTCAAGACCTCCTCCATAAAATCAAACTTTGGTCATGGGCGTCGGTCCACCAGCGGGCGGATTCACCGTGGCAGGCCAGCGGCCTGCTCGCGAACGCTTGCTGAGGTGGCTGCATCGGCTGGTTAGGTCTTGACGCGGCTTCATTACGAGCGTGCAGCTAGCCCGCCATCTGCGCCCCCGCATTTCGAACTCCGACAATCTCATGAAGGGTATATCTGCCAGTCTTACCTGGAAGATTTACCTCGATAGATCTGCCCACGTGAACCTGATCACGAACTTCGCGGAGTGCAGCCTCTGTTACCAAAAACTCTGTCTTGGCTTTCTTATTCGCTCGCTCAACCCGGCTCGCAATGTTTACTGCGTCTCCAATAGCAGTGATTCGCTCTTGCAGGCCACCTCCCAGAGTGCCAACAACGGCTTGGCCAAAGTGTAAACCAATCCCAATTCTAAAAGCGCGTTTGAACAATCGCTTGACATAGGGCTGTACATCCTGTTTCACGCATCGGAGCATATCAAGACCAGCGAGAACGGCCTGAAGGCACGCACATTTCGACGTCTCAACGCCAAAAAGCGCCAGTAATCCGTCGCCGGTGTAACAGGCCACATGGCCGCCGTGATCAATGACAGCCTTATCCATATGGTGATAGAAGCGCCTGAGAACGTGAATCACATCGAATGGAGGAACGGAATCGGCAAACCTTGTTGAATTTCGTATATCGACGAAGAGAATGGCGATCTGCCGCTCTTCACCTACCGACCCATGGGTTGTTGTGTCCTTCCTTTGGTCCGTTAGTCCGGCGTCGTTCGCGTCCAGGATGAGTCGTCGCACCGCCACGTTCCCTGGGATAGTGGTCTGGCACGCGAGACGAACTCTTTCGGCGAAATGTAGCTGCGCCGCAAGCGCCTGTTCTTTCTCATTTCGCGGACGACAGAACTCCAGACCGCTAAGAATGAGTACACGGCACGTCGAACACCGCGCGTTTCCACGGCATTCATTTGTATGAGGAATCCCTGCTCGTAAGGATGCGGAGAGGATACTCTCTGATATGGAAGCCTCAACGGATCGCCCGGCGGGTAGGAATAGGATTTGAGGCACAGCTTGATGCTAGAACGCAATGCTCGCTGCCATCGAGCGAAAACATTTGAAACGCGTCGCAGATACCGGCTCTCCGGTGACCTAACGAGAATAAGATCAACCACCGCGAGTGGCAGCGAGCGTGATTTGGAACGAGTTTGTTTTAATCGTGTAAAATGAGTCTCTACGTCGACCAGC
>QHOK01000268.1:1629-4179 GCA_003218755.1 Verrucomicrobiota bacterium
CCTCTTCGGAACAAATCCGTCGAGCTGGTCAATCAGATGCTGCGGCGCATCCTCTGCAGCTTTAATTTCGCGCAGTAGCTGCCCAAGCGTGCTCTTGCCGGCCTTAGCAAACATGGTCTCCACCTCTGCCCGAGCGATGGCTAGCGTAGCTTTATGGACTAGGACCAGATAGGCGCCGACGGCTCTTTCTAGTACTTGTATCTGCCAAACGGCGAATCCGATCTGCGACGTGACTTCGTGAAGTTGCTCAGGCGATAAGGGCAGCGTCATGAGGCCTAACGAGCTCAAGCTCAGCCACGGCTCAGGAGAGCGCAAGTGGCAGCTGGTGAAAGCACACTAGCCAAGCTCGATATAGAAGGAACGACGCCGTCTGAGCCGTTGGCTGCAGCGCCTGCTTAGACCTCACGCGATCAATTGTCCGAAAACTGGCCGGCGTGAATCATCGCAAAATCCTCCTGCTGATCGAGTGCTTCTAATATCCATGGCTTCGATGCGAGTCGCTCGCGAGATGTCGTTCCGCTCTCTGTCATCTTTATCAAGTGCCACTTCTCGTCGGCTAGGAAGTCTTTTATCTTGTCGGCGAAGGTCTGCAGATCGGGAACAACTGCATAATAAACCACCCAAGCCCCAAATGCGCGTCCGTGATAGGGATTGCCCGGAAGGGGCTCAACATGCAATCGCGCCAAATGAATGTTCATAAAGGTCTAACGAGTATTCGGACCCATAAATCTGCCAGTAAAGCCGGAAAATCTGTACAATCTGCTTGCCCCAGCAAGCTACCACCCTTGTAAAACTGACCCAAAAACGCAAATCGTTGGATCAAACTGATTTTCCGCTTGGAGGGAACCCCCCGCTGCCTCGATATATTTGCCCCGATAGAATGTTCATGACCGTGTGGTGAGTTACTTGAAACTTAACCGCTATACGTCGCAGCGGAACTCCAGCGGCACGCATGCGGAATAATTCTGCGACATCACCGTCTTTGAGGCGGCGACGCTTACGCGCTGCTCGTTCTCGATTACGGCTAATAGCTTCCTGTACGTCGGCGAAGTTTGGAGCACCGTCTTTATACGCCCGCCGTATTCCACGGATCGCCCGAGACATTGTCGAAAACGACACTCCATACGGACGCGCCAATGTTTGAATCGACAAACCCCGGAAGTGAAGTTTGCGGATCATGCAAATATCTTTGGCTAGTTTGCTTTTGGCGCGGCTTACCCTTTCCAAAAGAGCTTCGGACATGTTGTTGCGACCCTTTCTGGAAGCAGAAATTTTGGCGCGCCGCACCGGATCCCTACACGCCTCTAAAAGTCTTTCGCGAACGGCAGGTTCCTTCAGCCGCTCTTTAACTCCAGCCGAGATCCGTTGGCGATAGCCCGCGTCCAATTCGTGTTTTTTGCGGATTTTGGCGCTCATTTCTGCTCTTGCCTGAGCAGTAGCAAACCTCGTTTGCGCTGCAGCCGTCGCGCGTTGTCTGAACGCCGGCCTCCTCCACGCTCTTTTCATTTGCTCACTGAGTCGGCGACGCTCTGCCGGATTTGCGAGTATTCTGTCCCTCAGCGTGGCGCCGCCCTTGATTGCACCCAGTAACCTGTTCTCCCGAGTCGTGGGATTCCGCCACGACTCGATAATGCCAGCAATTTTCTTTGCCCGGGTGGACTCGTTATTCCACTGCCGTCTCGCCGCAGCGCGCAACAGTTCCAGCTCGCGTTTGTAACGCACCCGTTTGGTCGTTCCGTCTCCTCCGTCGGTACAGTTTAATAGAGGACCTGCGGCTAAATCTCGGCGGCCAAACAGTCGAATGAGCCTAATCTCCTCCAATTTACACTGCTCGTCCGTTCCGAAATAGAGCAGGCGCACTTCGGGCTCGAACCCATTCCCTCGCAGAGCAGCAATCTTCCGTGCAACCGCACTATTGTGGGATCGACTCAGATGGACGCGGGATCGGTGGCGAACTCCCTTGCCGATGTAAAAAGGTACTTTACCACCTGGTTCAAAGTACGCGTATACGTAAAACATCGAAGGAATCAGATAGCCCGATCATCTCTTTTGAACAATGTTATGTCAGCTTCAAAACAGACGGCGAAGCGCGGAGTGCCAGCTCTGCCGTATGCCACGGGACACTCCCAGAAGGTTCGATGTGCGATTGGCTGCTTTATTCCGCCGCAGCCGCTTATGTGTAGCATCATGTAACTGCTGGCTAGTCGCCAGGCTCGGACTGCCGAAATGTCATCCGCCCGCGACAACGAAAGCGAGGATACGAACACAACCGCAACAGGCGCAATCACGCTGCGCGTCATAGGTCTAACGAGAATTATACGAAAATTTTCGTCTATTTCGGCTTTTATCCTGAGAACGCTCCGGATAAAAGGAATGCACGGCGTAGGCGCTCTTACCGCGAATACAGCTCGACGATGAGCTGTTCGTTTACGATTGGCTGCATCTCTTCCCTGGATGGGATGCGTGCAACCTTGCCGCTGAGCGCGTCGCGATCGACCGTAAGCCAGTCAGGCACGGGAACAATCTGGGTAAGATCAAGGTTTCGGAGCA
>QHOK01000269.1 GCA_003218755.1 Verrucomicrobiota bacterium
TAAACGTCCCGGATTTCTGAAGAAGCACGGCCTCGATGCCGAATCGCTTTGCGCGCAGAAGCCCGGACTGATTCATGCAATCGTCGCTATGCACGGTGAGGAGGGACCGTGGTCGAATCGACCCGGTTTCGATGAGATTGGCGCTGCAGTATCTGGCCTCTTTACGATCGAAGGTTCCCCAACTCGGCCGAAGCAGCCGCCAATTGTCCCCATTGCTGACAATGTCGTCGGCTGGTTAGGCACAACTGGGATTCTCGCTGCGTTGGGCCGGCGTGCAATCGAAGGCGGCAGCTATCGAGTGGTGGTTTCGCTGACGCGGACCGTGCTATGGTTGCTCTCGCTGGGTATTTTCGACAAGGCCTACGCGAAAGCGACCGCGGACTCTACCGACGAGCACAAGTACATCGCTCCGGACCTGTTTACCGCGGAAACACCGCTTGGAACTTATCAGGGAATGACGGACCAAATCGTTATGTCCCGCACACCGGGAGCCTACCGCACGGTCCTGGTCCCGCGTGGATCAAGCAAACCCGAATGGCTTCCGAACGGAAAATGATCGCGCCTATACATAATATGCTCGCACTGATTAATCCCGTAGCTCTTCCTGCTCTGCGAATCGCCGCGACCTTCTTCTTCCTCCTTTACTTGGCGGGAGGGGCATACATCTTTCGCAATCGCCACCGATTCTTCGACCGCGACCCGAACGTCGATAACGATATTCCGACCGTTCGCAAAGTGAGGATCGAAGTCGTTTTGATTCCGTGGTTGGGTTTGACCACGCTTCTCGTCATTCTTCTTATCAATCTCTGGCGCGCGTGATAAGGCCGCGGGTCCGCACTAATCTGGCTATCGCCAAGCCGCCAGCCCAGTTATCCAAGTATTGGTCGCGGTCTACTCGACGGCTCGGCATTTGTCACGTTAAGAGAGCGCGAGAAGAACGAAGATTCTCTGAAATTTCGGTCCCCCAGAAGCTTGAGAAAGGGATAGATGACAGATGCTAATCTCAATTCTATCGATGATGCGCATGAGCGGACGCCGAACACGCCGCGAGTGGTGATCGGCGGCGGCGGTTTTGGTGGTCTGGCTGCGGCCAAAGCCCTTGGGAAAGCGCCGGTCGAAGTCATTCTCATTGATCGGACAAACCATCACGTGTTTCAGCCACTCCTCTATCAGGTGGCGACGTCGGTGCTTGCGCCGTCGCAGATCAGTTCGCCGATCCGCGGAATTTTGGGGAAGCAAAAGAACACGACCGTGATCATGGGCGAAGTCACCGGTGTCGATAAGGCCCAGCGTTGTGTTTTCGTGAACGATGCGGACCGCGAACGCGTACCGGTGCCGTACGATTACCTCATTCTCGCAACCGGTGTTCGCCCCAGTTACTTCGGGCATAACGAATTTGAGAAGTTCGCGCCCGGGTTAAAAAGCCTGGCCGATGCGGTTGCAATTCGAAACAAGATTCTCAGCGCGTTCGAGCAGGCCGAAGCTGAAGAAAATGTCGATCTTCATCGGGATTTGTTGACCTTCGTTTTGGTTGGCGCCGGGCCGACTGGCGTCGAAATGGCGGCGGCATTGGCTGTGTTTGTGCGCACGACGTTGCGCTCCGACTTCCGCCGAATCGATCCGGCTTCAGCGCGAATTGTTTTGCTCGACGCCGCTCGAAACGTTCTCGGAACATTTGCGCCGAGTCTTTCCGATGCCGCGGAGGAACATTTGCAGAAACTTGGCGTCGAAATTCACTTAGGCCATCCGGTCGAAAAAATCGATAGCGAAGGAGCGATCGTTGCTGGTGAACGAATCGCGAGCAAAACAGTCATCTGGACCGCCGGCGTCACGCCGTCGCCGGCTGGAAAATGGTTAGGTGCAGAAACAGATCGCGCCGGGCGCGTGCGCGTCAAAAGTGATTTAAGCGTTCCCGGTAATCCGGAAATTTTTGTGCTCGGCGACACGGCGTCGCTCGATCAGGACGGTAAACCACTACCCGGCGTCGCGCAGGTTGCGATCCAACAGGGACGCTACGCTGGAAAACTGATCCGCCGACACATCGCCGGAAAAAACAGCACGAAACCGTTTCGATATTTCGACAAAGGCAACATGGCTGTGGTCGGCAAAGGTTACGCCGTTTTGGAAAGCGGCACATTACATCTGCATGGACTGATCGCGTGGCTGGCGTGGGCATTCATTCACATTACTTTCCTGGCCCAGCTCAGTCTGAGGATCAGTGTGTTTTTGCAATGGGCCTGGTTGTTCTTTACCGGGCAACGCGGTTCGCGGCTGATCGTGAATTATCACGCAT
>QHOK01000032.1 GCA_003218755.1 Verrucomicrobiota bacterium
CATCCGCGACGCACGGGACGGCATCGCCATTTTTCTAGAACAAAGCGCGCCAGAGCATGTTTACTGGGTCGAGCGCACGGGTAAAACGGAGCGGTTCTTCGCTCTCAACGCCGCGCCTGTCGATCTGGCGCCGGTGTTACGGCGAATGCTCTTTCGCGAAAACTGTTGTTGCGTCATGACCAGCGCGACTCTGGCAGTCGGCCGCGCAGATCTCGCGTATTTTCGCGAGCGCACCGGCGCAACCGAGGCGGAACCGTCGCAGCTCGGCAGCCCGTTCGATTTTCAGCGGCAAATGAAAATGTTCGTCGTCCAAAAGATGCCCGACCCGCGCGACGCCGCTTATCAGAAAGAGCTGGAGCGATGGATCGCGCATTTCGTCGAAAAAAGCGACGGGCGCGCGTTTGTCCTTTTCACAAATTACCGCGACATGCGGCAGGTGGCAGGCGCGATGCAGAAATTTTTTGTGGAGAAGGGCATGAACCTTCTCGCGCAGGGAGCAGGCGCGCCGCGCAGCAAGCTCCTTGAGCAATTCAAATCAACGCCGCGAGCCGTCCTCTTCGGCACGGACAGTTTTTGGGGCGGTGTGGATGTTCCGGGCGAGGCCCTTTCAAATGTAATCATCACGCGCCTGCCATTTGCCGTGCCCGATCATCCAATTATCGAAGCCAAACTCGAATTAATCGAGGAACGCGGCGGCGATCCGTTCACGGAATATTCCCTGCCGGAAGCGATCCTCAAGCTGCGGCAGGGCGTCGGTCGATTGATTCGGACGAAGAGCGACCACGGTATCATTGTGATCCTAGACAACCGCATCGTGACCAGACCCTACGGGCGCGCCTTTATGCAGGCGCTGCCAAAATGTCCGGTGGAGATTGTTTGAACTACTCGCGGATTAAAGAGCTGATCCCCCCAGGTGCGCACTGGCTGATGCTCGCCATCACCGCCGTGCTTTTCCTGCTCGTGGTGGTATTTGTCGATCTTAAGCCAGTCGTGGAAGAAAGTTTTTTCTTCTCGACCAGCGATCCCGGGTTCGCGCAGTCGCGGCAAATCGAGCGCCGCTTCCCATCGCAGCCGCAACTCGTGCTAGCGGTGTCCTCGACTGACATTTCTTCACCGCGCTATATCGAGCGGATTGGAAAGCTCACAAAACGCATCCAGGCGATCGATGCAGTCACCGGCGTGAAAAGTCTAGCGGCCGGCCCAAAGAGTTTTCAGGACGCAGTGGCGAGCCCGTTCTGGAGCCGATTGCTGATCGCGAAAGATCGCAAATCCAGCAACGTCATCGTGTTCACCGAACACGGCGATAGTGGAAGAATTATCCGGCCGCTCGAACAAATCATGCACGAGCTGGAAGCGCGGAATTTTCACATTCACATCGCCGGCACTCCTTACGTGGTGGAGATGCTGCGGCGCAGCCTGGCACACGATTTTCGCTACTTCAGTCTCACCGCGGTCGTTTTATTCGGGCTGACGATGGCGGCAATGTTTCGCTCCGGCCGGCTCTTTATCGGAATGCTCGCCACGTGCGCAAGCGCCGTGTTGTTGACGCTACTCGTGCAACAAATGTGCGGCAAAAAGATCGGCATCCTCACGGTCAACCTCGGCACGATCGTTTTCGTCATCGCGTTGTCGCACCTCGTCTATATGACCTTCAACTGGCAGACACTTGCCGATCGCATGCACCGCATCGGCAAAGAATCGCCGCACCTTGCGGCCGATGCGTGGCGCATGACTTTTCCGGCTTCCTTTTGGTCGATGATCTGCGCCTCCCTCGGCTTTGGCAGCTTGCTGGTCGTCCAGGCCAAGCCACTGCGCGAACTCGGCTTCGGCGGTGTGCTCGGATCGGTCGTGGCATTCCTTTGCGCCTATGCCATGTATCCGCCGTTTCTGCGCTGGGCAGTTCCGCGCAAAAGCAAACTTGTCGAGCAGGAGCCGCCGCATTGGTTTTGGTCGCGCCGGTTCGCTTTGCTTTCGTTAGGCGTCATTCTCGTCAGTGCGGCTCTGGGATTCGGTCTCAGACTAGTAAACACCGACCCAAGTCTGCTCGAGTATTTCAAGCCGCACCAGCCGTTGCGCGACGGCCTCGAATACGTCGACAACAACGGCGGCTGCAATCCGCTGACGCTCGTTGTGTCATCGTCGGACGGCGCCAAACTCAACACCGACGCCGCTTACCAGAAAATGTGGAGGCTGCACGGCGCGCTCGAGAATTATCACGATGTCGGCACGGTCATTTCCCTGCCGACGCTTTTGGCCGAAGGCGACCGGGTGCCGTTCTCGTTTTTGCTCAGCTACGAAAAAATGATGGAGATCATGGAACAACCGAAGTATGCGCGCGTGGCCAAAAGTTTCGTCACCGAAGACCGCAGCGAGGCGGTGTTCCTTTTGCGCATGGTCGAAAACCGCCGGGAGAAACTGCGCCTGGAAGTGGTCGATGATCTTCGCTCGATCGCGCGCAAGCACGGATTCAAGCCCGCGCTCGTCGGCGGCGTCTACTATTTGCAAGGCAGACTGGCCAAACTGGTCGCATCCAGCCTCGTCACCGGCCTCTTCTGGCTCAATTTCTTGTTCATCGTCATCGCCTGGGTCGTTGCGCGTTCAATTCGCGGAGCAGTGGCCATGATCGTGAGTCTGACGCTCGTGCCGTTGTGCATGCTCGGGGGCATCGGTTGGTTGCATGTGCCGGTCGACATCATTTCCGCGCCGGCGACTAACGTTTGCATCGGGATCGCCATCGATTCGATGATCCATCTCGTCTTCGGCGTCCGCCGCGCGCAACGCGACGGAAAAAAAGGGTGGCCGGCATGGATCGCGGCGCGCGAAGAACAATGGCGCGGGATCGTTTACTCCGACGTCATCATTGCCGCCGGCTTCGCCATCTTCGTACTGTCCGATTTTCCGCCGACCCAACGCTTCGGTCTCGTCGTTCTCGCCGGCTGCATCATCGACATCCTGGCAAACCTCTTTGTCCTGCCGCTCCTTGGCGGCGCTCAATTGAAAAAGAGATAATTATGGAGAGCCCATTTTGTCGAATACTCGTTCGCTTATGCAATCGCCGGGATCACGCACGAACTGCGTGGGCGTCACGACCCGATTAAGTGCAACCACTGAACGACCAGATCGCGTGAGAGAAATCACACAAGCGGAGTTTGATCAACTCGCAACGTTCGTTGCGGTTGCGGAGGAACTGAGAATGGAGCCTTTTCTTTCCGAGGATAACCACGAAAGGCTTGTGCAGCTAAGGGCAGCGACTGGGGGATCCAACGTCAGCGCCCATTTTTGCCATCCGGCGTTCCTAAAATCGGCAATAATGCCCTTTCGAAGGCTGTGGCTCGCTTCTGAAATATGCGCGTTTGAATCAATTCGCGACCTGGTGTTTCGCATACACCCAGACCAGAAGCTCGTCGAAAGTTACCGGCATTGGTTTTACGATTTGTATTCTAGACAACTCGAGGAGTCTGCCGACAGAGACTGGGCGAATGAGTCGAGGCGCGATATTCTCGACATTTGGATTTACACACAAGCGGCTCACGCCGGAAAAAAGCAGTACCAAAAAGGTAAAACTATTGGTCGATTTAGCCTGTTGGATTTCGACCAATGGGCGGAACGGATCGGGCGGGAAAGATTTGAATTCCTCTTCAGGAGCAGTGTGCGAGCGGTCGGTTATCTCTACATCCAATTCTTAGAAAAACTTGCGGCTCCGCTGTTTTGGCATTTGACGAGAAAATCGCAGATGAGACCCGGGTTTGAAGCGGCTGCCGCTTTGAAATATAGTCCTTATCCCGATCCTCGTTATCGAATCACTTTCGACGATGTTTTTTGGCATCTTGATAAAGAGTCCCTCGAGGAGACATTCGATCGCTTGCTTGCTCGGCAGAATTATGCCGCCATGGAAAGCTTTCTGCCTGCATATTTTGGCAACAAATCGGACGCGATTGCCGCCGTATGTGAAAACACAAGCTTTTCGGCGATGATTGAAAAGACCGCCGCAACGCTAGTAACACAGGAGCCAGACAGCGCTCAGCTCATGTGCAGCCGTAATATCGGCTGGGGGGCATCGCGCTTTGGTGCGGTAAAATTTGAGGTATACGCCGGAAAACGAATTCGTTTTTTTGATCGAAGCGAGGAGGTCTTAGCTGAGATATTTGATGATTTTCGGAAATGCCTTTTCGAAGAACGCCGACGCCAACGGCGCAAACGTTGGGACCGGTAAGAGCTGTGCGTAATCAGCGAACCTTAAAACCTTATGACTCCGTTCGATAAGGCACATCGGCTTGTTCGTGACTTAGCAGCGGACTTTCAACATCAACTTGCAATGACCGCAACGCCTAACCATGCCCTTTGGTTGCAATTGTACCCTCGCGGGCGGTTAAAACGTTCACTTGAACATATCGACTTCCTGAGTGTAGTTTAGGCGCATGCCGCGCTCTGCTTCGCCCGAAGATCGACAAGCTGAAGTTCAGCAGATCATCACAATCCTGCACAAGTGGGGGATTCATACCCTTGGTGAGCTGACAACGCTTGGTAAGGAGGAGCTTGGCGCGCGACTTGGTCTCGAAGCCATCCGGATGTGGGAGCGGGCGAACGGGCAATCCAATCGATTACTCAAACTGATTCGGCCGCCGGAGTCGTTCGAAGAGAGGTTCGAATTTGAAAATGAAATTGAAACAGCCGAGCCGCTCCTTTTCATGCTGCGCCGTTTTTTGGAGCAGCTCGCGGTGCGGCTGCGCGCAATTTATCTCGTCGCAAAAGAATTGAGCCTACGAATCACGTTCGCGAACAAACAAGTTTACGAACGCGTTTTCAAAATTCCGCAGCCGACAAACGATGTCGATCTTCTGTTTCGGATGCTCCAGACGCACCTGGAGAATTTTAAATCGGAATATCCTATCGTTGCCGTCGCGCTAAGCGCGCACCCGAGCAGAGCTGCCAGAGAACAATTCGGATTATTTGAAACCACATTACGCAATCCGCAGCAATTATCAGAAACGCTCGCACATTTGATCGCTCTTCTGGGCGCTGATCGAGTCGGCACACCGGTTTTGGAAGAGACGCATCGGCCGGATGCATTTCGTCTGGAGCCGTTTTTGTGGGCTGTAGCCCCGAAAGCATTCGGGGCTGTCCCTAGTGGACAATCTTCCGATGCGCTGACGACAGCGCACACTACAGCAGCTCTGCGGCGTTTTCGGCCAGCCGCCCCGATATCAGTCTTATTGGATGAAGACAGGCCTGCGCATGTTCACAGCCTAGATTACGGAAAAGTTATCGAGCACCGAGGTCCGTATTTGATCTCCGGAAATTGGTGGGACGAAAAATCATGGGCACGCGCCGAATGGGATCTGCAGATGGAAGACGGCGATTTGGTTCGCGTTCATGAGGCTGAGGGAACGTGGGAAATTGATGGTGTTTACGATTAGCCATTTTGGCGGTCATAAGACCGCCGCTACAGCGAAACGCCGATTTTAACGCTTCAACGCTTGAACGGAATCATGCCTTACATCGAATTACATGCCTCCAGCGCGTTCAGCTTTTTGCGAGGCGGCTCTTTCCCAGAGCAATTAGCTGAGGTGGCAGCGGAACTGGAAATGCCGGCGATGGCGTTGCTCGATCGCAACGGCGTTTACGGCGCGCAACGATTTTCCGTCGCTGCGCGCGAGCAAAATGTGCGGCCAATCATCGGCTGCGAATTATCCATGAACGACGGCAGTGTCCTGCCTGTGCTGGTCGAAAATCGCACCGGCTACAAAAATTTGTGCGAGTTGCTGACCCAAGCGCATCTGCGCAGTGAAAAAGGCACGTGCGTCATGCGATGGCACGAGCTGCCATCATTCGCGCAGGGGCTGGTCGCCCTTCTGGGTAGCGCACGCGTCTCGCGTGCTGGTTTCGGCGTTGCGCCGAAACAATCTTTCGAAGAATTCGCCACTTATCATAGATTTCGAACGATCAGAAAAGTTCGCGATGGCGAGGACGCCCTCGCCAGCACGCGAGACGCGTGCGCTACCCAGTCGTGCACGAACCGCGTCAAACTGCTGATCGATGCTTTCGGGCGCGACAATGTTTTCGTTGAAGTTCAGCGACATTTCATTCGCGGCGAAGAACGCATCAATCGCGAGCTGATTGATCTTGCGCGTGCAAATCGATTGCCGCTTCTCGCTACGAATGGCGTGCAGTATGCAAAGCCTTATGGACGCGAGGTGATGGATGTTTTCACCTGCATTCGCGAGCACACGCACCTCGATGCTGCGGGAAAATTGCTAACGCAAAATGACGAACGGCATCTGAAGAGTGATCGCGAAATGCGAGCAATTTTCGCGGATTTGCCGGAAGCGATCGAAAACACATCGCGCCTGGCCGAGCGGCTCACGTTTTCGCTCGAGAATCTCGGATACGAGTTTCCCGAATATCCAGTGCCGGCCGGTCACACGATGGATTGGTTTTTGCGCACGATCGTCTGGTTCGGCGCGCAACAGCGTTACGACGCGATCAGCGCCAAGGTGAAGCGACAGCTCGAAGAAGAACTCGCGCTTATCACGAAGCTCGGATTTGCCGGTTATTTTTTAATCGTCTGGGACATCGTCAATTTCTGTCGCGAACACAACATCATGGTCCAGGGCCGGGGCAGCGCCGCGAACAGTGCGGTTTGTTATTGCTTGGGAATCACGCCAGTCGATCCCGTGGAAAATCATCTCGTATTCGAGCGTTTTTTAAACGAGAGCCGCAAAGGCTGGCCCGATATCGATCTTGATCTTCCCAGCGGCGATCGCCGCGAAGCCGTGATCCAGGAAATTTATCGCCGCTACGGCAAGCACGGCGCGGCCATGACTGCGAATGTGATCAGTTACCGCGGACGCAGCGCCGCCCGCGAGATTGGCAAAGCGTTGAACTTTTCTCCCAGCATCATCGATCGGTTTTCACATCTATTTGCCAGCGGCGATTTCCCGCACACGCTCGAGCTCGAATCGCAGATCGAACAAGCTGGTTTGCCAAAGGCGCACCCGCGGATGCCCGCATTCATCAGGCTGTATCACGCGATTTATGGATTGCCGCGGCACCTTGGGCAGCACTCTGGCGGAATGATTATCTGCCAGAATAAACTCAGCTCGTTCGTGCCGCTGGAGAACGCGTCTATGCCGAGCCGCGTCGTAGCGCAATGGGACAAGGACGATTGTGAAGACCTCGGCATCGTGAAAGTCGATCTACTCGGCCTGGGGATGATGTCAGTGATGCAGGATACGTTCGAGCTTTGCCGCGAACGCGGGCGGCCTCTCGATCTTGCTCACATTCCCAAGAATGATCCGGCGACATTCGAGATTATGCAGCACGCCGACACGATCGGTGTCTTTCAAATCGAGAGCCGCGCCCAAATGGCCACCTTGCCGCGGATGAAACCGGAATGTTTTTACGACGTGGTGATTGAAGTGGCGATCATTCGCCCGGGACCGATCCAAGGCGACATGGTGCATCCTTATCTGGCGCGTCGCGCGGGAAAGGAGCCGCTGACTTATTTCGACGAGCGATTGAAACCAGTGCTCCAACGCACGCTGGGGGTTCCGCTTTTTCAGGAACAAATGCTGAAGATCGCGATGGTCATGGCGGATTTTTCCGGCGAGGAAGCGGAAGAGTTGCGGCGCGCGCTTAGTTTCCATCGCTCAGAAGAACGGATGAACAAAGTCTGTGCGAAATTGCGCGCGACGATGGAACGCAAGGGCGTGCCGCCGGACAAAATCGACAAAATTATTCAGTCCATCTCATCATTTGCCCTTTACGGATTCCCGGAATCACACGCGATCAGTTTTGCCATTCTCGCTTACGGCAGCGCTTATTTAAAAGTGCATCGCGCGCCGGAATTTTATGCCAGCCTGTTGAACAATCAGCCGATGGGTTTCTACACGCCGGCGACGATTGTCAAAGACGCGCAGCGGCATGGGCTAAAGATCAAGCCAGTTTGCATATCGCAATCCGAGCGGCGCTGCATAGTGCTCGATGATAATACGGTGCGCCTCGGGTTTTGCGTCGTGAATGGATTGCGGCAGGAACACGCCGAAGAACTCGTGAGGCAACGACAAGAGCGACCATTCGCGTCACTGGACGATTTCAAGCGGCGCGTCCCGCTCTCAAAAGATGAATTGCGCAGATTGGCGGAATTGGGTGCGCTCAATTGTTTCGCCAAACATCGCCGCGCAGCGATGTGGGACGTGGAAGAGACGATACACGACGATTTGCTAACATCCTCCAGAGGCGTAGCGGTGTTTGGCACAAGCGCCTCTACAACGGAACCGCTGGCGCGAATGACGTTGCCGGAACGCGTGAAAGCGGATTACGAGACGATGAATCTGACGACAGGGCCGCATCCGATGAAACTGTTGCGCGAAACTTTCCCGAATATTTGTCGTGCGATCGATCTCGTTCACGCGCGACACGGTTCGATTATTCAGATCGCCGGCAACGTGATTTGCCGTCAGCGTCCTGGCACGGCGAAAGGATTTGTGTTTATCAGCCTCGAAGATGAAACCGGCGTCTCGAATGCAATCGTTGAGCCAGACTTGTTCGAACGCTTTCGGCTCGTGATCACAGAAGAAGCCTTCCTGCTCGTCGAAGGCGAAGTACAGAAGTCGGACAACGTAGTTTTGATTAAGGCGCAGGAGATCAGAGCGCTGGCGCACGAACAACTCATCGGAAGCGAGTCGCATGATTTTCATTAATCAGCTGTAGCCGAGGCCGTTGACCTCGGCTGCCAGGCTCAACGCCCCGGCTACAACATGGCGAATCGCACGATTCTAGGTAGGGACATCCCGCTGCGATGTCCGATCGGCGCAGCGCGCCCACCCTACAATCACTCTCCCGCGTGATGCGGTTCGGGCGTTTTCGGTTGGGCCGGTTTTTCAGCTGGTTTTTGCTCCGACTCGGTCCAATCAGTGTGAAACACGCCGGGCTTATCGATGCGCTCGTAAGTGTGCGCGCCAAAGAAATCGCGCTGCGCTTGCAGGAGGTTTGCCGGAAGCCGAGCGGAGCGATAACTGTCGAAGTACGCCAGCGACGCAGAAAACGCAGGCGCAGCTACGCCATGTTTGATCGCTGTCGCAACGACGAGACGCCATTTGGGCTGCGCCTTCTTGATGGCCCTCGTGAAATACCGATCAAGCAGAAGATTGTGCAGCGTGGGGTCGCGCTGATATGCTTCCACGATTCGGTTCAAAAATTTCGCGCGAATGATGCAGCCGCCGCGCCAGATGGTGGCAATGTCGCTCAGGTTGAGGTTCCACTTGTATTCGGCGCTTCCAGAGCGCAGAAGCTCCATTCCCTGCGCGTAAGATACAATTTTCGACGCGTAAAGGGCATCGCGCACTGCATCGATTAGACGAGTGCGATTGCCTTTAAACTGTCGAGCTCTGGGTTGCGGCAGAATTTTCGAGGCGGCTACCCGTTCTTCTTTTCGCGAGGAGATAACGCGCGCTTCGACGGCGGCGTTAATAGTCGAGATGACGACGTATTGTTTGATCGCGGCTTGCAGTGTCCAGATACCGGTCCCTTTTTGGCCGGCCTTGTCGAGGATCATGTCTACCAGCGGCTTGCCTGTGTCAGGATCGATCTTTCGAAAAATCTCCGATGTGATTTCGATGAGATAACTTTCCAGCTCGCCTTTGTTCCATTCAGCAAACGTGTCGGCGAGTTGCGCGGCGTCCATTCCGAGGACGTCTTTTAGAATAGCGTAGGCTTCGCAGATCAATTGGATATCGCCGTACTCAATGCCGTTGTGGACCATCTTGACGTAGTGACCGGCGCCGTCCGGTCCCATGTAACGACAACACGGTTCGCCATCCACTTGCGCGGCGATCTTGCGAAAAATCGGCGCGATAATCTCCCATGACTTACGCGAGCCGCCTGGCATGAGCGAAGGGCCTTTGAGCGCGCCTTCTTCACCGCCGGACACGCCCATTCCCACGAAATGAATTCCTTTGCCCTCTAATTCCTTTCCGCGCCGTTGCGTGTCGGTGAAAAGCGAATTTCCTCCGTCGATGATGATATCGCCCTTTTCGAGTAGCGGTGAGAGTTGATCGATAACCGCGTCCACGGGCGGCCCAGCCTTCACCATCATCATTGCTATGCGCGGCTTTTTCAGCGCGGCGACGAATTCTTCCATTGTGCGCGTCGGCTGAATGTTTTTTCCCTGGGCGCGCCCGGCAGCGAATTTCTCGGTAACTTCTGTTGTGCGATTGAACACAGCGACAGAAAATCCCTTCGATTCCATGTTGAGTACGAGATTTTCGCCCATCACACCGAGGCCGATGAGGCCAAGATCACATTGATTCGCGTTCATTTTTACATCTCCCTGTCTGACTGGTTAGAACTCTCCTCATAATGGTGCTGTCATGTTGAGCGAAGCGAAACATCTCCGTATCGCTCTGGGGAATCGCTTCGTAAATGATCAGAGATTCTTCGCTTCGCTCAGAATGACATCTGTGACATGGTTTGTAAACCCGCGGCAATGAGCTGTGGCGAGGAGTTGAGGCATATGGCAAACCCGGCTTGCGAAGTTTTAGTAACCGAAGCGCCCCTTGATGCGCCGCCGCAAAACCACCGTGGTGACGCAGGAGCGATAAACGACTTTTGGGGAGTGGTGCGGAGACTTGAAGGTGGACGCGAAATCATAGGAATCGAATATGAAGCGCACCGGGAAATGGCCGAACACCAATTGAGACAAATTGCGCAGCGAAGGATTTCGAGCCGGTCAATGGATAGTCGATGAGTTGAAGAAGAAAGTGCCGATTTGGAAACGGCCCGCCTTCGCCGAGGCTACGGCGGGCAAGCCCCGCTAACAAGCATGACGATGATATGAACTGGGCGAATCGGATTACTCTGAGCCGGCTTGCGCTTACAGTGCTTTTTGTAGTGGCGCTCAATTCTTCCTGGCAGTATGCGCGCACCACTGCGCTTGTGATTTTTTTGATCGCGGGCCTCACGGATTTCATCGACGGAGAAATCGCCCGGCGCTACGGAGTAATCACTAGCTTTGGGAAACTAATGGATCCGCTCGTCGACAAGATAATGGTGGCGGCAGCGTTCATTTCCCTAGTTCCTCTCAAAGCCGTGCCAGCGTGGGCAGCCACGACAGTGGTGGCGCGAGATTTTTTAATTACCGGATTGCGCCTTATGGCGAGTGCCAAAGGGCGGATCCTCCCGGCGGAAAGTCTCGGTAAACAGAAGACTTCATGGCAAATGATCACGATTATTTTCTTTCTCGCGCTCCTTTCGATTGTGGAACTGCATTACGCGAGCGAAACATCTGCATGGTGGATGCGGGCCTGGGGCGAAGCCGGGCCGGTGCTGGTATGGATTACGGTGGCGCTGACGATTTACTCAGGTCTCGGCTTCACCTGGCGAAACCGCGAACTGATCTCGCCGGATCAATAGCGGGCAACGGGAATCTAATCCGGATTTGTAGGAATCCGTTTAGACAAACAATTAGTGGGGGAAGCGCGCCAAGAACGTAACAGCCGTCCACTGGCCGTTGACGACTGAACAATGGGTAGAATTAGGGATGCGCTGGCCCCGCTTCGAGCCCGGGTTGATACGTGAGCGGCGGCTGCGGCGGTGCTTCAGGCAGAACTGTTTGTTGAGTTCGTGCGCTGGTGTCAATCATTGTCTCCGAATAGGGACTGTTGGAAGCGCAACTACAAAGCAGTCCGGATAGGAGTAAACCCAGCAGCAAACGTACTTTCATCGTTTGATGCTTCATACATCGGATAATTTAGGCTAAGATGCGAGTCTGACGACAGGTTTCGCAAAGATCTTTCGCATGCGCCCGAGGGCAACCCAAAGCACGGGAGCGAGGAGTTTCGCTATGATCTCCACGCGCGACGGAAAAAGGAAAAGAGCGGGCAACGGGAATCGAACCCGCATGGCCAGCTTGGAAGGCTGGAACTTTACCATTAAGCTATGCCCGCGCGTGATGTAGTGAACTCCGAAAGTTCGCGAGTACATAGTGACTGGCGACGAGTGAATAGTCAAAGCTCCGCTTTGTGGTGAATTAGACAGCACTGGCTTCCAGTGCGGAATGCTTTCGGAACACCTTACCGAACAAGAACCCGGGAACGAGAAAAGGTTCGGCACGATGCCGAACGACGTACGCTGGCAGCACGGCTATCCTTCAAAAGCGGTGGCGACCAGAGTGGCGTTGTGGCCGCCGAAGCCGAAGGAGTTATTCAGAGCGACGCGCACTTTTCTTTCGCGGGCGACGTTGGGCGTATAATCCAAGTCGCATTCTTCGCCCGGATTTTCCA
Organism: Verrucomicrobiota bacterium; assembly: GCA_003218755.1. GTDB lineage: Bacteria > Verrucomicrobiota > Verrucomicrobiia > Chthoniobacterales > UBA10450 > Udaeobacter. The sequence goes on from QHOK01000032.1 coordinate 12,282, forward strand.
GATTGATTGTCGGCGGAATTACCGAATCCCGAATGGCAAAGGCGCACGCGGCCATTTCTACTCCGCCAGCGCCGCCTAGCAGGTGGCCGGTCATCGATTTGGTGGAACTGATGGCAACCTTATAGGCGTGGTCGCCAAACACTTGTTTGATGGCGCGGGTCTCGCAAATGTCGCCAATATCGGTGGAGGTGGCATGTGCATTAATGTAATCAACCTGGTCCGGAGATAGGCGGGCGTGCTGAAGCGCGAGTTGCATCGCGCGCGCTGCGCCTTCGCCGTCTGGCGGCGGCGCCGTCATGTGGTAGGCATCGGCAGACATGCCGTATCCTGTGATCTCGCAATAAATTTTCGCGCCACGCGCTTTGGCGTGCTCCAATTCCTCCACCACGACAACTCCTGCGCCTTCGCTCATCACAAAGCCGTCGCGATCACGATCGAACGGCCGGGAGGCGCGCTCGGGTTCATCGTTGCGGGTGCTGAGCGCTTTCATGGCTGAAAATCCTGCAAGGCCAATCTCGACGATGGACGCCTCCGAGCCGCCTGCGAGAAAAACATCGGCATCGCCGAATTTAATGATCCGCCAAGCTTCACCGATGGCGTTGTTCGAGGTCGCGCAGGCGGTGACGATGCACAGATTAGGGCCGTGGAGGTCGAACTCCATCGAAATAACGCCGCTGGCCATGTTGCTGATCAGCATGGGAATCGTGAACGGCGAATTCCGCGATGGACCTTTCGTCAGCAGGATCGTCAATTGCTCCTGGAGAGTTTTTAGTCCGCCGATTCCGGTGCTAACGATCACACCGAAACGGTCTCGTCGAGACACCTTCTCTATGTCGATCCCGCAATCCTCGACTGCCATTTTTGCTGCTGCCATCGCCAACTGCGTAAATCGATCGGTGCGGCGTATATCCTTAGGATTTTTGAAGAATGGTTTGGGAGCGAAATCGCGAACTTGTCCACCGATTTTGCAATCGTACCCGGTGGTATCGAACGCGTCGATGGTGTGAATACCGCTAACCCCGTTCTTAAGATTCGACCAAAACGTCTCGACGTCATTGCCAAGCGGCGTAATGGCACCGAGACCAGTGACAACAACTCTGCGATCGTTATTCATTTAAGCGGTTTAGCGATTCGGCGATTTAAGGGTCTAAATGGTCTAGCGATCTAACGTGAGGTCAATCGTTAAATCTCTGAATTACTGAATCGCTGAGTAATCTTTAGCTCGTTCCCATTCCGACGCTTTGGACGGTTTGGAAGAGTTTGCCTTCGGTCTTGATAGAAGGCGCAATGATAATCTCCGTTTGCTGAAACTCGGCAATGTTGCGCGCGCCGACATTACCCATGCAGGTAGTGATGGCGCCGACCAAATTTTGGCTACCGTCGTCAACTTCTGCCGGCCCAAACAGGATTTGTTTGAGCGATCCGGTAGAGCCCACCTGGATGCGGGTCCCTCGAGGAAGATTTGCGTGCGGAGTGGCCATGCCCCAATGGTAGCCGCGCCCAGGCGCTTCGTGCGCTTTGGCGAACGCGCTGCCGACCATCACCGCGTCTGCACCGCAGGCCAGCGCCTTGCAAACGTCGCCGCCTCTGCTCATCCCGCCATCAGTGATGATCGGCACGTAGCGTGATGTTTTTTTGAAGTAAGCGTCACGTGCCGCCGCGCAATCGACCGTCGCGGTGACCTGCGGAACACCGAGTCCAAGCACGCCGCGCGAGGTGCAAGCCGCTCCCGGTCCGACGCCGACCAAAACCGCCGCGGGCCCGCACTCCATGATCTCGAGGGTCACGTCGTAGCCGACCGTGTTTCCGACGATTACCGGAATGCGCATTTCGCGGCAAAACTTTTCCAGATCAAGCGACTTGTACTGCGACGAAATATGCCGCACCGTAGAAACCGTGCTTTGCACCACGAAAACATCAGCGCCAGCATCTTCCGCGATCTTGCCAAATTCAGCGGCACGTTGAGGAATGGAACTGACCGCAGCTAGTACACCGCCAGTTTTAATCTGGCGCACACGCGCCGCGATTAGATCCTCCTGGATAGGTTCTTGGTAGATCCGTTGCAGCAGCGCAGTAATGTCGGACCTGTCGGCCTCGACGATTTTTTGCAGCACTTCCTGCGGGTTTTTGTATCGCGTTTGCACTCCTTCGAGATTCAGAACCGCGAGCCCCCCCAATTTGTTCATGGCGATGGCGAAACGCACATCGACGACTCCATCCATCGCGCTCGCGAGAATCGGAATTTTCAACTCAAGTGGCTCTGCGTCTTTGCGCGGCAAACGGAAGGCGATGTCGACTTCATTGGGGTTGATCGTTACGCGCCCGGGTACAAGCGCGATTTCGTCAAACCCGTAGGTTACACGCGCCTTGCGATTTCGGCCTATCCACATTCCCATATTAAATCCGTTCCATCTTAAATCGTTCGTTTAAACTTCCGCAGTGCGGGCACCGCGGAAGCAGCGCGTCGGTTCGATCCTCAAATTCGAACGCGCAAATCACACAACGCAACCGGTGCTGCAGAGCCCGTCGCTCCCGCCGCCGGCGATTCCATTCTCCAACTATCCAGAAGAGAAAAACCGCCGCAAGAAAAAGCAGCAGATAAATCGTTACCAAAGTGGCAAGACTAACGCGAATCACGGGGTCACGCTGACTGCCGGTTGCGGCTGCAGGCGCACGATGTCACTGCCCCATTCAATTGTCGCGATCCCCCAGACCAGAAACGAATCGGCTTTGCCAGGGTTCGCGGTGCTTTTAGGAAAACGGCAACGCGCCACATACAAACGGGCTTGTTCGTCCAGCGCCGGGTCACCTGACGAATTGACCGGGAAACAGTATCGAATTTCTCCAAGCTTGTTCACGGCCACCCGAAAGCGAATGGTTTGAGGCGTCTCCTCGTTGGAGGCGGCGAAACTCGCCTCTGGCGGGGTCGGAGCGCCAAAAGCGTCGAACTCCTTTGAAAACGAAGCGGACGTTGTGAAAAGAGCCATGGCAGCGGCAGTTTTCTGACGAACAAGCCGTACCGCGCCCGGTGCCTGGCAACTCGGAATGCGCAGATCGCGTTCCAGCGGTGGAATGTCCTTCAACGTGGGCTGTATGGCGGAATAGGACGGCACATGCTCAGTCTTTGGCAGGGCATAGAGCCTTGCTTCGGGCGGACGGTGAGTTGTGAAAGCGAGCGCAGGATCTTCCGAATCGATCCAGCGAAGCAGCGTGCGACCTTCTTCGGAGGCGGGCGTAATCAACGTCACGCGGGCTGGCGGCGGCAGAAGCGCGATCGTTGGTGGATAAACGATTTGAAAAACGTAAAAGCAGAGAGCGTGCGCCGTCAAAGAAAGCGCTAGAAAAATTGTGATCGCTAGTTTTTGGCGGCGAGGCGAATCCCAGCTAAAGATAAGCGGTTCAGTTGCGCTCTCGGAGATGACGCTGTTCATCGCGGTGGACTCGCAGCCAGCGCTACGGAAGTGATGCCATGTTCGAGCGCAGCGTTTGCCACTTTGGCAACCGTTTCGTAAGAAGTAGAACGGTCGGCCTTAATGATAATGGATTGGTCCTTGCGCTTGGCTGCATCCAGTAATAGCCCGAGTTGTTCCATTGTGACTCTTTGGTCTTGGAAATAAATGGCCGGAACCGCCCCGCCACTGATGCTGATGATTTGGTGGCTGATCTGCGGGCCGAGCGTAAAGCGCGAGAACGGCATCGAAATCGAGATGCCTTGTTGCAAGATGAAGTTGGAACTGAGCAAGAGGAAGAAAACAAGCAGAAAGGCGACGTCCACTAGCGCCACAAGGACAATCCACCCAAAATTGAAATTTATCGTGCGGCGAAGCTTCATGAGACGCTGCAGGTTCGTCGATTACCGAATCGCCGCTCTAGGAATCAAACTGCGCCTCGGACCTGGCCGGCTCTTCAGGTTGTTGAAAGCTGATAATGCCACTGATCGGGCGGCTTTCAGTTAGCATGTGGACGATCTCAATTCCCGCGCGTTCCATGTCATGAAACATGGTGTTCACGCGCGAAGAGAGATAGCTATAAGCGACAAAAGTGGGCGTCGCTACAACCAAGCCTGCTGCGGTGGTCAGCAAACTCTTATAAACGCCGCTGGAAAGCTCAGTCACTGTCGCGTAACCACCGCTTGAAGCGATTGTACCAAAAGCGTCAATCATTCCGGTAACGGTTCCAAGCAATCCAAGCAATGGCGTCAAAAACGCAATGGTAGCCAGCACCGCTAGGAACCGCTCCAATTTTGGCACTTCAAGCTGGGCGGCTTCTTGTACGATATCGCGCAATTCCGCGCGGGGCGCATCGTGCCGGATAATCGCTGCATGAATCACCCGCGCCACCGGGCCCGGTGTGCCCGCGGATTCATGAAGTGCCTCAGCGAAATTGCGCCGACGAATGAGGTTCGACAGTCCCTTCAAGAACTCGCCGACGTGAATCGTGGCACGGTGCAAGTAGAAGAGGCGTTCGGCAAAAACAGCAATCGCGATGATGCTACAGCCCAGGATTGGCCACATTAACAATCCGCCCTTTTGGATGTAATCAATCACGCTGGTTTTTCTACCGCTCTTTGCCCACTGTGGCAAGCCAACAACCGGATTCCACTCTGCCGCCTAACCAGTGCCAGGAGTGAGTCTTCAGCGTCGGGTTATCTTGAACAGGAGGCTTAGCGCCGAGTCTTCTCGTGCGGTTTTGCGGAAGGAGATGCGCGGCTGGTAGCAGTGCTCGTGCGGCCCAGCAATTTGCCGGATGCATCAAAGATGGAATAACCCGTCTGCTTTCCCGATGAGTCGTAGCTATAAACGATTTTATGCTGAAGAGTGCCGTCTGCTGCGCTTTGCGCTTCTTCGAGTATGCGGCCGGCATCGTCATACTTGTAGCGACTCTTGAGCCGAAGGCGGCCATCAGATCCGGAAATTTCCGCACTGGAAAAACGCCCCACGTCATCGAGTTCATAGCGAATCGTCTCCCGAAGTTTGCCATCCTGCCCGGTGGTCGTGGCCGCCGCCTTATGCTGTGCGGTATCGAAATTGTAAACGGTGCGCGAGCCGTCTGGGTGCATCGACACAGTCACCCGCATAGCATCACCACGAGGTTGCTCCGGAGATTGGCCGAATCCTTTTGTGTCGCCACAGACGAGAAGAGCGCAAACGATCGTCACCTCGAGCCGGAAAAATTTCATGACCCGAGGAGCTTACGGCGACGGCGGCTGGGCGCAATATGGCTGAAAATTTTTATTGACCGCCGGTTGCGGAGGTGGTTAAAGGTGGGGTCAAGTGGGGCAAAATGGACGATTGTTCCACTCGACCAATGGACGCCGATCCCCAACCCGAACGCCTCTACGCCGGAGAATTCCGGCATTCCGTCGACGAGAAGAATCGGATCACGATTCCCTCCCGTTGGCGGCGCGGGCATGCTGAAGAATTCATTCTCTTGCCGGAGGCGACTCACCAGTTTCTGATCGTTATGTCGCCGACGGAATTTGCAAAAACGAGTTCGGCTGCGGAAACCAATCAGACCGTATCCGCACGCGATCGACGCGTCTTCCTGCGCCATTTGCATTCTCGCGCTCAGCACGCAGGCGCGGACCGACAAGGGCGGCTGGTATTGCCGGAAGACCTTTGCCGAAAGCTCGGATTAAAAGGGGAGGTTGCTCTCGTGGGCGGGCAGGGCCGTTTTGAGGTTTGGAATTTGCAACGCTGGAAACGGGCGCACGAGGAGGAAACGCCCACTTACCAGCACGTGGCAAGTGCAATTGGTTTATAAGCGAATGGTTCGTCAAAACGTTGTTAGCGCATTGTGTTTGGAGCGGCCTGTCGGGCTCGCCGTCGATCCGGGGCCTGCCGAAGAGAAGGCCCATCCAATGGAGGATTTTGTCTATCACCGTCCAGTGTTGCAGAGGGAAGTGCTGAGGTTACTCAAGCCCAAAGCAGGTTCTCTCATCGTAGATGGAACATGCGGCGGCGGTGGTCACACCGAAGCGCTCTTGGAAACTGGCGCCGATGTAGTGGCCCTGGATCAGGACCCTGATGCGGTAAAACATGTGAGCGAGCGACTGGCACATTTCGGTCGTCGCCTCATCGTGCGGCAGGCGAATTTCCGGCATGCAGCCTGCGTCCTCGATGAGCTTGGTATCCGCACCATCGGCAGAGCGCTCCTCGATCTCGGTGTTTCTTCGCGGCAACTGGAAAATGCGGAGCGCGGTTTCAGCTTCGTGCGAAACGGTCCACTCGACATGCGCATGGACCCGGGGACGCAGCTAACTGCTGCTCAGATCGTAAACGAATATGGCGAAGAGGAATTGACGCGGTTATTTCGCGAACTGGGTGAGGAACCGGCTGCGCGGAGAATCGCGAGCCTGATCGTCAAGATACGCAAGACTTCGCCGTTTCGTGAAACTCTGCCGCTGGCGCGCGCGATCGAAAAGTTGGTCGGCCGGCACGGGCGGCAGCATCCAGCCACTCAGGTTTTTCAAGCGCTGCGGATGAAAGTAAATGACGAGCTGGGCGCCCTCGAAGAAGGCTTGCGGATTTTAACTGCGCGACTTGCGCCCGGCGGGCGCATCGGGGTGATCACTTTTCACTCACTAGAGGATCGGATCGTGAAGAACTTTTTTCGCGATCATAGCCGGGAATGGCTCGATAAGCCGGAATGGCCAGAGCCACAGCGCAATCCCGATTACGACCTTAAATTGGTTACGCCGAAACCGGTGGAACCGGCCGATGAAGAACAGCGCGCGAATCCCCGCTCGCGGAGCGCAAAGTTGCGCGTGGCCGAAAGGATAAATGAAGCGTTCGCGTCGAAGAAACCATAATGCGGTAAACGCGGCCTCGCTTGCGCGCTGGATCGTGATGACTGCATTTCTGGCAGTGGCCGGATTGACCTACGTTTATTTGACGCTGCAACTTTATCATCTCGGCGAGCGCAGAAAAGCAGTCGAGAACGAGCTTACCAGTCTGCGCACTCAAAATGATGTAGCGAGCGCGCAGATAGCGGCATTGACGTCGCGGTCGGCGCTGCAACGCCGATTAAAAGAGGGCTACTTGAAAATGATCCCGATTTCGGAGGCAAACATTGTTCGGCTGACTATTCCTCCCCGGTCACCGGACGAAGATACGATCCAGCCTGTAGCCAACCCTTCCGCCGCAAGATGAATCCAAACAGCCGAAGCCGTTGCGTGTTGGTGTGCGCTGCTTTTATCGGGCTGTTCAGCATCTTTTCATTCCGTTTGATTTATCTGCAGGCGATAAAGCACGACGAATATGCCGGTCTTGCTGCTGAAAAACACGTTTACAAGCAAATCATTTACGCAGAGCGCGGCACGATTCTCGACGCGAACAGTGAAGTTCTCGCGCACAATATTCCTGTAGAGACGGTCGTGGCCGACGCCACGCATCTCAGCAACCCGGAAGCGATCGTTGGCCCCGTAAGCAACGAACTCGGCATCCCGTCCCGGCAGCTTGCGGAGAAATTAAACAGCGGACGCCGTTACATCGTGATTAAGCGCGAAGTGCCCGAGCACACCGCAAACGCGCTGCGTGAAAAACTTCGTGCCGGAAATTTGCGCGGAATTTATTTCGAGCATGATGCCACGCGCATTTATCCAAATGGCTCCATGCTTTGCCACGTCATTGGATTTACCGACTTTGATCATCGCGGTATCCAAGGCGTGGAAGCCTCGATGGAGGAGTATCTTCACGGGCAGGACGGCTATCGTTTCATCGAGCACAACCGGGCTGGCCAGGAGATCGTACCTTATCGCGGACAGGAGCGGGCTCCGCGCGACGGCTACCAGATCCATCTGACCGTCGATCTTGGTTTGCAGAACATTGTGGAGAACGAGATCGACGCCGCGATGCAGCAATATTCACCTCAAAAAGCCACTATTATTTTGATGCGGCCGCGGACAGGAGAAATCCTGGCGATGGCCAATCGACCGCATTTTGATTTGAACCTCCGCTCGGAGGCCAAACCTGAACAGATGAAAAACCGGGCCATCATCGACATGATGGAACCGGGCTCGACTTTCAAGATTGTCGCGGCCGCCGCCGCTCTCAATGAACGCAAGCTGCGGCCGGATTCGGAGGTCTTTTGCGAGAATGGTCTCTGGAAGTTCGGCGGCGCCGCCCTGCACGACCACCGCTCGTTTTCGTACCTTAGCGTGCGCGACATTCTCATTAAATCGAGCAACATCGGAGCAGCTAAACTCGCGCTCAGTGTAGGCGAACAGAAGTTCTACGAGTACATTCGCCGCTTCGGATTTGGCGAGCGCACGGGAATTGAGCTGCCCGGCGAGATCAATGGGCTCATTCGGCCTCCGCAATCCTGGAGCAAAATCTCCATCACCCGTATTCCGATGGGGCACGAGATCGGGGTCACGCCGTTGCAGATGACAATGGCGATGGCGACGATTGCCAACGGCGGCAAACTAGTCGTGCCGCGCATCGTGAAATCGATTACGACATCCGAGGGCACAACCATCAGTTCGCTTTCCCCGGTCGTGTTGCGTCAGGTCATTTCTCCTGAAACCGCCAGAGAAATTGGTGATGCGCTACGAGGCGTGGTAAGCGATGCCGGGACCGCCGCTGCCGCGGCCGTGCCAGGCTTTACCATTGCCGGAAAAACTGGAACCGCGCAGAAAGTTGATCCTCGAGGCGGGTACGAAGAGGGTAAGTACGTCGTTTCTTTTGCAGGGTATCTGCCCGCCGATCATCCCGAATTTGTAGGTCTGGTGGTGCTCGATGATGCACACACGAGCAAACCAGAGTTAAATTACGGCGGGCTTGTCGCGGGGCCGATCTTTGCCCGGCTCGCGGAGAAAGCTGCCCGCTATCTCGATCTTGAGCCGCATGAGGAGATTCGCAAAGCGATTCCCGTGGAGCGAGTGGAAAAAAAGGTGCCGGCAAAGCGAATCCACAAGACTGCGTCGGCAGAACGAATCGCCTTAACTAATGCCTCGCGCCATTGAATGCCTCCCTTGGGAATGTTAAAGCCTCATGCAGCTCAAGACTCTCCTCGCCGCGACTCCAGTTCGCCAAGTCATCGGGCCACTTGATCGCCCGGTGGAAAACATCGCGTATGACTCGCGGCGAGTGCAAAGGAACACCTTGTTCGTGGCATTGCGGGGCGAGAAAACCGACGGGCACGAATTTATCGGTCACGCCATCAGCAAAGGCGCATCGGTAATCGTTGCTGAACGCGAGGAAAAAGACCCGCGTATTACCTGTCTCGTCGTTGAGGACACGCGTACTGCGCTTGCTGATTTCTCGGCGACTTTTTACGGACACCCAGCACGCAAATTGAAACTGGCGGCTGTCACGGGCACGAATGGCAAAACCACAACAACCTTTCTCATCAAGCACATCTGTGAAAGTGCTGGTTTGCGGTGCGGATTAATCGGAACGGTGCGCTATGAGATTGGTGAGCGGCTTCTGCCGGCCATCCGCACCACTCCGGAGTCGCTGGATTTACAAGAGCTGCTGGCGCAGATCGCCAATGCCGGGTGCAAGGCGGCGGCGATGGAAGTCTCTTCACATGCGCTTGCGCAGAATCGGACGCACGACCTCGAATGGAACGTCGCCGTCTTTACAAATCTCACCCAAGACCATCTCGATTTTCACGGCACAATGGAAAACTACTTCGACGCCAAGCTGAAGCTGTTCACTGGACTCGCGAACCAGAAAAGAAAACGCAAACCTGTTGCAATTGTAAATATCGATGACCGTTACGGCCAACGACTGCTCGACAAAATCGACAAGCGCGTGGCGGTTGTCACTTACGGAATGGGGACGCGCGCGGATTTTCGCGCTTCAAATTATCGCGCCGAGTTTAGCGGCACGTCCTATCAGCTTGACGCCCATGGCAAGAGTTATCTGGTTCGTCTCCCGTTAATTGGCCGATTTAACGTGACAAATTCGCTCGCAGCGCTTACTGCGGCCGACGCGCTCGGAATTAATCTGCGAAGCGCAGTGTTTATCCTCGCCAAGGCGCCGCAAATCCCGGGACGTTTGGAGTTGGTTCAAGCGAAGCGACAATTCCAGGTGTTCGTCGATTACGCACACACGCCGGACGCGCTCGGCAACGTTCTGAAAACCCTTCGGGAACTGGAGCCGCACCGTTTGATCACCGTATTTGGCTGCGGCGGTGATCGCGACCGGCAAAAGCGCCCGCTGATGGCTGAGATGGCAGATCGCCTTGCTGACTACTCCATCATCACCTCTGATAATCCGCGCAAGGAAGATCCAAACGCGATCATCGCCGAAGTCGAAAAAGGTTTTCGTTCGAATCGGTACGAAAAAATGATTGATCGCACCCAGGCGATCGACCGCGCTATTGCGCTCGCCCGACCGCGAGACATTATATTGATTGCTGGCAAGGGACACGAAAATTATCAGGAGTTCGGCGATTACACGATCCCGTTCGACGATATCCAAGTCGCGCGACGCGCGATTGAAAACCATCCCGTCGAGTTTTTGTCATTATGATTCTGTTTTTCAGTTTGCCAGGACGTGAATCGCGCAGAATCAGGCGCCTGCGCTCACGAATCCCTGCACTATGAATCCGCTCCCACTCTCTCAAATCGCGCAATTTGCTGGTGGCGCCATTTTGAGCGGCGACGGGACTGTCTTAATTCAGAAAGTCAGCACCGATTCACGCACACTTAAGCCGGGTGACTTGTTCGTCGCATTGCGGGGTCAAAATTTCGATGGCCACAATTTCGTCGAGCCCGCCGCACGAGCCGGCGCGGCCGGGGCCATCGTTGAGTCCACCTGGAACGGGAAAATTCCCAAAAACTTCGCGCTCATCCGTACGGAGGATAGTTTGCGGGCGTACCAGGAGCTCGCGGCCAACTACCGGAAATCACTGACGCTAAATGTCGTGGCGATTACCGGAAGCAATGGCAAGACGAGCACGAAAGACTTTACTGCAGCAGTGCTCGCCCGCCGTTTTCGAGTCACGAAAACGGAAGGAAATTTCAATAATCATGTCGGGCTGCCCCGGACAATCTTGGAGGCAACCTCACAGGACGAAGTAGCTGTCTGGGAGATCGGCATGAATCATCCCGGCGAAATTGCGGCGTTGGCGAAACTGGCAGCGCCCGATGTGGCCATCATCACAAATATTGGTGTGGCGCACATCGAGTTCATGGGTTCGCGCGAAAAAATTGCGGAGGAGAAAGGGGCGCTCGCGGAGGCCGTAAGCACGCAGGGAACAGTTATTTTGAATGCAGACGATCCATTTACCGGGAGCGTCGCGAGCCGCGCACGCGGGAAACTGATTTTGGCCGGCAGCACCGCGGGAAATATCCGAGCCGGCGAAATTAGTCAGAGCGGGACCGGAACAGATTTCACGATTCTCGAGGGCGCACATCGCTGCCGCGCGCAGTTGCCGGTGCCTGGCTTGCATATGGTGCAGAACGCGCTGCTGGCCGTCGCCGCTGGTCGCGCGTTCGGTCTGTCATTGGAGGACTGCGCCGCCGGCCTGATTGCTGCGCCGCTCACTAAAGCCCGTTTGCAAATCAAGGATGTCGGTGGCGTGCAATTCCTCGACGACAGCTACAATGCAAATCCCGATTCGATGAAAGCAGCGTTGCACACACTGGTTGAACTGGACGCCGATGGAAAGCGGATCGCGGTTTTGGGCGAAATGCGCGAATTGGGCGAGGAATCAGAACGCGGGCATCGCGAGGTGGGCGAAACCGCGGCCGCGCTAAAGATTGATCAGTTGATTGCGATTGGCGACGCCGCGACCGCGATTGCTGACGGCGCAAGACACGCCGGCTTACGAAAAACCACCGTTGTAAACTCGACATCGGAAGCCGCAGACCTGTTGCGTGAGATCGCCGCGCCAGGCGACCTTATCCTGATCAAGGGAAGCCGCGCTTCGCGAACGGAGGAAGTCATTGAGCATTTCGGGCTTCGTTATTCTTCATTCGTTACATCCCCATGATGTACTACCTCCATCGCCTGAGTGATCACTTCATCGGGTTTAACGTTTTCCTTTATGTCACTTTCCGAGCCATTGCCGCGGCGGTAACGGCTTTCGTAGGGACATTAATTTTTGGAAATTTTATCATTCGAAAACTGACTGCGCTGAAGCTGGGACAACCGATTCGCGGAGCGGCAGAAGTTCACCGTCTTGCAGAGCTGCATGGCGTCAAGCAAGGCACACCCACCATGGGGGGCGTGCTGGTTATCGGAGCCGTTTTCGTGGCGAGTGTTATGTGGGCTCGCCTCGACAACCGATTCGTTTGGCTGGCTCTGTTCAGCATGGTCTATCTCGGGGCGCTTGGCTTCGCCGATGATTACCTCAAGGTCACAAAGAAAAAATCCGACGGCATCAGCGGCCGGATCAAACTCGTTTTTCAAATCGCTCTTGCGGCAATTATCACTGCCGTTTTTCTCACCAGTCCGTTGTTGGAAGTGCAAGCGCGCGCTCTGTACGTGCCGTTCGTGAAGGCGCCCGTCATTGCCAACATGAGCTGGTTCACGTTCGTGTTTTTTGTGCTCGTCATTGTCGGTTCGTCGAACGCGGTGAACCTCACCGACGGCCTCGACGGATTGGCAATCGGTTGCACCATCACGGTAGCATTTGCATACGCGTTGCTTTCTTACGCGGCTGGCAATTTCCGCATCGCGGAATACTTGCAAGTCCCATTTTATCCGTTTGCCGGGGAACTGACGGTTGTCTGCTCAGCACTCATCGGCGCGGGTCTCGGTTTTCTCTGGTTTAACTGCTATCCAGCCAGGGTTTTTATGGGCGACACCGGATCGCTGGCGATCGGCGGCATGTTGGGCGTGGTCGCCATCTGTTGTAAGCAAGAGTTGCTTTTAGTAGTCGTCGGCGGCGTTTTCGTCATCGAAGCCGTGTCAGTCATTTTGCAGGTGTTGAGTTTCAAACTGACAGGCAAGCGATTTTTCGTCATGTCTCCGCTTCACCATCATTTCGAGCTGACTGGCTGGAAGGAAACCACCGTCATCGTTCGGTTCTGGATTCTCTCAATCATCTTCGCCTTGCTTGGTTTGGCGACACTCAAACTGAGATGAAGAACGGGCGCTACGAAAATCAAAATATCGCTGTTCTTGGTGCAGGCTTGAGCGGCAGCGCTGGGGCGCTTCTGCTCAGGTCAGAAGGCGCACAGGTCACGGTGTTGGATAGCGCGGACGAAAAAAATTTACTCAAATCGACCATAGATAATCTGCGGGCACACGGTGTCCGCGTGATTTGCGGCACCGCGGCGGATGAAGATTCAGCCGTATATCACATGGCCATTTTAAGTCCGGGCATCGATCTGGCTTCCCGACTGACGCGCAATTTTTCCTCGCGCGGAATTGAAATGATCAGCGAGCTCGAGCTGGGCTGGCGCTCCTGCGAAATTCCGGTCATCGCTGTTACTGGCACGAACGGCAAAACGACAACGACCGAGTTGCTGGCTGAAATGTTAAATGCCTGCGGTCAGCGAACGATAGCTTGTGGAAACATTGGCAAACCGCTTTCAGAAGTAGCGCGCGAAAAACAGCCATACGATGTGCTCACGGTGGAGGTGAGCTCGTTCCAACTGGAAGCGGTCCGCACCTTTCGCCCATCTATCACCCTCTGGCTCAACTTCGCTCCCGACCATCTCGACCGGTATCGCTCGGTGTCTGATTATCGCGCGGCCAAGCTGCGCATTTTCGAAAATCAAACTGAAGCCGACGTCGCAGTAGTAAACGCGATCGAAAAATTACCCGCAATTTGCCCGCGTAAAATCACCTTTAGTGCTTATGCCGATCAGGCGGACTTCCGCGTCTCTGAAGGCGCGATCGTTTATCACGACGAAGCGGTCCTGCGGCTGGCGGATACGAAACTGCGCGGCTTGCATAACATCGAAAATTTGATGGCGACACTCGCCGCCGGCATGGCGCTTGGATTGTCGTTTCGGAAGATGGTGCCGCCGCTGTGTGCGTACGAGCCGCGTCCACATCGTTGCGAATTTGTGCGCGAAGTCGGCGGCGTCGGATATGTGAACGACTCTAAGGCGACAAACCTTGACGCAGTGGACAAAGCGCTGCGTGCGCAAAACAAGCCGGTCATCCTCATCGCTGGCGGCAAGGACAAAGGTTTTAGCTTTGATCCACTTCGGTCTCTGGTGAAGGAAAAGGTCAAATCGACAATTTTGATCGGCGAAATGGCCGAGAGCATTAGGCGTTCCTGGAGCGGCGCGGTCGAGTGCGAGATCGCAAACTCGCTCGCGGACGCCGTTGAGCGCGCACATGCCAGCGCAAGACCAGGGGAAGTGGTTCTTTTTTCCCCAGGCACATCGTCCTTCGACATGTTCAAAAGCTATGGCGATCGAGGTGATCAATTTCGCGCACTGGTGCGGGCGCTGCCCCAAACAGACCAATGAAAATCCCGAAATTCTTTAGACATAAAAAACTCTTGGCGGCAACGGCGCGCCGCGCCTCGGCTGCTGCGGGAATGGATTTCGAGGACATCCCGGAACCGAACATGAAGTTGTCGCGGGCGTTGCTCATAGTTCTGCTTTTGCACGTAGTTGCCGTGTCGGGAATCATCGCGTTCAACGCGATCAAGACGCGAGAGAGCTCATTTGTACCGGCAGCCCCAGCGAACCTAGAAAACAACGTCTCCAAAACGTCGGGAACGCCAGTTCACGCGGATGTTGCCAAGCCGCGACCTGCGCTCTCGCAAAAGGAAATTGTGCCGCGTAAGGATCCGAAATCTTCACATTCCGCTTCGAAGGATGAACACGCGAAGACGCCTCCGTCTTCGGGAAAGACTTACATCGTCAAAAAGGGCGATAATCCCGTCACAATCGCAAAGAAACTTAAAGTTTCTTACAGCGATCTGATCGCTCTGAACCACATCGACGATCCCCACAAATTGCGGATTGGCCAAAAGCTGCTGATTCCGGCTGAGGCGACCAAAATAAAAACGAGGAAGGCCAACCAATGAGGCTTCGAGGCAACAGCAGTTTTTGTGCAGCGCAAACGTTCACACCGTAGTCATGCATCGCAAGAGCGCTTATATCCTTTTCCTCGCCGTGCTGGGACTACTCGTCATTGGGATTGTCATGCTTTTCAGCACGAGCGCATTTGCACGTGATAGTCATGGAGACGTTTATTTCTTCATCAAACGCCAGGCGATGTGGTTTGGCGTCGGACTTGTGGTCTGCATCTTCGCCGCGCTGATCGATTATCATTTGTGGCAGCGGACGTGGTGGCTTTGGTTCGCGCTGGCGCTGGTGGTTTTGGCGCTTTGCTATGTCCCGCACATCGGCATGCGTCTCAACGGGTCCCGCCGCTGGATTGGCTGGGGTCCAATTACTCTTCAGCCATCGGAACTGGCAAAGCTGGCCATAATCTTTTTCCTCGCCGCCTGGTTTGCACGATATGAAAAACCCGACCGCAAGCTGCTCTTCGGATTTATTCTCCCGCTCGCAATCATCACTCTACCGGCTGCGCTTGTGCTGGGCGAAGTAGATTTGGGGACAACGGCTTTGATCGGAACCACCGCGTTTGTGGTAATGTTCGTTGCCGGGGCCAATCCGTTATGGCTCGGCATTATATCGCTCACTGGTCTGGGGGGACTTTTGCTGGTTGCTACGCGAATCTCTGAGCGGATGGGACGGCTCTCTGCTTTCCTCCATCCGCAGCATTTCCAGGAAGATGCTGGTTTACAGCAGATGCAGGCATTGATTGCCTGGGGCAGCGGCGGAATGGAAGGTCTCGGCCTGGGCAACGGGCGCCAGAAGATGCTTTATCTGCCTTACGCGCATACCGATTTCATTTTTCCCATTGTGGGCGAAGAGCTTGGCCTGCGGTTTAGTCTCCTCGTGGTTTTCTTATTCGTGGTGATAATTGTCTGCGGCACCATGATTGCGCTTCATGCCAAGGATCGTTTCGGCCTGCTCCTGGGTTGCGGCGTGGTTTCGCTCCTGGCTCTGCAGGCCGCAGTTAACATCGGCGTGACCACGTCGCTCCTGCCGAATAAGGGCCTGCCCTTGCCCTTTATTAGCTACGGAGGTTCTAACCTGGTCGCGTGCATGTTCGGCGTCGGTTTGTTGCTGAACATTTATCGGCAGGGCATTCTTGAACCACCGAATAAGAAACACGCCACCATGCGTGCCCGGATAACGCCGCGGATTTGATCAATCATGAGTCGCGTGAGTCACATAAGTCCGATATGAATGCTGTAATTGCATGCGGAGGTACTGGCGGCCATCTTTTCCCAGGCATCGCCGTGGCAGAAGTGCTGCGCGATCGTGGCCACGAAGTGATGCTGTTGATTTCCGAAAAGGAAATTGATGCTCTGGCGCTTTCCGGGCACACCAACTTCCGAGTCGAAAAATTACCCACCGTTGGGCTGCCTTCGCCTTTTTCTCCGGCGTTCTTTGGTTTCCTTCGCCGCTTTTATGAAAGCTTGTCACTTTGCCGGTCTCTTTACCGTAAATTCAAACCTCAGGTAGTCCTCGGCATGGGTGGATTCACTTCCACAGCACCGGTGTTGGCCGCGCGAATACGAGGAATTGCGGCCTTTATTCACGAATCAAACGCGGTCCCCGGAAAGGCCAACCGATTGACGGCGCGGATGGTGCACGCGGTAATGCTCGGCTTCAAGGAATGCGCGCCTTTTTTTCCAAAAACGCACACCGAAGTCACCGGCACGCCGGTCCGGACCGAACTCGTGCGTTTGGATCGACGGGTCGCGCGCCGAAAACTCGGACTGGACGAGGATCTACCCACATTGCTTGTGATGGGAGGCAGCCAAGGGGCGAGCGGAATGAATCAGGCGCTGATCAAATCGCTGCCGTTCTTGCAAGGTTTGTCACTGCAGGTGATCCACCTATCCGGCGGGCGGGATGAACGTCTGGTTGCCGATAACTATCGCCGCGAAAATGTTCCTGCTTACATCGCGGCTTTTCATCATCGAATGGAAGAAATTTACAGCGCGGCAGATCTCGTTGTCGCGCGAGCCGGCGCAGCCAGTCTGGCTGAGTTCGCCGCTTTTTCATTGCCGGGCATCTTGATCCCCTTCCCTTATGCCACGGATGATCATCAAACGCGCAACGCGGAGATTTATGCTCGCGTTCAGGCAGCGATTCTCCTCAAGGAGTCAGAGGTCTCCGGAGAATTGCTTGCACGCAACATCCGCGAGTTGATCCAGAACCCGCAGCGGATTGAGCAAATGGCGGCGAATTCTGCACGTCTGGCGCCGAAAGACGCTGCTGGCCGCGTGGCTACCACGATGGAGAAATATACGACTCATGAAACCCGCCTCTGAAGAACGCAGCGCGCCCGCCGACGTTGCTCGCGAAGAGTTTCGGAGTCGCGACCTCTCGCTCGACTTGCCGCGATTCCTGACTCGTGAGCATCACCGGATTCATCTTGTAGGTGTAGCGGGAAGCGGCATGAGCGGTCTCGCAGCGCTTCTGATTGACCTCGGGCACGCAGTGAGCGGTTCAGATAAGGTCAGCACGATGGAAACAAATCGATTGCAGCGGCTCGGGCTGCGCTTTTACGAGCAGCACCGCCCGGAACATGCAGACGCCTCAGATCTTATTGTTTTTTCCTCCGCAATTAAGAACGACAATCCCGTTCTCGTAAGCGCGCGTGACTCGGGAAAACCGGCGTTCCGTCGCGCGGAAGCTCTTGCTGCAATTATGAGCGCAAAGCGCGGCATTGTTATCGCCGGAATGCACGGCAAAACAACAACCTCGGCAATGACGGCACACGTTTTGCGCGAAGGTGGACTCCATCCATCCCATTATGTCGGCGCCGAAATTCAGATTCTCGGGACGAACGCGCACTGGGATCCGCGCGGCGATTATTTTGTTGCCGAAGGCGACGAAAGCGACGGAACCCTGCGCTGCTTCCATCCCGAGCACTGCCTCATTCTGAATATCGAGGAAGAGCATCTTGATTTTTATGCCGATCTTGCGGCAATCGAAAAAGTCTTCGCCTCGCTTGTCGAGCAAACCGCCGGAAAAGTTTTTTATAACATCGATGACCCGAACACGGCGCGACTATGCGCAAAGCGAAAAAACACCATCTCGTTCGGGTTCTCGGATGAAGCCGATTATCGAGGCGGCGACGTGAAGTTGAACGCCTTCAGTTCAGATTTTCGCGTTTATCTTCGCGAGCAAAAACTCGGCAAGGCGGTGCTCAACGTGCCCGGGCCGCACAACGTCCACAATGCGCTGGGCGTCATCGCGCTTGCAGTAGAACTTGGAATTCCGTTTGAAAAGATCGCAGCTTCTCTACGGAAATTCGAGCACGCGCGACGCCGGTTCGAGATTAAATATGAGAGCGAACGCTTTTTGCTTGTTGACGATTACGCGCATCATCCTACCGAAATTCGCGCTACATTGAAAACTGCGCGAGCGACTGGCCGCAAGCGGGTGCTCGCCATGTTTCAGCCCCATCGGTATTCGCGCACGAAAGCGCTTTGCACGTGGTTTGGCAGCGCCTTCGACGACGCGGATCGCGTGGTGGTGACGGATGTTTATCCCGCGAGCGAACCGCCGATTCCGGGCATCAGCGGGCAGACGATCGTTGATGAAATCGTTAAATGCGGTCATCGTGCTGCCAGTTATCAGCCACGGTTCGAGCGCGTCCATTGGGATATCGGCAATGCCCTCGGTGGCGGCGATATCGTGCTGAGTCTCGGCGCTGGCAACATCCACGAACAATTGTCGATTCTGGCGGCGGATCTGGTGATCGCAGAAAAGTTGCAAGCGATCGTGGGCGAAGGCGACGTCCGTCTTTACGAGCCGCTTTCGAAACACACGACGCTGCGCGTAGGCGGCCCGGCGCAATTTTGGGTCGAGCCGCAGAGTGAGGACGCCTTTGCGCAACTGATTCGGTTTTGCCGCGATGAGAACTTGCCGCTTTTCGTAATGGGCCGCGGATCGAATCTTCTTGTCCGCGATGGTGGAATCCGTGGCGTGGTGATTCATCCGTCGGGCGGCGATTTCGACAAAATCGAGGTGAACGGCTCCGAAATCACGGCAGGCACTGGGGTGAAGTTGAGGGAAGTTGCTTATGCAGCGCGTGCGGCAAATCTCGGCGGACTCGAATGGATGGAAGGCATCCCGGGCGTAGTCGGTGGCGGGTTGCGGATGAACGCCGGCGCGATGGGCGCGCAAACTTTTGAGAATGTCACGCGCATTCGTTATCTCGATAGCGAAGGGAATCCACACGTGAAAAATCGAGATGAACTGGAGGTTTTTTACCGGCAATTCCCGTTACTGGAAAATAATTTTGCGATTTCGGCGACCTTCCGCGCGCAGCCGGCCGAGCGCGCAAAGATCGATAACCGCTTGCGCGAATCACAGGAGAAACGACGCACCACACAGCCAGTCGCCAAGAGCGCAGGCTGCATTTTCAAGAATCCTGACAGCATTCCAGCTGGAAAACTGGTGGATGAATTGAGACTGAAAAATTCGCGCGTCGGGAAAGCACGGGTGTCGGAGGTGCACGGCAACTTCATTGTCAACGATGGCGGAGCGACAGCGGCGGAAATGCTCGAATTAATCGAACTGATCAAGACGAGAGCGCGGGCAAATCGCGGGATTGAATTGGAAACCGAGGTCCAAATCGTGGGAGAACCAGGATGACATGAAAACGCTGCCGAAAAGAATCGCCGTCCTGATGGGCGGGCCGGGCAGTGAGCGCGACGTTTCGCTGGCGACGGGGCGCGGAATTTCGAAAGCACTACGTTCGCTCGGCGTGGACGTTGCCGAAGTCGATGTGCGAGATGAGAATTTCCAGCTCCCCAAAGTTGTCGATCTCGCATTCATAGCGTTGCACGGAACTTTCGGCGAGGACGGACAAATCCAGCAGCTTCTCGAAGAACGCGGCGTCGCTTACACGGGCGAAGGAGTTCAAGGAAGCAGGCTGGCCTTCGACAAAATCCGGTCGAAAGAAAAATTTGAGGAACACGGGGTGCGAACTCCGAAGTGGGAAACGATTGAAGCGACTCAGCAACCGCGCATGCGGCCACCGATTGTGATCAAGGCGCCGCGACAAGGGTCCACCGTTGGCATCCACATCGTGAAGAGATCCGAGGAACTTGCGCCGGCGATTGCCGGTTCTGCAAAGTACGATCGCGAGCTATTGATAGAAAAGTTTGTATCTGGCCGGGAATTAACGATAGGTGTTCTCCGTGGCCAAGCCTTGCCCATTCTCGAGATAATTCCGAAAGGCGGGTTTTACGATTTCACCAACAAGTATCCTTTTCTCAATCCGCAGGCAGGTGGCGGCGCGGAGCATGTTTGCCCGGCTCGGATTGATGAAAACAAAACAGTCGAGATCCAGGAATTAGCGTTGCGAGCCTTCCGCGCGCTCGGCTTGCAAGTGTACGCACGTATTGATGTCATTTTGTCCGACAGCGGAGAGCCGTTTGTGCTCGAGGCCAACACCATTCCTGGAATGACCGAAGCTAGTCTGCTGCCGGAGGCTGCTGCGGCTGCTGGTATCAGCTACGTCGATCTTTGCGCCCGCATTATCGCGCTCTCTCGCGCAAGAACAGAAGGGAGCCGGAGATGAATTTCGGCCAAAAAAGCCCCCGATCGCGCAATCGACGAGTGTCCAATGTGCGCCAGCGGCGTCAGCAGCACTTGCTCGACGTGAAGGTCCGCTCCCGCAGAGCGACGCAGCATCGCATTCGAAGGGTCATCGGCGTACTCTCAAGAGTAATTTTGCTCGTTGCATTGTGCGCGGCCGCTTATGCAGGCGTGCGCGAAGCTGCAAGACGTCTGTTCTTCGAGAATCCAGATTATCAACTCAAGACAATTGAATTGCAGACTGACGGCACCTTGCAGCGCGAGCAGGTTTTGAAAGCGGCCGACCTGCATGAAGGCGAAAATATCTTTAGGGTAAACCTGGCACGGGTCCACGATCGTATACAGCAGCTTCCTCAAACTGACGAAGTTCAGGTGGTGCGAAAATTACCGGGTGAGATCGATATTCGCGTGGTGGAACGAAAACCGGTCGCCTGGATCACCAGCGAAAAGGAAATTTCCGATCCATTTGCGTCAGACGCTGCTTTTTTGGTGGACGCACGGGGCGTTTTGATGAAACAAAAGAAGTTGTTGCCCGAATACCTCGGACTGCCGCTGATTCTGGGGTGCTCGAGCGAATCGCTCGAGGCAGGGAAAATCGTCGAATCGGACGAAGCAAAAACCGCACTGGAGCTGCTTCGCCTATGCACGCGCAGTTTTTTGCAAATGCGGTTCCAGATTCGCGAGATCGATGTTTCCAAAGGTTATTGCCTGTTGGTAACGGACAAAAATCGTTCGCGCGTGACGTTCGCGTTTAATGATCTGCAAACGCAATTACGGCGGCTGGAACAATTTCTTGTTTATTGCGACGACTCGAAACAGGAACTCGGGACCGTAAATCTGGTTGTGCAACGAAACATTCCCGTCACTTTCGCCGAGCCTCCGGCAAGTGTCATTAACGATACAATCGAGCCTGCTGTGCAGCCGCGGATTATGAAGGCTATCCCCGTGCACGCTCCTGAAAAAACTGCGCCGCCCGCAGGGAAACCGCGCGCCGGTTCGAAGCCCATTACCAAAACAATCTCGAAGCAACGACAGAAAACGGATTAACAATCATGGCTAGCAATAATTTGATGGTGGGTCTTGAGATTGGCACATCCAAAATCTGTGTCGTTGTTGGTGAAGGCCGGCCCGACGGCACGATCAAAATCCTCGGAGTCGGCCAGGCGCCATCACGCGGCGTCCGAAAAGGCGAGATCGTCGATTTTGAGACGGCGATGAAATGCGTGCACGAAGCAGTGGTCGATGCCGAACAGAAAAGCGACGTGATGATCCGAAGCGTTTATGTCGCCGTCGCAGGCTCGCATCTGCAAAGTTTCAATAATCGTGGATGCGTCATGCTGCCCGAGGATCGCGATGAAATTGATGAACGGGACGTCGAGGACGTAAAGATTAACGCGCGTGAGGTGAGCATTCCGGCGCAAAACGCATTCCTTCATTCGCTCATTCAACATTATCATGTCGACGGACAGGACGGTGTGCTGAACCCGATCGGGATGCTTGGGCAAAAATTGGAAGCCGATTTTCATATCATCCATGGCGTGCGCACCCGAATCCAAAATACGATCCGTTGCGTGAAAGAACTGCCGCTGGACGTGGAGGACGTTGTTTTTGGCGGGCTTGCTTCTGCGCAGGTCGTACTCACCCAGCATCAAAAGGATCTTGGCGCGCTGGTGATCGATATGGGCGGTGGCACGACTGATTACGTGTTGTACGCGGACGGTGCGGTGAAACAAAGCGGTTGCGTGGCTTTGGGCGGCGACCATATCACCAACGATATCTCCATGGGGCTGCGCATCCCGATGGCGCGCGCGGAGAAGTTAAAAATTGAAGAGGGCAGTTGCACCCTCGGCAATTGTTTGCCTGGCGAAATGATTTTACTAAAGGACGATTCAGGGTTCGCCGGCAAAGAGATCGAGCGGGAAATGCTGAACACGATCATTCACCTGCGCGTCCGCGAAGGATTTGAGCTGCTCAAACGCAGGCTTGAAGAGGAGCCATATCTCAGTTATCTCGGCGCCGGCATTTTCATCACCGGCGGTTGCAGCCTTCTTAGCGGCATCGATCATCTCGCAGAGGAAATTTTTGAGATACCTGCGCATCTCGCGCACGCGCAGACCACCTGGGGCGTAACATCCGCAGTGGAGGACCCCCAGTTCTCGACAGCGATCGGCTTGGTCAGGTTCGCACAAGTTATGCAAACGGATCGGCCGCCGCGAGGCCTTGGCCGAATCTTTGGAAGGCTCTTCAGCGGAATGCGATGAAGGCGGATAAAAAATCATGATTCAACTCAATAAAAATTACAGTGTGCCGGAAGCCTTGGCAGAATCTGTGCCGGTAAAAGTTGTCAGCGTTGGTGGCGCCGGTCTAAACGCTCTCGATCGAATTGTCCTCGACGGCTTGGAGAAGGCCAGCGTAGTTGCAATCAATACCGACGTGCAGTCACTCACTAGTTCGGTTGCGGCGCATAAGGTGCAGCTCGGCCGTACTGTCACGCGCGGTTTGGGCACGGGCGGCGACCCCGAACTCGGTTATGACGCGGCGGTGGAATCGGCTGATGAAATTCGCGAAGCGCTGGCCGATGCGCGCATGATTTTCGTTTGTGCAGGGCTCGGCGGCGGAACCGGGTCGGGTGCGGCGCCTTACGTCGCGCAGCTGGCCCGTGAAGCTGGGGCGCTTGTCATCGCCTTCGTCACTCTTCCATTCACTTTTGAAGGCAAACGGCGCAACGCCCAGGCCCGAGAGGCGCTGGCCCGACTCAACGAGGTTGCCCACTCAGTGATCTGCTTCGAGAACGACCGAATGGGCGACTTGGTGGCGCCGCAAGCAGGAATTCATCAGGCGTTTGCAATGACCGATACCACAATCAGCCAGAGTGTGCGCTCGATTGTGAACCTAATTCAGCGGCCGGGACTTATTCGCATCGGCTTCGATGATTTGCTGGCGGCATTGCGCATACGCAACGGCCGTTGCTTGTTTGGCTTCGGCGAAGCTGATTCGGACAATCGCGCGCACGACGCTCTCACGCAGGCGCTTAAAAATCCATTGATGGATCGTGGCCGGATGCTGGCAGACGTCACACACGTGCTCGTGCAGGTGGCGGGGGGGCCCGGGATGACGCTCTCCGAGGTCGAAGTCCTCATGCAGGAGCTTGGGCGGCACGTTAACGAGCAAACACAAATTCTCTTCGGTGCCGTCGTGGACGCACGACTGGGAGATCGTTTGACCGTGACCATTATCAGTTCGCTCGCTCCAGAGGAGGATTTGATTTCGCAATCCCGCGACGGCGGGACGTCGAGGAGCGCGTCCGCGCAGCCGGCACTCGGGGAGCAGTACCAGCACCCCGAGCCACAGATTCATATCGAACCAGAACCAGCGGCGATGGAACCCGCGCCTTTTGAGGAAAGTATTTCGTTTGAAGAGCCGCTGGCGGCGGAGGCGACACCGCCCTCCCCACCCGTTCCAAGCGAACACGAGCCGTTCACAGTTGCGATTTGAAAAAAGTGAGCCAACCATCGTCGAAGGCGAAGATCTGGATGTTCCGACCTATCTGCGAAAGAACATCAAGGTGAAGTGACCGCCAGGTCATCCCGAGCGGAGCCAGGCGCAGTCGAGGGATCCCATGGAATTACCGAAAGGTATAGCTACGGGCTTCCTCGACCTCGCTCGGAATGACTGAATGCAGTCAATTCTTCATCAACTCCAGCACGGCTGCTGTCATCGCCACAATCCCTGTGCGAATCGTCGGCTCGGGAACAGGCGCGAATTTGCTCGAATGCAAGCTGGGTAATTCTTTTCGCGCCTGCTTGTACTCCGCGATTTTCGCCGGATCGACTGCGCCGACGTGAAAATCAACAGCGGGAATGGAATGGTCCGGCAGGCTGTATTCGGAAAAATCTTCGCCGCCCATCGTTGGATCGACAATCTCCACGTTTTCGTCGCCTAACGACTTCTTCCACATTGCAACGAGACGTTTCGTTAGCTCGGGATTATTGTAAGTCGCGGGCGTAAATTGATCTTTGGCGACGCTGACGATCGGCGCGCGCTCCGCAGGAATTCCCGCAGCCACCGCGATCCCTTTCGCTATCCGCTCAATCGCCGCCAGCACGCGATCGCGGGTGTCGGCTTTGTAGGTGCGCACGGTCAACTGCATTTTGACTTCGTCCGGAATAATGTTGTGCTTTGTTCCGCCGTGAATCGAACCAACTGTAATGACGATCGGATCGAGTGGGTTATTCTCGCGGCTTGCGATGGTTTGCCAGGCGTTGATCATCTCCGCCGCGAGCACAATCGGGTCTTTCGTCTTGTGCGGATATGCGCCGTGCCCACCTACGCCACGCACCGTCACGTCCACTGAATCGACATTCGCATACGTATAACCTTCCGTGACGCCGACGTGGCCGATTTGCATGTCAGGCGCGCGCACCATTGCCGGTTTCCTCCGCCGGTTGCGCGACGAACAGGATCGTGCCGTGCCATTGATCTTTCAGTTTCGCAAGCGAGCGCGCCACCCCGATGAACATCGACATGTGCGCATCGTGGCCACATGCGTGCATCACCGGAACCTCTTTGCCTTCATCGTTGTTGGTCGTGACAGTGCTGGCATAGGGCAAACCAGTCTCTTCATGCACGGGCAACGCATCCATATCCGTGCGCACTAGCACGGTCGGCCCATCACCATTCTTCATCACGCCGACCACTCCGTGGGGTTTGAATTTGGAGTCCTGATATTTGCCGAGATGCTCGGTGACCTGGCAGCCTGTGGCGCGCAATTCCTTTGCGACCAGCGTTGCCGTGCGCTCCTCATGCCCGGATAGTTCCGGATGACTGTGAATGTCTTTATAAATTGGGAGCAGCGACGGCAATTCCGCGTCAGCAAGTGATTGTGGCGTTTGCTGCGCCAAAGCCACAGCCGAACAAAAGATCGACGTTAACAAAATCGAGAAGAGTGTCATGTCCGATTTATATCCACAGATTTCGCAAATTTCCGCAGATTATTTCGAACCTTACCGGCGCCTCGCGTCTGCCTCACGCGGGATCGCGACTATACGGCGCTGAGACGATTGAGATGAGGTGACTTGTTTTTGAATCTGTGAAAATCTGCGCAATCTGTGGATGATTAATGGAATTCGAGAAAAATACGCTGCTTTTTGGCGCTGATCCGACGCCGCGAATTGTGGCCGTTGAACTGGGCGAAACCGGCACGGCTCGTGTTCATCGCCGCGAAACAGATGCCTCGAGAGCAGCCGACGTCGAGGCGTTCCATCCGTTCGTGTGGGCCGACAGCGACGTTGTCGATCTGGGCATCGAATCGGAAAAGCTCCAGAGCGACCTCAAGTACAGCTGGCTCATCACCGTGGATAGCTGGAAGGAACTAATCGCCTTGCGTAACGGCCTAAAGAATTCCGGCCGCCATTTCTTCGCGTTCACCGACCCGGTGCAGCATTACCTAACGGCAACGGGCCGCACGTTGTTCAAAGATCTGCCGTTTGAAGAATTGAAACGAATGCAGCTGGAAGTGCTTTCTGTAGCCGGGGGCGCTGACCCCGGCCCGGACAATCACATTATGAGCATCGCGCTCTCGGATAACACCGGCTGGGAAGAATTGATCGTTGTCGACCCAAGCAACATCGAGGAATCCGAGAGAAATGCGCTCAGGCGACTCACTGCGCTCATTAAAGAGCGCGATCCGGATGTGATCGAAGGCCACAACTTGTTCCGGTTCGATCTGCCTTATCTCGTCGATCGCGCAAAGAAGCTGAAAACCAAACTCGACTGGGGACGCAGCGGCGGCTTTCTCCGCTCGCGTCCGTCACGACTCCAAATCGCAGAAAAAACGATTGATTACCCGAAGTTTACAATTGGCGGCCGCCACTTTGTCGATACCTTTTTGCTCGCGCAATTCTACGATGTCGGGATGCGTTCCCTGGCGGGCTTCGAACGAACCGACGTCGCGCGGCATTTCGAGTTGTGCGATAGCGAACAGGTTTCAGCGCTCACGGGCAAGGAATTGCAGCGCGCGTACCTGGACGATTCAGAAATGTTCAGGCGACGCGCTTTATGCGGCGTCCGGGAAACACGCGCCTTGTCGGACCTGCTGAGCCCGAGCTACTTCATTCAGGCGCAGATTTTTCCGTATAATTACCAGGATGTGATCGTGCGCGGCAACGCCACGCGCATCAATGCACTTTTTCTCCGCGAGTATTTTCGGCAGCGGCATTCCATTCCAGAACTGCCGATGGTGCGCGCATTCGAAGGCGGTTACACCGACATTTTCTTCACTGGCGTGGCGCGCAACGTCTGGCACTGCGACATCGCCTCGCTTTATCCGTCAGTCATGTTGCAGTTCGATTGCTTTCCTGCAACCGATCAATTGCAAATATTCCGCCATTTGCTCACCGATCTCCGCACGTTCCGCTTGGAAGCAAAGGCAAAAATGCGCGCGCAAAAGGATCCCGCAACGCAGCATCATCTTCAAGCGCTGCAAAACACCTTCAAAATTCTGCTGAACAGTTTCTACGGGTACCTTGGATTCGCGCAGGGACATTTCGCCGATTTCGACGCTGCCGCGCGCGTGACGCAGATCGGCCGCGATCTACTTGAGAAGATGATTGACTGGCTCAACGCGCACGGCGCGCAGGTCATCGAGGTCGATACGGACGGAATTTATTTCGTGCCGCCTGAGAACACCGATATCGATGATTTGCAGAAAAATCTGGCGAACGAATTGCCACCCGGAATCGATGTTGAAATCGACGAGCAGTTCCACGCAATGTTCAGTTACAAAGCGAAAAATTATGCGCTGCTCACGAAAGATGGCGACGTCATCATCAAAGGCGGCGCATTGAAATCGCGTGGACTCGAAAAATTCCAGCGCGTTTTTCTGGAGGAAATGATCAAGCTTATCATGCAGGTCCAGGATTCACTCGATAAATATCGGGCGAAGATTGCCGGCGCAACGCGCAATCGCGCGGCTGCGTACGAGCTCGCTCTCGCCAGCGGGCGCAATTACAAACCCGGCGCCCAAATCAGCTATTATATCAAGGCCACGCCAAAGAAAGTTCCTGCCTACGAAGCCGCCAAGCTTGCCAGCGACTTCGATCCGCAAAACCGTGACGAAAATGTCGATTACTACGTGGCGAAGCTTAACGAGCTCGCGAAGAAATTCGCTGGACTTATCACCGCTACCGGCTCGATACCGAAGCAGGAGAGCTTAGCTCTCTAAGTATTTGGTTTATGAACACACGAATTCTATCACTGATAGCAATTGTCGCACTCATCGCCGGCGCTAGCCACGCCTTCTCAGCTGAAAACGATGTCGCCACAATCAAAACGGAAATCACCAAGCGCCACGATGAAGCGGTGAAGCGGTTGCAGGACTGGATCGGGCAGGTGTCGATCGCGGCGGAGAACCGCGGCTACCCGCAAGGCGCGGAGTACATGGCCAAGCTGGCGCGCGATGCCGGGTTTCAGCAGGCGACCGTGATCAACACGGACGGCAAACCCGGCGTATTCGCGACGCTTGATGCCGTCGCACCGAAAACCGTCGGTCTTTATTTCATGTACGACGTGAAACAGTTCGATCCGGCGGAGTGGACTTCGCCGCCTACTGAAGCGCGCATCGTGGACAAACCGCCACTGGGCAAAGTCATCGTCGGTCGCGGTGCGGTAAACCAAAAAGGACCGGAAGCAGCGTTCCTC
>QHOK01000064.1 GCA_003218755.1 Verrucomicrobiota bacterium
TCCATGAACGCGTCCCATTCCTTTGGCGTGATGTTCAGATGCTCGTGAGACTCACGCATCGGGCGTCCGGTATATTTCTGCGGACCGCCGCTGGCCCAGCCGACCATTTCCGTAACCAGATATTTGAAGCCGGCGGGCGGAACTTTGTGATGGGCTTCGTTCACGGCTGGGTTGGCGTTCAGGCGGGGATCAGTCATGACGCGGTCGATGAAATCATCGACCACAGTTGCGATGCTGTAGATTCCGCCAAGGCGTTCATAGAGCGAGGGCTGGTTTGCTTGTGATGACATGGGTTGGTGCGTGGTTGTGATTTAGCGGTTCACGGTCGACGAAATATTACTGGCTTCGATTAGCCGGCTCATTAGCGCGTTTGCTGGCAAAGCTGGGTTAAGAACCTTACGCGCGCTTTCAACACCGGCGACGGGCAACTTATCGGCCTCGATCAATCCGATCTGAACCAGCACCGACGCCTGGTCCCAGTAAATATGCTCATGAGCCAGCTTACCTTCTCTAAATCGAACGATAGCCACCAGCGGAATCTCCACACGCTTTCCTGTGGGGGCCACACCCGGCAACATCCAATCCATTCGGATGCTGTGAGTGAATTTGAAAACCATCTCGTCTACCAACTGATCCTCGCCGATTGTTCGCGAGACGGGCGTCATTTCGGTGTCGGGAGGCATCTGAGGAATGAACCGTTTTGAATAGAACTCCCGCAATTCATCTTTGCCTACACCACCGGTCAATACTGGAATGTGATTTACATATGCGTCTTCGACCATCGTGGCGAGCGTGTCGTCGGTATTGCGCGTGGAAAACTCATACTGCACATGTTCCTCCCAGAGCTGGCGTAGAGTTTCTTGGGCAGGCGTAGGGTTTGTCTTTGCGTCCGTCTGCTCGGGTTTGGCCATGATCTGCTCCGTTTTCGTTTCTGATGAAAGCGCGGCGACAAGATACCAGCGTCTAGGAGAGAAACAAAGGCGCAACCTTCAAATTCCGAAACGAAACTCGCCCTGTGAGCGAAGACTCTTACTTCGCTCCGAGAAAAGTGACCGCGCCCGTATCGAGGCTGTAATAGCCGCCGATTACCTGTACTTCGCCGGAATCAACTTTTGGCTTGAGAATAGGCGTGGATGTACGCAGCGCTTGCACGACATTTTTCACGTTCGCTTCCACAGTCGCTCCGAGATCACTTTTCGCCGTGGCTTCGACCGCGGGCTGAATAGCCGTGACGAGCGATTGGATATGACCGGGAGCTTTGCTCTTGGCAGCGATAGTTTCTTTGGCCGCTTTCACGGCGCCGCAACTCTGATGGCCGAGCACGACAATAAGGCGCGCTCCCAAATGATCGACGGCGTACTCGATGCTACCCAAGCCATGATCGTCGATCACGTTGCCTGCTACTCTGACCACGAATAAATCACCGAGCCCTTGGTCGAACACGATCTCGGGCGGCACACGCGAATCGGAGCAACTGACGATAACCGCGAACGGATGCTGGTCTTTCGTCAGTTCCGCGCGCCGTTCCGTCGTCTGACCGGGGTGTTGCAGTTTACCGCTAGCATAGCGTCCATTGCCTTCCTTGAGTTTGGCGATTGCTTCCGCGGGAGCTACAGCCGGCTGTTCGGGATGAGCCGGATCAGCTGCTCGCGCAAGTTGATTTGCGCCGAGCAAGCTGACCGCGATGAGGCAAGATGCGAGTTGTGTGTTTCTCATGGCTCCAATTTTATGCAAAGCTGGAGTGTTCGATCAATTTTGAAACCGAGATTTCGCACGTAACACTCATCCGGCGTGACAAATGTGCTCAGTCACGTTCATCACACATCATAATACATCGCAAACTCGTACGGATGTGGGCGGAGACGTAGGGCATCGTATTCTTTTTGTTTCATGTCGACCCAGTTGGCGATGAAGTCTTCGTTGAAGACGTCGCCGCGCAACAGGAAGGAATGATCGGCCTGGAGCGCTTCGATTGCGCCGCGAAGTGAGTCAGGCACGCTTGCCACTTGCGCGAGTTCCTCGGGCGGCAGTTCGTAGATATTTTTGTCGAGCGGATCACCGGGATCGATTCGATTTTGAATTCCATCAAGGCCTGCGAGCAGCATTGCCGAGAACGCAATGTATGGGTTTGCCGATGGATCGGGTGTGCGGAACTCAATCCGCTTCGCCTTTGGACTGGCGGAGTAAGTCGGAATACGCACGGCAGCGGAACGATTGCGTGCTGAATAGGCCAGATTCACCGGCGCCTCGAATCCCGGCACGAGGCGCTTGAAACTGTTGGTGGTTGGATTTGTAAAGCAGGTGAGCGCGGGCGCGTGTTTCAAGATCCCGCCGATGAAAAAGAGCGCCATTTCACTCAAACCGGCGTATCCATTTCCGGCGAAGAGCGGTTTCCCATCTTTCCAAAGCGAGATGTGGGTGTGCATACCGGAACCATTGTCAGCGAACAATGGTTTCGGCATGAAGGTCACTGTCTTATTGTGCCTTTTTGCGACGTTGCGAATGATGTACTTGTAGTACTGCATCGAATCGCTCATCACCTTTAGTGGCGCGAAACGGACGTCGATCTCGGCCTGGCCTGCGGTGGCTACTTCGTGATGCTGTTTATCCACGGGCACGCCCGCTTTTTCCAGCTCAAGCGCCATTTCGTTGCGAATATCCTGCAACGTGTCCATCGGCGGGACAGGGAAGTAACCTTCCTTGGGGCGAATCTTGTAGCCGACGTTTGGAAATTCTTCGCGGGCGCTGTTCCAGTGGCCTTCTCCGCTATCGACGAGGTGAAATGAGGAGTTCCCTGAATAGCTGAAGCGCACATCATCGAAAATGAAAAATTCGGCTTCCGGTCCAAAGAATGCGGTATCGGCAATGCCGGTGCTCTTCAGGTAAGCTTCCGCCTTTTCGGCCACTCCACGCGGGTCGCGATCGTACGGTTCGCGCGTGATCGGATCAACAATCGTGCAAATTAAGCTCAGCGTCGGCTCAGCATTGAAAATGTCGATCCACGCCGTCGTGGGATCGGGAATGACGAGCATGTCCGAGGCGTTAATGACTTTCCAGCCCCGAATGCTCGAGCCGTCAAACCCAAGTCCATCGGTAAAAATATCGTCGCTATAATCGCTGAGCGTAGTGGTGAAATGCTGCCAGGTGCCGGGCAGATCGGTGAATTTGAAATCCACGAGTTTCAGCTCGTGGTCTTTGATCATTTTGCTGACGTCGGATGGAGTTTTGTCTTTGGCCATTTGGTTCGTTGAAGGGTTGAAGAGTTGAAGCGTTAAATACGTTACAAATTACAGAGCTTACATCGTTAAATCATTTAAATCGTCAAACTGTCGGACCGCTTCAACGTTGTGACGCTTCAACGGTTCAACGAACAGCGCGCCAGCGCTAAACCGCTTTTTCGCCGATCTCTTCCGTGCGGATGCGCACCGCGTGTTCCACCGGAAGAACGAACACTTTTCCATCACCGATCTTGCCTGTCTTGGCTGCAGCGACCACCACATTGACAGCCCGTTCTACCATATCGTCCGCCATCACCACTTCCACTTTCACTTTCGGCAGAAAATCCACCGTGTACTCGCTCCCCCGGTAAATTTCAGTGTGTCCTTTTTGCCGGCCAAACCCTTTCACTTCGGTAACAGTCATCCCTTCGATGCCAAGCTCTGCCAGCGCCTCTTTGACCTCTTCGAGCTTGAATGGTTTGATGATGGCTTCCAGTTTTTTCATGTCAGAGTAAACTCAGCATCGCGCGGTGCCTTGCAATCGAAAGCTTAAACGCAGCACGCGCTCTCTTAGCAACAACATGAAAGCGATGCAAGCATCGTTTTAATGTTTGTCGAAATCGTTGAACCGTTACATCGATCCCGATTCAACAATCTGACGATTTAACGTTTCCGCAGCGCTCTTGATGTTGCTGGTCATGGCCGCGCAATTATACTGAACGCAATGCCCCGCGACTCTTTCGTTCATCTGCATCTGCACACTGAATATTCGCTGCTGGATGGCAGTATCCGGATGAAAGAGCTGATGAAAAAGGCGGCTGAATTCAAAATGCCCGCCGTTGCGATGACGGATCACGGCAATTTGTACGGCGCGATTGAATTTTACCAGGAAGCACGACGCGCGGGCGTGAAGCCGATCATTGGTTGCGAAGCCTACATTGCCCCTGGATCGCACAAGGATCGGCCGGCCTCGCGGCGCGATGCAGCGTATCACATCACTCTTTTGGCCGAAAACGAGACCGGCTATCGAAATCTCGTCAAGCTGATAACGACAGCGCATCTGGATGGTTTTCATTACGTGCCAAGAATCGATAAAGAGCTGCTCGCAGCGCGGTCGACTGGTTTGATTGGACTGAGCGGTTGTCTTGCTGGGGAAATCAACAGCGCGATTCAGGCAAACAACATCGAAAAGGCAAAACAGGGTGCGGCTGAATATCGGGACATTCTCGGCTCGGAAAACTTCTTCATCGAACTGCATGACCACGGAATGGAGGCGCAGCGCAAGTGCAACAGCGTGCTACCGCAGATCGCGCGAGACCTGGGCGTCGGTTTGGTTGCGGCAAACGATGTGCATTTTCTGCGCCGGAGCGATCACCAGGCGCACGACGTAATGCTTTGCATCGGCACTGGCAAAATGGTGCAGGACGAAACCCGCATGCGCTATGTCCCGGAGTTGTATTTCAAATCGCCAGAGGAAATGCACGAGGTGTTTCGCGATTTTCCGCAGGCGATTCAGAACACGCTTGAAATTGGCGAGCGTTGTCACCTGGACCTTGAATTTGGGCGCTCCAAGTATCCGGAATATCCGGTCCCGGCGGGAAAAACGCGCCAAGGTTTTTTGCGCGAGCTTTGTTATGACGGCTTGCGGCAGCGCTACGGTGAACGCGCGGCGAGCGATGCCGAGTTGATCCGGCGACTCGATTATGAGCTGGGCGTTCTCGAAAAGACGGGGTTCGTCAGTTATTTGCTCATTGTTTGGGACTTCATTCATTTTGCAAAGGAGAGAGGCATTCCTGTCGGGCCGGGGCGTGGTTCGGCGGCGGGTTCGATAGTCGCCTACGTTCTTGGAATCACCGACATCGATCCGCTCCAGTACGGATTGATTTTCGAGCGGTTTCTGAATCCGGACCGTGTTTCTCCGCCAGATATTGATATCGATTTCTGCGAAGCGCGTCGCGGTGAAGTTCTCGAATATGTTCGGCAAAAGTACGGTGAACGCCGCGTCGCGCAGATCATTACTTTTGGCAAGCTCAAAGCGAAAAGCGTAGTGCGCGACGTGGGGCGAGTGATGGGTTGGAGCTATCGCGATGCCGATCGCATCGCAAAGATGATCCCCAATGAATTGAACATCACCCTGGATGCAGCCGTGGAAAAAAATCCGGAACTGAAACGAGCGGTGGCCACCGAGCCGGCGACCCGGCAGCTTTTCGATCACGCCAAAGTTCTTGAAGGTTTGTCGCGCAATGCGGGAGTACACGCCGCAGGTGTGGTGATCGCGGATCGCGACTTGTCTGACTACATCCCGCTTTGTCGCGACGTTAAAGGCAATGATGTGATCAGCCAGTATCCGATGGGACCGCTGAACGATCTTGGTCTGTTGAAAATGGATTTCCTCGGGTTGAAAACGCTGACCGTGATCGAAGACACGCTGACGCTTATTCGCAAACAGGAGGCAAACTTTTCACTGAAGAATATTCCACTCGATGATCCTGCTGCGTTCGCCCTCTACAACCACGGCGAAACGATTGGTCTTTTTCAGATGGAATCCGCCGGGATGACCGGTTTATCGAAGCAGTTCGATGTGAAGAAGCTCGATGACATCATTGCCTTGATCGCGCTTTACCGGCCTGGCCCGATGGAACTCATCCCCGAATACGTCAAAGCGAAAAAGGGGGTCACGCCGATCAAATATCTTCACCCGCTGCTCGAAGAGATCTGCGCCGACACATACGGGGTGATGATTTACCAGGAACAGGTAATGGCTGCTGCGAGCAAACTTGCCGGCTACTCACTCGCGCAGGCCGATCTTCTCCGGCGCGCCATGGGCAAGAAAGACAAGGAGAAGATGGCGAAGGAGAGAGAAAATTTCATCGAAGGCTGCGCGCGCACGAACAAGATCCCGGAGAAAAAAGCCAATGCCATTTTCGATTTGCTTGAAAAATTTGCCGGCTACGGATTCAACAAGAGCCACAGCGCCGCGTATGGCGTGATCAGTTATCAGACGGCCTATCTCAAGGCGCATTACCCGGTGGAATTCATGGCTGGTCTGCTGAGCAACGAAATCAATAACACGGAAAAAATTTCAATTTTCGTCGGCGAATGCAAACGCATGGGCATTTCGATTCTGCCACCCGATATCAACAAAAGCGGCCTGAAATTCACGCCCGAAACTGTAGCCGCGGGCGCTGACCGCGGTAGTATGGAAAAATCAAAGACCGTCGCAGTCAAAGGCAGCGGCTACAAAGCTATTCGTTATGGCCTCGCCGCGATCAAACACGTGGGCGAAACTGCCATGGAAGCCGTAATTCGCGAGCGCGAACACCGAGGCCACTTCCTTTCACTGGAAGATTTCTGCACGCGGCTGGACTCGCGCATTGCCAACCGGAAGATGCTGGAAAGTCTCGTCAAGTCCGGCGCCTTTGATTTTCTTGGCTATGATCGCGCCGAGCTCTTTGGCTGCATTGATGACGCAGTGAGCGCGTCGATCGCAGCGCAGCGGGACCGGTTGGCTGGCCAAGTTTCGCTGTTTGATGAGGCAACTGCTTCGACAACATCGAGAAAGAGGCTTACTACCCGGTGGAGTGAGCATGAAAAGCTTTCGTACGAGAAAGAGCTTCTCGGTTTTTACGTCAGCGGACATCCCGTTGACGCGTACGTAGATCTGTTTGCAGCGAAAAATTACCGGTCGATTGCCTCGTTAGGCGAGCTTGACGACCGCGCACCCTTCAAGATCGCCGGAGCAATTGTGGAAGTGGAGAAAAAATTTACCAGAAGAGAAGGTAAACCGTTCGCAGTTGTTTGGCTCGAAGACCTGACGGAGATGCTGGAGGTGGTAGTGTGGAACGAGGTTTATCTTAAAGTCTCCGATGCGCTCGCCGCGGGACGCGTTGTTGAAGTAAAAGGGACGCTGGATAGACGCGACGACGCTCTTCGCGCCACCGCTCTGGAAATCAGATTGCTTGCGCCCGGAAAAACCAATGGGGCGAACAAAGAATCGACAGATGCACGCCAAGAACCGGCGGTGCTCCTCCAGTTTTCTGCCGCTACGACGAGCGAGGACCTCCGCGCAGTGCGCGAGATTCTGGTCAGCTCACCCGGCCGGCGGCCGGTTCAATTGTTGTTTGACCGGGCAAACGGCAATTCGTTGCGCTTGGATGCGGGTGCGGATTTTCGCGTGAATCTTACCCCGGACCTGGAAGAAAAGCTTTCGCGCTGGCTGGTACGCTGATTCTCAAGCTGCTATCGCCGCTTATCTTTTCGTTTCGGCCGCGTCGTGTCGCTACCTGTTCCAGACCACGGCGGAGCACCGAGCAGTAGTGGCTTTTCCTCCGGGCTTGCACGCAGGCACAGCGGAAATCTGCGGCTACCGCTGTTCGGGTCTGAAATCCCGAGGAACTGCGGATCGGCGCCTTCGTGCAGGCTGACCGTCCAGCCGGATTGAAAAAGGCCGCCTCGAAACTCGAGTTCCGCGACCGCAGGCGCGAGCGTCAATACGGCCGGCGCAATTTCGATTTTGTTCACACAATCGATCTGGTGCGACGTAAGATCGAATATCGGTGTTGCTCCGCTCATTCTGACTTTCACGTCGTTAATATCGTCAAAATCAATTTCGCCACGGAGTGAAACATCCACGTCCTTAGTGGCGACGTTAAAAAACTCCACTGACGCGCGATTTCCTTGAAACGCTATTCGGCTGCTCGCTTCGGTGAAATTGAAAGAAGTCCAGTCGCCTGGCAATTTTCCGTTCACAAGCTGCACGTCGCCAACGATGCGCGGATGTTGGAGCGTTTCGGAAAGAGAAATACTTCCGCTTAGAATGCCGTCCCGGAAAATTTCGGGACGAAAAAGCTGAGGCGCCTTTGCCAGAAACACTGACGGGAAATCAATTGTAAGATTCAGCGGAGATAACTGGAAAGCATTCCAGTCTGTTCCAATGTGCAAAGGAAGATTCGCTGTGAAACTGATCTGGCTCGAATCTGGCACACGGATCTCGCCGCGCACATCCCAGTTGCTGGAGTTGATGGTCACCTGAACATCTACCGGAATTGGGTTTCCGCTTTTCCCGCTTGATCCGCGAAAGCTGGAAAAATAATCGAGTAGATTATCTGCTCGGGCGTCGAGCGTTCCTGAGTAGCTGTGCTCGCGCGACATATCGATTTTGCCTTGTCCGCTGAGCGAATCGTTCTTGCGTTTGATGTCCAACTGTTCAATCTCCAACTCGGCCGCTTTCAGATTCAGCTTTGCTGCCAGACTGTCGATACCGGTCTTGAAGAATGTGAGGGAGGCGCCCTCAACCGCGAGATGTCCGCCAAATTTGCGATCGCGAGTGTCCATTGCTCCCTCGATGGTGAGCTCCCCGGCAAAATCATCCGGGTTTGCACCAAACAGAGCGACGAAATCGCCAAGCTGATTAATCGATGCAGAAATGTTGCCGCGAAAATCCGGGCTCAACCAGCCGGACGAGTTTACGGGGAATGCGGCCTCACCGCTTAAAGTGAACTGGTTACTTTTTTGTCGAATATAGAGCTGTTGAAGCTCAATCTTGCGGTTGTAAACCGCCGCGCCGAGCATGATCGCTTCGGCTGTGCGATTGCGCCAGGTAGGCCCGGTCAATTCACTCCAGAGCGAGGCAGTTACGCGATCCGGCTCAGCGAGGTTTCCACGAAAAGTGAAGTTGGCGGCGTGAAGCAAGCCCTCAACGCGATCAGCGAACCCGAATGCGTCCGAAGTCTGCGCCAGAGAAATGTCGCTGCCGCCCCCCGCGATCTTCCAGTTGGAATGTTCAGAACGCCACTCGTGCGAAATATTCCCGCGGATTTTTCCTCCGAAAGCATCAACCTCGAACTGCAACCCCACACGTTGCTTGCCCAGGCGCGACAAGTCCGCTGTGGCGGATTGAAAGTCGAGACCACGGCTCAAAGTGAGACCGGCGAGCGTCAGACGATTGCCTTCCCAGTGAGTGGCACCGCGCAATTGCGAAAAAGTTTGGCGCAACCACGGCGACGCAATCATGATCTCGGCAGCGCTAAACCTGCCAGCCTCGGTCTCACTCGCGGACAGAATGCCGTGTCGCAACAGAATCAATGTCGGGCCGTTCTCAACGCGCATCTCTGAGTTGGCGATGCTCAGATTTTCTGGCAGCAATCGCTGCAGCGTCGCCCAGCCGCGCCGGGTTATCGCTCGCAGATTTGGATTGCTGCGGTGCAGCTCCACACGCAATTCCCGAATCGAAAGATTGCGAATGATGCGGCCGCGCATGTGCAGAAGGAGATGTTTGAAATTCAGACCAACGCTCGCGTCCGTGGCAGTTAGATCGATGCGAAGCGCGTCATCACGCCTGCTTTTTATATGGAGTTGCCGAATCACAACTGGATGCAGAAACGGCGTATCTATTTTGTCGATGCTGGCGATGAAGCCCTCCTGCCTTGCTGCCCACCAGATCCACAAGCGAATGCCATTGGAAACGGCAAATGGCGCAAGCCCAATCTTCGCGTTTTTCACCGTTCCTGAAGATTAGATGTAATGACTGTGGTGGATGAATTCGTTGGTCGAGTTGTCGCTGCAATGTGCGCTCGGCTTCAGCTGGCAAGCCAGTTTCTACTGCTTTTTTTAAGGCTAGCTGAGGCAGGATCGACAATTCGCTTTGAAGATCCTGCCCCGAAATTCGATTCCACAAACCATTTTCGAACGCGAGGACTTCCATCTGCTCCTGCTCAACACCGAGAATTTGAGCGTGTGGGAGCTGAACAATGATTTCGTCCGGGCGAATGTCGATCGAGAGGGTCTGCTGCAGATCGAAGCCGGCTTTGGCGATGAATGTGCCATGTAGTTTCACGCGCTTCGAGCTGCCCACCCACGTATGGAGCAGTTCGTGTTCGACTTCGATGCGTCTCGAGAGGACAACCAACTCGCTCACTGGTGTGGTTTGTTCCATGTAGACGCGATTGTTGATGGTGATGCGCGGCTGCAGGTGCGCGATGTCGATAAAAGCAGCGCGAAAATCTTTCCCCAGCCTTTCGAGTTCGGCGCTGCTTTGCCGCGCCGTGCGCGCCGGCCATGTCTCCAGGCGCAGGAATATGATCAGAATCACAGCCGCGATGATCAGCGCCACGAGGGTCAATGCAGTCGGCCAGGAGATGAGATGCGATCTTGCTGGCTTCGACATTAGACGCTGGACGTTGGGTGATAAGCGTTCTTTGCTCAGGGCCTTAATCGAGCAAGAGCGAGGGCACGAGCAAGAGCAAGAAGAAAGAACCAGACTTTCGTCACCAAAAAAATTACCGCCCCCCACACCCGATGGGCGTGAAGGGCGGCTGTTCCCCCCAGAACAATCGTGGAAAACTTTGAGGCTACTAAACGAGCTTCCAGCCAATGGCAACAAATTTATGTAAAAAAATTTTCGCAGGCTTCCACCGCTGTTACGGCGCGGCAAAAATAAAAAATCGATCATCGAAGAAAATCAATAAATGAAGTCGGAACAACGGGAGCCTTGGCGAGCGCGAAAAGCGCAAGCGAGAGGGGGTTGCACGAGCGTGCGTCGCGGTTTCTAGTTTTACATGCGTAACTTGGATGACGAAGCATCCTCGCGCGGCCTTGCCGGTTCATTGCTGGTCGCTCATCCCAATATGCTCGATCCGAATTTCCGACGCACCGTGCTTTTCATTTCCGAGCATGACCCAAACGAGGGTGCCCTGGGCGTGATCATCAATCGCCCGCTCGACAGACAGGTGGCCGATCTGGTGACTGACACACCACCGGCGGGGCTCGCGAAGGTGCCGGTGTTCCTCGGCGGTCCGGTTGGAAAAAATCAACTAATGTTTGCGGCGTTCGAATGGAAGAAAGGCGACGGCGTTAAACTCAGTCACAACGTTGCTTTGGAACAAGCCGGTACCGCGGCTGGCGAGAAAAACTTGGTTACAATTTGTGCGTTTGTCGGCTACGCAGGCTGGGGCGCGGGTCAGCTTGAAAGCGAGGTGAAGCAGAAAGCCTGGTTGCTTCAAAAAGCCAATCCTTCACTGCTGAAGCTTGATCGCCTGCCAAACCTCTGGTTCGACATCATGCGCAGCTTGGGACCGTGGTACAAGATGCTCGCCGCGGCGCCCGACGATCCATCACTGAATTGATGCGAGAAGCGAGAGGCGAGACGAGAAGTGATTTAGCTTGATTCTACGTCTCACTTCTCACTAATCACTTCTCGCTCTTTCTATGATCATTGGTGTCCCAAAAGAAATTAAGGAACAGGAGCAACGCGTCGCCCTGCTGCCATCGGCTGCGAATCAGCTCATCCGGCGTGGTCATTCCGTGCTGGTGGAAAAGAATGCTGGGATCGGATCCGGTTATGCGGACGAAGAATACGCCAAAGCCGGTGCAGAGATCGTGAATCAAGCGAAAGAGGTTTTCGCGCGCGCCGATATGATTGTGAAAGTCAAGGAGCCTCTCGAGGCGGAGTTTCCGCTGTTGCGCAAGGGTCAAATCCTTTTCACCTATTTGCATCTGGCTGCGAGTAAGCCTCTCACCGAGGCCTTACTGAAATCGGGGGTTACCGCGGTGGCTTATGAGACGATCCAAGTCAACCACCGTTTACCGCTGCTCGAACCGATGAGCGAGATCGCCGGTCGCATGTCGGTGGTGATGGGCGCGAATTTTCTGGCCAAATACAATGGCGGTAGCGGAGTGTTGCTGGGCGGCGTGCCGGGAGTTTTACCCGGACTCGTCGTTGTGGTCGGAGGCGGGACATCGGGCGTCAACGCAGCCCGCATGGCCACCGGTCTCGGTGCGGACGTAACGATACTCGACGTGGATCTTGAACGTCTGCGCTACCTGGACTTGGCAATGCCAAACGCGAATACGCTTTATTCGAGCGAGGCGAACTTGCACGAGCTGATGGCGGAGTGCGATCTGCTGATTGGCGCTGTGCTCTTGCCTGGTGCGAAGGCGCCGAAGCTGATCACGCGCGCGATGCTGCGGAAGATGAAGCGCGGCAGTGTCCTGGTCGATATCTCCATTGATCAGGGCGGCTGCGCGGAGACATCGCGACCAACGACACATCTCGATCCAGTTTACGTCGAAGAACGGGTTACGCATTATTGCGTGGCAAACATGCCTGCAGCGTACGCGCGCACTGCTACGCAGGCCCTTACTAATGTAACCTATCGCTATGTGGAATTACTCGCCGACTTTGGCCTCGAGGGCGCATGCAAAGAACAACCGGCGCTGATCGGCGGCATCAACACCCGCGATGGGCGGCTCACTTGTCGCGCAGTAGCGGAAGCGCATGGCCTCAAATACGAGGCTCCGTTCTAAACCAACGCTCATCAAACACCTCGCACTGAAAAATAAATTGCAATGCCGCCGAAAAACTGCCTTGCTCCAATTATTCAATTACAGCAATGTGCCGCTTCCAACTAGCACTATGAAAAAATACATCTGCATTCTGGCCAGTGCTGCACTCCTCGCGGCGTGCGAGCAAAAGACCGAGACAACCGAACCGGCGGCAAGTCCAACGCCCACGACTCCGCCGCCCGCAGCGACTGGAGTAAGCAGTCCGGCTACAACCACTGAATCTCCCGCTGGAACAACTGAATCGCCGGCCGAGTCACCACCCAGC
Organism: Verrucomicrobiota bacterium; assembly: GCA_003218755.1. Classification (GTDB taxonomy): domain Bacteria; phylum Verrucomicrobiota; class Verrucomicrobiia; order Chthoniobacterales; family UBA10450; genus Udaeobacter. The sequence goes on from QHOK01000064.1 coordinate 12,826, forward strand.
CAGTAAAGTCTCGGCAGTCCTTTCTCTGAGAAGTCTTCTCGCGGGCGTCTCCGGGAGAAGACTTCTGTTGTACGCTTGCACCACTTCCGAAATTGCGCTGCCTATCGGGTAGCACCATCGAAAACGACATGGCGCCAGCAGGTTCCTTCTCTTTTCCAAAAGACCGGCGCCTGACGCGGGCCTCAGAATATGAGCGCGCGAAACGAGACGGATTTACGCGACGCGGCAAACTGCTAATGCTCAACGTCGTACCAATCGAGAATTCTGGCCCCTGCCGCGCAGGCTTTGTAACTTCACGTCGCATTGGAGGCGCTGTTGTTCGCAATCGTGTTCGGCGCCGTCTGCGAGAAATTGTGCGCCAGCACCAGCACGAATTGCGAGAGGGTTTTTGGATTGTGCTCGTTGCCAGACGCGATGCCGCGGACGTGAACTATGGCGCGCTGGAACATGAATGGTTGCGTCTCGCGAAGCGCGCTTCTATCCTGCTTTGATGCTCGGACTGGTTCGTTTTTTGATTCGCATTTATCAGTGTACGCTCTCGCCGTTGCTCCGGTTGCTGTGCGGTCCCAATTCCGGCTGCCGATTTATGCCGACTTGTTCGGCATATTTTTTGGAAGCAGTCGAGACCTATGGCATTCTTTATGGAAGCTGGCTCGGTTTGAAGCGCCTCGCCCGATGTCAACCGTGGGGCGGATGTGGGTATGACCCCGTACCTAGCGGCAAAAATCGGACATCTAGGATCGACTCTCTCGAATCGGCAATAACCATCGCGCCGAAGCGCGCTGAATAGGCTGCCAGCGCGATTTACGATTTATGGATCGAACTGCCTGGATTGTCGTTGCCCTTTGCGTGATCGGACTCGTCCTGTGGGAAATCTACTTGGCAAAACAGATGGGCCCGAAACCCAGTCCAGTCGGTGGTGCGCGGGGACAAACTTCTCCTAGGCCAACTCCGGCAATTCTCGCGCCTTCGCCATCGCCGACTCCCGTAGCCGAAGCTGCACCAAGCACTCGTGAGCCAGTTCCGAGCTTTGCGGAGAAGATCGAAACGTTACGCAATTCAGACGTCGAACTGCGCCTGACAAACCGCGGTGGTGGAATTAAGGAAGCGGTCCTGCTCAGGCAAGTAGCTGAGAAAGGACAACCAGTCGTCTTGAATTCAGCGCAGAGTCCGCCAATCGGCGCTATTATCGAGCAACCATCCACGTCGGCGCTCGCCGAGTTTACTGCATCTACGG
>QHOK01000275.1 GCA_003218755.1 Verrucomicrobiota bacterium
GTCTGCCTGCTCGTACGCCGCGGGTCGAAAGAACTTCGCCTGCGGCACGAATTTCAGTTCCGCACGTACACGGCACGGCAATTTCGACGACTGCTCGGTTCGGTGCCGTCGCTGGAGCTGTGCGACGTCTACGATTTCCGGTACGACATCAAGCGGCCGTCCACCGTGAACGATGAAATGGCTTACAGTGTGTTCGTGTTAAGGCGACGACTGCAATCGTAGTTACTATTCGTTGAACGGAGTTTTTTTGTTCACCCTCCTGCGACGCCTGTTTACCGTCATCTGAAACGTCAGGGCGACGGGTCTGTGCAGACGCTGGAACTCAGGTCGAGCATTGGAGAAAATAAAAATGCCCTTGACATTAGACACAGAATAAGTCAACAGCTCGCGTATGAGAATCCCACCCAAGCCACGTCCGCGCCGCCGGCCGAAACCGCGCCGCCCGCGGAAATGAGCGAGTGAGATAAGCTGTCGCAGGCTTGGCAGCGTTTTATCAACGTTTGCGCACCGCTCGTAAACGCACGCCGAGCTTATCCTTACTTCCTACGATGCCAAAACTCATGGCGTTTTGAACAACCTCCGACTGCAGATGTCGTTTTAATATTATTGGGGCGTCTAAATCCGGCCATTCCAAATCGCCTAGCGCGCGAGAAATATTCGAGACCGGCTTGAACCCATAACCTCCACAAGTCTCGCGTTGACGAGCTACAAATGGAAGCGGGATCACTTCGGCGCAGGCGAAGCCACGAGTTTTTGAAAGCGCGGATCATTCCGGAGCGGATCAAACATCGGATCCAGCCGGAGCAGCGCAGGAGTGATGGGTACATTTTCAGCCAGCGCGCCAGCGTACGGTATCGAAAGTAGTTTTTGTAAAGCGGCGATCGCGCGGTCGGGCTCTCCCACCTGCGCCGCTACCCGGGCACCGATCTCGATCGGAATGGGACCAATGACGGCGTCCCTTTCAGTCGGATTCGCGGCTATGGCCCGTTCCGACAGAGCCAACGCGTCGGCCTTGTCACCAAGGCCCATATTGGTCAGCGCGAGATCGCCAATGAGGCTATAATTGTCTGGCTGTTTTTTGAGGAAAGGTTCCAGTTCGCTGCGCGCTTGTCGCCAAGTTTCCTGGGCAGCGGCATGATCGCCGGCGACCTCTTGCGCCCAGCCTAGCCAAAAGCGCAGTTCGCCACTGTAAAAACCCAACGCTGAATCAGGCTTGGCCAATATCTCCTTTAGCCGATCGATCATCTGTGCTGGACGGCGCTCCAGGATCGCCTGGTAAACTTGTGTTTCGACGGCCAAGGTATCGTCGACGTTCGGATGGAGCGGAGCGAGGATCGCTGATGCACGCAGCAAGTCGCCTTCGGCTTGCGCGATAGCCGCCTTTTGTACCAGAATATCCAGGTCGTCCGGCGTGATATCGAGAACCTCATCAAATTTTCGCAGCGCTTCCGGGAAACGACGAAGACAGATAGCGTTAGTCGCCTGCTGCGTGAGGAGATTAACATTGCGCGGGTCCAGCCGCTCGGCTTCGTTGAAGTAGGCTTGGCTCTGGTCCCACTGGCCTCGTCTCCGTGCGACATAAGCCAGCGATTCAGAAATCCGGCTACTATTCGGTAAGAGCTGGCGTGCCTGCTCAAAGTAACGCACTGCTGTGTCGTAATCCTTCAGGCAAGCGTAGTGGTAATATCCCTTGGCCAATACGGCCTCGCCGAGATTGGGCTGAAGAGTTAGCGCGGTCTCGGCTGCATGCCGCGCTTCTTCACAGAGGGCGACCGTTGGTTGAAGACTCTGTGTGAGATAGTTGCGCGCATCAACAATTGACAGTTGCGCCCAACTAATGGCGAACTTCGGATCCAAGCGCACCGCTTCTTTGAAATATTTCTGCGCACCAAGCGCGTTGGCGCTTGTGGGAAGAGTTTTCAGTGTATAGGCCAGACCGCGCAAGTAGGCATCGTAGGCCTCAGGGTTGTCGCTCGGTTTGGCGGCGATCTCTTGCT
>QHOK01000065.1 GCA_003218755.1 Verrucomicrobiota bacterium
AATCGAATCAGCGATGCCTTCTACGAGTAGCGGTTTACCATTGATCTGTTCGGTCGCCTCCTGCGCATTAAGAGTCAGCACCGCTCCCTTGGGATGAACGACGCGGTCGCCGATTTTTACTTCCTTATCTTTGTTCATGAAGGCCTCGGCGATATCGGGATTGTGACCGTTCTTGATCGCGGAACCACGGATGAGCGCGGACCAATATGAAATCGTCTTCTCCTTCGCCGTACTGGGAAGATCTTCACCCGTCGGGAGAATTGGCGCAGCGGCGCCAATTGCGCTTACCGGCGCCATAAAAATGTGCTGCGTGGCGATTGCGATAATCGCGCCGGCCGATCCAGCGTTTGTGTTGATGAAAGTGTAAGTGGGGATCTTGGTTTGATTGAGCGCATTCACGATATCCGCCGCCGTGTCGAGCCGCCCGCCATATGTGTTCATCTCGAAAACGATCGCGGAGGCTTCGTTGCTCTCGGCTGTTTTCACCGCGCGCCGCAAAAACGCCAGCATTGAGGGCGCAACCTCGCCTCGCAAAGGCACCGCAGCCACATCGCCTTTGCGAATCGGCTCGCGCCCTGGCGCTGTCGCTATGCCAGCCAGCGAGCAAACCAGAATGGCGATCAACAGTTTCGTTCTCACAACTTGGAGATTGAGTCGCACTGCGTAAGTTTGGCATCGCTTCCAAAGCTAAACGAGGCAAAAATAATCAGACGCGCATGGGGAGCATTCCTTCGGAAACAATCGAGCAAATCGCCGCCGCGAACGATATCGTCGAAGTAATCGGTTCGTATTTTCCACTGAAACGCGCGGGAGCGAATTTTAAGGCGCTTTGCCCGTTTCATCAGGAGAAAACGCCGTCGTTCATCGTGAGCGCGAGCCGGCAGACATTCCGTTGCTTTGGGTGCGGCGCGGGCGGGAGCGTTTTCCGGTTCGTGATGGATTACGAGCACATTGATTTCCCGTCAGCAGTGCGCAAACTCGCCGCGCGCGCTGGGATCACCGCGGTCGAGAAATCCCGTGGGTACGGAGCGGACGATGAAGAGCGCCAACGCGAATTGCGCGAGCGTTTGCTCAAGTTGCATGCTGAAGCTGCGAAATGGTTCCATGAAAACCTGATCAAGAGAGAAGTAGGCGACGCGGCGCGAAAATATATGCGGGCCCGGGGGATCACAGTGGAGACCGCGAAGCGCTGGCAACTCGGCTACGCGCCCGACGGGTGGGACGCATTTGGCAGTTGGGCACGCGGTCGGGGCTATGATGTCCGCGACCTGACCGCAAGCGGACTCGTCAAAGTGAAGGACGAGAGCGACTCGACTGCGTCTGAGGGATCGGGAACTGCGCAGAGGACAGCGCACGCTAAAGCCTCATACGATCGGTTTCGTGGACGAATCATGTTCCCGATTTGCAACGACGTCGGTGAAGTAATCGCTTTCAGTGGACGCCTTCTGGAAGACGAACAGGGCGCAGCGAAATATTTGAACTCGCCTGAAACGGGGCTTTTTCGAAAGGGCAGCGTCCTTTTTGGGCTGGACAAAACCAAGCGCGCCCTAATCGAGGCCAACTGTGCAGTTGTTTGCGAAGGGCAGCTCGATTTGATCAGTCTGTTTGAATCTGGAATCACGAATGTCGTCGCGCCCCAGGGCACGGCGTTCACTGAGAGCCAGGCACGGATCTTGAAGCGCTTCGTCAACGAAGTTGTGCTTTGCTTTGACGCCGACACAGCAGGCCAGAAAGCCGCCGAACGTTCGCTCGACGCCTTGCTCCAGAACGACTTGATTGTGCGCATGGCTAAAATGCCGGTGGGCGAAGATCCGGACTCGCTCGTCCGGCGCGAAGGCAAAGAGGCCTTTGAAAGGCGCATTGCAGGCGCGCGCGATTTTTTCGATTACTGGATCGAGCGCGAGACCGCCAACATCGATCTCGCCTCGTTCGGAGCCAAGATACAGCTGGCCAGACGCCTGGCTGAGACCATTTCGCGCGTCCGCGATCCACTCATGCGCGGAGAAGTCATAAGCAAAGTGAGTGCACGTCTCGGTGTGCCCGCCCAGGATTTTCAGGCGCTCGTATCCAGGCAAAGGGGCACCGAACCTTTTTTGGCTCGGGACCATCCGCCCGAAAGGGATGCCACTGGCGTGATGGCGCCCGCGCCGCGGCACGACATCTCCATGCTTTGCGTTTTGGCGCTACGCGATGAAACGGCTCGAGACTTTCTTCGCCAACAAAACTGGCGCGAGATTCTTGCGAACGTGCCGGACGGAGAACCTCTCGTGCGTATTCTCGAGAGTGACTTGCGTCCGGGCGACGCGGCCTCGCTAAACGCCTTTATGGTGACGCTTTCTCCGGCAGATGAACGGTTGGTTTCTTCGTGGCTGCTGCAAAAAGTGCCCGCAAACGCTGGAGCGATGGTCGAAAAATGGTGGCTCGGCATTCGGCAGGCCGTGTTGCGCCGCAAGCTCAGTGTGGCGACGAACCAGATAAAGCTTCCGGAGCTGAGCACCGGGGACATCATAAATTTGCAAAAACAAATCCTTGACCTGCAGGAACAGCTCCACGAGCTTTCGCAGCCCGCCGGCGCGGCCGACAATTAGTTGTCGATCTATTGCCGGGCGGAAGGTCGAACGTCCTTAGTCAAAATCCGTAACCGCACAATCTTGGCCAGGCATTCGAAACGAAGGGGAGGCAGCCGACAGTCGTCGGCGCGACGGCTTAACCGAAGCCAGCGTAAGCGCGGTGTACCAAGAAGATCTATCGCTGTCGGAGCGAATCCGAAGAGACAACCAAGAATCACTGCGCTGAAAATCGCGCGCGTCACGCCCGCCTCGAAGCGATCTAATAATGGACCGTTGCCCGATCCGGCACGGGTCGCGTCGGCGTCCGGTTTGTATTCGGCTATTGAAGTCCAGAATCGCATTCGCGAACTGATCAAGCTGGCAAAAGAACAAGGCTATCTCACATTTGACGATCTAAACGAGGCGTTGCCCGAGGGAGTCACCGACGCCGATGAACTGGATCTGATCCTGACGCGGCTGCGCCGCCTCGAGATCGACATCATCGAAGCGTCCGAAGTGGATCGCTACAAAGACGGTAAGAAAGACGCAGACGAGGACGAGGAGGAGGATGAGAGAACGGAACCCAAGGTTGATATTCTCGACGACCCGGTGCGGATGTATCTCAAGCAGATGGGCCAGGTTCCACTCCTAACCCGGGAACAGGAAGTTGAAATATCCAAACGAATTGAAGACGCCGAAGCGATGGTGCAGAAGCACATCAGTCGCTTTGGTTTCGTTGCACGCGCCCATCTGGACCTGGCCCGGAAGCTAGTCGAGGGCCGCGAACGGTTCGACCGCGTTATTCTCGATAAGAAAATCGAGAGCCGCGAAAGATACATGAAGAACCTCCCCCGTCTGTGCAAACAGGTGGAGCAATTAAGCGCGTCGATCGCCCAACGATTTTGTGAGCTTGCGCGCAACTCCTCAAAAAAACGATCCCATAAAGTGAGGGCATTGCAAAGAACGTTGACTTCGCTGCAGAGGATTTATCCGCATTTTTACCTGAAGCAGAGAGTGACAGAGGAATTTGTGCACCTGGCGGACGACGCGCACCACACGTCGCTTTACCTGCGAACCGAGATGGCGAAAAATCCTCGCAGTCAAAAACGGCGGCTTCAGGTTCAGAACAAGATCCGCGAGTTAGAAAAGAGCCTGTGGTTTTCGCTTTCCGACTATGCCGAAGAGTATCGGACGTTGAAAGGTTGGCTGCGCCAGGCGTTCAAGGCCAAAACCGAAATGGTGGAGGCCAATCTCCGTCTTGTTATTTCCATCGCAAAAAAATACACCAATCGCGGCCTTTCTTTTCTGGATCTGATTCAGGAAGGCAATATGGGACTAATGAAGGCGGTCGAGAAATTCGAATACCGGCGAGGATACAAGTTTTCAACTTACGCGACGTGGTGGATTCGCCAGGCGATTACGCGCTCCATTGCCGATCAGGCGCGCACGATCCGAATACCCGTGCACATGATAGAGACGATCAACAAGCTCATGCGTGTGCAAAAACAGCTCGTGCAGGAATACGGACGAGAACCTACGCCCGAAGAAGTGGCCGAAGAAGTGCTCCTGCCAGTGGATCGTGTTCGGGCGGTCCTGAAGATGGCGCAGCAACCAATCTCGCTCCAGTCCCCCGTGGGCGAGAGCGATGAAACTAATTTTGGCGACTTTATTGAGGACAGAGGCGCGGAAAACCCGAGCGACATGACTGCCATTGTTTTGCTGAAGGAGAAAATTAAGGACGTCCTGGAGACGCTCACCGATCGGGAACGGCAAGTGCTCGAGCAACGATTTGGGTTAATCGATGGCTACAGCCGAACGTTGGAGGAAGTAGGCCGACAGTTCCAAGTTACCCGCGAGCGCATTCGTCAGATCGAAGCAAAGGCCTTGCGCAAAATGCGGCATCCGACTCGTATCCGACAACTTGAGGGTTTCCTTGAAGCCCCAGGAATATAATGTGAATCTTCAGCGCCCTTTCGAGCGCAACTTCCGATGCTGCAAACAGTTCAATTCACTGGAGACTATGGAACCTGAAGATGACAAACAGTTGTGGGATGTTTTGGGCCGCGTTCCCGAGCCCACCCTTTCTCCATTCTTCGCCCGGAACGTGGTAAGAAAGATCCGCCAGGAAGCGACTCGTTTGGAGAGGGCGCGGAACTGGTTTAGCCTGCGGAGACTTGTCGCAGCGTCCGCTGTGGCAATCATCGTGGTCGGCATGGCTATCGCCACGCATCATCCAATCTCGAAGACAGCGTCCGGAAACGATTTAGACGTGGTGGCTAAGATCGATCCACAGGATTATGACGTCGTGGCTGATCTGGATGAATTGATCGCCTGGGATGAAAATAACGTGTGGGAAGAGAAGCCGACGTTGTGAACTAATCGTCGCTTTGTCGGTTTTGGCTTTATCCTGCGCTGCCGCGCAAGCGCAACCGCAATCGCATCGCCCCGCTGGTCGGCCAATGGGGGGACCTCCTCGCGGCGGCGGCCTACCGCCAAACCAAAGCATACGTGAACGGTGGCTTGCAATGCCTCCAGAGGCTCGACAAAATTTCCGGCGCAACGCCGAGCGTTGGATGCACATGAGTCCGGAAGAGCGCAACGTCATGCGTCAACGAGAGAACCTGCGCCGCCAGACCATCCAGCAGGAGACCGAAGCAGCACTTCGCGACTCCGGTCTCCACCTGAGTCCGCAGGAACGCGCTCAATTTGAATCCCGCTACATTCAGGAACGACGGAAAGTCGAACAAGCGCTCCGGCAGCAGATTGAAACGGAACGGCAAAAGGAACTGCCGGCACTAATTCAGCAGCTGAAGAAAGAGTTCCAAATTGACCAGCCAACTAAGGGTCCGGCGACAAAACCAGCAGAATCGCCTAAGTCAAAGAAGTAGCCGCAGCCCGTTTTTTCCCTGCAAAAGAGGCGCTCCTGAAAAAACGGAAACTGGCCCGAGATTGCTCTCGAGCCAGCTCGTTCTGGATTTTTAGATCCTACGTCACCTTAGTACCGGTAATAATGATGGTGACGATGGTGGCGGTAGTAACGGTGCCCGCCGTACCAGTAATAAGGCCTGTAGTAGCCATAGTACGGCCGGTAATAACGATACGGATAATAGTAGCCGTAGGGGTAATATCCGTAGTAGCCCGGTCCGACCCCAATGCTGAAGGAGACTTGAGCATCGGAGCGTGGCACCGCAGCAAAGCTCAAGCCCCCCGCCACCAGTCCAATTAACAGAAGTTTCTTCATCGTTTTACCTCCCAGTAATTGAACAGAGGACGGAAGGAAAAGTTTTCCGATTTATCCCCATGGAAAAGCCCCGGGATAGCCGGTAATGCAAACATTTTGCCCAATGCGTTGATATGAAACGCAGCGAAGTCGTAACGCATTCGCCGCATTTGCTGCTCCCTGGCCTGCGAACGCGATTACTGGTCCTCCGCTCAAGATCGGACCGAGATAAAGTTGCGCTTTGTCAATGAGACGCGCATCGAGCGCCTGTCCGAGCACGTCACCGCCGCCTTCAATCAACACGCTGGTTATACCGCGCTTGCCTAGATTTTTCAGCACGTTAGCCAGAGATTTTCCTTTGTAGATGAGCGTTCGTGCAGCCAACTGGTCGGAAAACAAACGAGCGCGCCGTGGAAGTTTGCCTGAACGGGTCAGCACAACACGCCAGGGTTGTCGCGCCCGGTGCGCGCCACGTACGGTTAAGCGTGGGTTGTCCGCGCGTACGGTTTCCGCTCCAACGAGCACCGCGTCCACGTGCGCGCGAACCTCACATGCGTGGCGCCGGGCGGAACGCCCGGTGATCCAGCGAGGCTCAATAGCAGGCCGCGTCAATCGACCATCAAGCGACATCCCGCACTTTGCGATGACGAATGGCCGCCCGGTGACAATCCACTTGTTGAAAGCCTCGTTGAGCCGCGCGCACTCATCAGCTAGAATGCCCTGCCGGACTTTGACGCCCGCAGCTCGCAATTGCACGATGCCTTTACCGGAGTGGCACGGATTTACGTCAGTCGCGCCGACAACAACGTTTCTGACTCCAGCCTTGAGTATCGCATCTGTGCATGGAGCAGTGCGCCCAGCCGTGGAACACGGCTCGAGAGTCACGTACAGCGTGGCGCGCGCGGGCACGAGTGCACCGAAATCGCGGAGGCACTCAATCTCAGCGTGATCGCGGCCCACTCCCAGATGGTGTCCTTTCGCTACTATTCGATTGTTTATGACCAGAACCGCTCCAACAGCCGGATTTGGGCTCGTCTGGCCAAGCGCCTTTTTTGCCTCGTTTAGCGCAGCGTGCATGAACTTTTCGTCTCGCTCTGTCGTCATTGCTTTGAGAAATGAATAATTGTTCTCAGTTGGCGAAGCAACGCGAGGGTTCCCGGAGCAACCGCTAGTCGCCCGGGGAACGAACATCTCAACACTATGTGCGCGAACGTTTCCAATGTCCCGAAAACTGTTTAACCCGTCGCGTTTCCGCGAACGCCGAAGGCATTCGGCGCCGACATAGACGCCCTACAACTGTCTTATTGATTATTATCAATCGCTTGCGGGGCAAGGTTCCTCAGCTGGATCTGGTCGCTCACTTCCTGGATTTTTGACTCCTGTTCTCTCACGGTCGCAGCCAGAGCTGCGATTTCCCTCTTTAGTTCCCGCACCGTCGTGTGCTCCTTCAGAAATTCGTTGAGTAGCATAGTGTTTACGGCGTCGTAACGAACCATGTCGATATCGCCGTCCTTGTCGCGCACCACGAGATCCGGGTTGACCTCGGCTACGTCCCTCGGCAATCAAACCGAATTGCGGCGCGCCTGTCCCCGTTTTTTCATAAGCTAGTTCCTTTTCTTAATTTTGGGCTTCCTTTTACAAAGGGATTCTGGACCGCATGCTGCGGGAAATTGACATAGCCGTTAAGCGACGACTACTGACCGCGGCTGGTGGGATCCACTCCGGCAAAAGTCAGGAAGTCGATCATACGAAAGCTTTGCGGCGTGCCGTCATGCGTCGGTAGCGTTGGTAACCAATTGGGTTGCACGCTGAGGTAGAGTCAGGGTCTAGCTGGAGCAATCCGACAAATACTTCGGCCACCGCTTACGGCTCTTTGAACTCGCCTGCGTGCTCGTGCGTCTTGACACGCGAGAACTTTTCAGAGCAAACCACTCCCGCAAGTGGTCAACAATCCTAAATCCACGCCCGCCGCAACAAAGCAGCGGCATTTCACAATCAACAGTCACGATTCTTGCGGGCGAACAATCTGGATTGCTGACGCGCATCGCGGCGACAGAAAGCGTTTTGTTGTGCGTGCGGATGAAAAGCTGACTGCGTTTCTGGAACTTGAAAGAGCAATTGGAATCAACATTCCAGGGCTTTCAGAAATAACCGGAATAAAGCGCCAAGAGGCTTATTAGAAAGAAAGCTAAACCTCTGCGCAAAAAGCCGGCGACGTGATGCACGCGGTGCTATCGGCCTCTCTCGATTGATTGGATCAGAGTTACGTTGGCTCGCTCGTATTGATTCATGTTATTGAAAACGCGATCCTGATCGTCATCTACACCGCGATAATAATTGCCCAGCGTTTGGGCAAAGGCGATTCCCCTCGGACGCGAGAATTTGTAGCCCTTCCGGGCAAATAT
>QHOK01000274.1 GCA_003218755.1 Verrucomicrobiota bacterium
CCATGGCGTCTTTAAGAATAAGTTGGCGGCCAGGATGCTGGTCATGAAAAGCACCCAGCTCGATCGAATCCCGCTGCATTCCTGTGCAACTTCGATCGTGATGTTCGGGAGTTGAAAAATAAGGCCCACGCGCAGAAACGGCGTGCCGCTGAGGTGAAAGAGAAAATTGGCTACTTCGGCCGAGGCATATTTCGAAGCTGTTTCGAGCGCGTCTGCCATCGCGTCCGGCATTGGCACCATGAAAATGAGGAAGCCGAGCGGAAAAGCGGCTGCTCGCATCCAGCCGCGTCCGAAAAAGAAAAAACCTGCCGCAGCAAGACAGCACAGGAACGAGAGGGTGAGCAGGACGAGGTAGTAATTATCCGCCAGCGCTCGTCCCGCGAAATTCAGCCAGTAGGTAAACAGGAAAAAGCCGAGGCCGCCTGCAAGGAACACCATCCCGAGTGGAAGATCGGCGACGTATTTCCTCGGCAATTGATCGCGCCGAATGTAGAGCAGATAGGCAGAAACAAACGGGATCAATAAGATGTGTGAGTGTAGCGCACTGTGCGCTGCGTAATTTGCCAGGGCCAGGAGTGACTGGCCAAATGCGGCCAGCAGCAAAATCACGAAACAAGCGCCTCTCCAAAACCGCCAGACCCTTGCACGGCCCGGTGTGGTAGATGCCGAGAGGTTCCCTAGCCGCACGCGAACAATTGTTTTGCTAGCAACAGCTCTGTTTGGTGGATGCAGCATTTCCAAGGTGTTTCTACGGCCGGCACCAGAGAGCAATTGCCGATGTTTGTCGTTGAGCTTCCTGCGACCGGGCGATCTCGTCTGTAGATTCTCAGTAGGTATAGCTCAATCCGGCGTAATAGCGATTCCGTGAGTAACCCGGCGTCGATCCTAGCGAACTGGTCGAGTCATATTCGTAGTTAACGTGCAAGGCAAAACGCTTGTTAATTGTATAGCGGAGCCCGACAGAAAGATCGAAAGAATCCTGCGTCCCTGTCGAGCCGGTGCCGCCTTGATTTTCGTCATGATGATAATAAACGCCAGTGGTTGAACTGAGCCGCGAAGTTAGATCGTACGTCAGGTTCAGACCGGTGCGCCACGTCTTAGTGGTCGTCGCACCTGTCGCCGTGGGCGATTCGTATCCATAGCTGGCCGTCCAGTTCAGCGAGTGATTGCTCCTCACGTAACCAAGCGTCCCTTCAAAGTAAGGACTGGCCATAGTCCCCTCGTTTTCGAGAGAACGAAACGATTCACCCCCGCGCACGTGAACCATTAAATGCTCGGTAAAATTATGATTGATGCCGGCGAGGAGGAAGTTAGTCGTGGAATTGGTAGGGGCCGTATCGTAATCAATCGCTTCAAAACGATATTCGCCCACAAGAACCGTGCGACTCGTGAGGCTAAATTGAAACTCCTCGCTAAACGTGTTCTGAATACGGTTCTGAGCAAGCGTGTTTTGAACACCGTTCTGAGAATTTCCGTTCGACGAGGAAGTGTAATAAACGCGCTCGAACGTGTAGCTGGTTACCGTGGTAAATCGCAAAAGCCAATGATAAGTAAGCGAAAAAATATCGACCGTATCGAAGAACGGGCTGCGCACGTTCTGCGGGCCGACATTGGATGTGAGATTCGGTTCGTTCTGGTAAGTGCCGTAAACGCTGGCGTAGAAAGAAAGCCGACTCGAGAAGTTATGCGTGAGGGACATAGTGACGTTTCCGCTCGTTTCGTCCTGGCCCGACACATCGAAATACTGGCTAAAGCGTCCGACGCCCACCACAAAAAATTGCGTCTGTCCCCCAGGGCGAGTGTAAGTGAGGACGACGTTTTCTCTCGTGAAGACTGAACCTTGGCCACTGGGGCTCAGGGTAACGTTGTCGTCGTAGCCCCCGTCTAAGCCCGCATTGATCTGAATTGGAATGGCTGGCAGCCAGCCCAAACCGGCTTGTTCGAACGTCGAACCCACCGCGTTTTGGCTCCAAGCGCGTCCGGGTTGCAAAACGAGAGAAAAAGCAGCGAACAGAAGCGCGAGAGGAAACGAACGAAGGTGGCTACGGGGCTGGTGAATTCGACATGGCAAAATCATGTGGTCGCGCCCTGTCGGCACATCAGGTCAAAACAAGCTGCGCGCGATGTAGATCACGTCCCCGTCTTGGACATACTTTGGTTGGATAGGCTTGCCTCGAATGCTCGGCCGAAGATTAATCCTCTCCGTGCGCTGCACTCCGTTGATTATGCGAGTGAGATGAATGTTGCTGAGGCTTCCATAGTCACTGACTCCGCCCGCTTCCATAATCGCCTGGAACACAGTCGTCGGGCGATCAAAAAGAATTTTGCCCGGTTTATTGGCAAATCCCGACACGATCACGCCTGCCCAACCGTTCTCCAATGTGATCAGCACTTCGCTGTTTTCAAGTTGCGATTCGTATCCATAGCTGGCCGTCCAGTTCAGCGAGTAACCTTGATCACATCTCCGGGAGAAAGTCTTACCGCTGTCTTTGGACCTGGCGGATTCGGCAGAGGCGGTAACGGGCTCTGGCACCCGCCGAACATGAGGGCAGCAAAAACCAGGAAAGCGAACAGACAAAAAGACCCGCTCAACTCACGTCTGCGGTAAACTTTATCAGTGCCCGGTAATTGTCGATCGTTGCACGTCTGTTTCCTGTTTGGCGTCATGCGACGTTGTTTACTCTACGAATTTGTTGATAGGCAAGATAAATGCGATGAAATCGGGGACAGAAGTTTCCGGTCCTACGCTTTCAAAATTTTTCCCGGCGCAACATGCACGTCAGCCATCTGGAGTATCCACTATGCTCCGCGCCCAATCGTCAGGTTCACGATAATTCACCGCTCAATGGGTATAACCGCCGACCACTTTCAGAATTAGCTTCACCTTACTTTGTCGATTAGCCGGATCGTCTCGTTCCGCCGAAAAAAAAGCCAGGTGAAATCTACACCAGCTTTCATGCCGACCCTTCCTCCAGGATTTGCTATGACTGGAGCTGGGAAGCTCACCTCCGGGCCAGCTGACCTCAGGGAAGTTGCTTCGCTATAAAGCGTCCGATTTCAAGTGAGGCCGTCGCTGCCGGCGAGGGCGCGTTGCACACATGGATGGAATTTTTCCCTTTCATGATCAGAAAATCGTCCGCCAGTTTGCCATCGGGCATCAACGCCTGCGCCCGGAC
>QHOK01000277.1 GCA_003218755.1 Verrucomicrobiota bacterium
GGGAACAGCGGCAGCGGCAGGCTTTCGTGGGAATCTTCACCGCGCTTTGCGTCGCAGTCGGCTTTATGTTTCTCGGGAAAATTATTTTTGTCGCGCTCGGAATTACCGTGGCGGATTTTCAGGTCGCAGGGGGACTTATTTTGCTGGGTCTGGCAGGCCGCGAATTGCTCAGTCTGGGGACAGCTGATCGTGGAGCGAGCGACGATTTCGGGGTTGTCCCGCTCGGGATGCCATTGATCGCCGGACCGGCGTTGCTGACCGCCCTGCTGATTCTCGTTGATACGGTGGGTTTGGTGTTCACGCTGGTCTCTCTTTTGATCAATCTCGGGTTGGTTGCGATCGCGTTCTGGAATGCCGATCGGGTCACGCGTTGGATGGGCCGGCAAGGCTTACGCGGTGTATCGAAAATAGTCGCGCTGCTGCTAGCTGCCATTGCCGTCAGTCTAATCCGCCGCGGCTGGCACGGCGCGTAAGTCCCGAGCGCGAGCCAGGCTAATTTTTTTGCCGAAGACGTCAGCGGTCCGGCGTGCCGCCGGATTACATCACTCCGAGATTACTCGAAGTTAAAAACCTGATTCGAAGCGTGGGCCGCTGGCAATATGCCGGCGTACGCTGGGCCAGAACTCTTTCAGCTCCGCGCTTTTATCGCCGTGCTGATAACGCCAATTCAACTCAACTTCGATCTGCTTGGCCTCGTCTTGCGCAGGCTGGGCCTGGCCGTGATAAATATAAGCAGGCACACCGTTGCGAGTCTCGGTTAGTGTAGTCATCCCGTAGAGCTCAAGACGGCGCTGCTGCAATTGGGCCGTGGTCCAATCTCGGTATATAGGGCTTCTGTAACCCCACACTTCCGCCGTCGTGGAATAGCGGGAGTAAGTGTAACCGGTTGTCACAGCTGGCGGTGCGTACTGTTCCGCGCAGCCGATGAGGGCGGCAGCAAATGCTGCTAAAAATAATCTTTTCATAGTCTGTGATTTTTTATACTCCGTTTCTAGAGATACACTTGCGTCCTATTAAACCACACATATCGGCGGCAGTCGCATCTTTATTTTGCCTTTTAGCGATGGTTGATTATTTTGCGAGCAATCGAAGTCCAACCAAGGCCCGACGGTCGATTCAAATTAACAGACTGAGCGCTTACCTCGGGTCGTTGACACGCTGGGCTCTCTTGTTATCATCCTCGTTCCCATGAGATTTCCGTTACCACTCACAGCGAAAATCGCGGCCTACGTGATCGGGCATAAGCTGCGTGGCACGAAGAAATTCGCCACGGTCCTTCAGCTCGAGCCGTTGCACACCTGCAACCTGACATGCACCGGTTGCGGACGGATTCGAGAATATTCCACGTCGCTCAAGGACATGATGAGCTTGGAGGACTGCCTCGGAGCGGCAGAGGAGTGCAATGCGCCAATGGTATCAATTTGCGGCGGCGAGCCGCTCATCTACCCGCACATCGAAGCACTGGTGGAGGGGCTGCTCGCGCAAAAACGAATCGTTTACATCTGCACCAACGCCATGTTTATGCGCAAGAAAATGCGCGAGTGGATGGCCTCTGAATACCGGAAAGCGGATACTGGAAAGCAGATAGACGTGGAAGCGAAGATCGAGATCCTAAAATCAAGCGGTCTTGTTTCGGAGAAAGACGCGGCTGAAATTCTCAAAGGTCCGAAGGATCCGGCGAAGCCGACGATCGCTCCAACCAAATGGATGTACTGGAACGTGCACCTCGATGGTCTTGAGCGGACGCACGACCTGATCGTGGAGCGCGAGGGAGTTTTCAAGGAGTGCATTCTAGCCATCAAAATGGCGAGGGTGCTCGGTTACCAGGTCGCGACCAACACCACGGTCTACAAGGAAACCGATATGGAGGAGATCGAACGGATGTTCGATTATCTCTCCGATCTTGGCGTCGACGGCCATACCATCACTCCGGGCTACGAGTACGACGCCGCCAAGAAGGACATGATCAAACGGCTAAATTTGCGCCCGGAAAACTTCTTTCTCACCCGCGCCATGACGATTCAGAAGTTTCGGAAAGTCGAGGAATGGATGAAACGATACACGTTTTTCGGGACGCCAGTGTACTTCGAATTTCTCGCGGGCAAGCGTGATTTGACGTGTTCAGCCTGGGCTATTCCGACTCGCAACATTCGTGGCTGGAAGGGACCCTGCTACTTAATGACGGACGGGCATTACTCGAGCTACGCCGAGCTGCTGGAAAAAACGGAATGGGACAGATATGGGGTCGTAAACGGGGTGGCGCGCGACAGCCGCTGCGAAAATTAATTCAACTTCGGTGCGAAGCCCAAACCGACTGGCAGTGGCAGTGAGGTGCTCGCTTTTAATGGTGTAAGTTCGGGAAACGGTCATATCACCGGCAAGCGGGCAGAACCAACTGCACAAGCGTCGTAAGACCGACATGCCGGATTCGTCGAGGGAGCTGATAGTGTTGCCGAGCGCGGCGCCGGAGATATCCGAGTCTTACTCGGCTGCAGACGAAGAGATTTCGCGGGCGATCACACGGGCACAAGAGAACCTGCTGCGCCAGCAAAACCCCGATGGCCATTGGTGCGGCGAACTGATTGTCGATAGCACGCTTTGCTCTGATTACGTCGTTTTCATGCACTGGTGCGGCGAAGTGGATGCTCAATTGCAGCGTCGCTGCGTCCGTCACATTCTGAAACGCCAACTGCCAGATGGCGGCTGGAACATTTATCATGGCGGCCCGAGCGAAATTAACGCATCGGTCAAAGCGTACTTTGCGCTGAAACTCGCCGGTTGCTCGGTGGACGCGCCTTTCATGCGCGAGGCGCGTGCCAACATCATGCGTCGCGGAGGCATTCCGCAGATGAACACGTTCAGCAAGCTTTATCTGGCGCTCCTGGGCCAGTTCCCTTGGAAATATTTACCCGCAATTCCAGTAGAGATGGTTCTCTTGCCAAGCTGGGCGCCATTTCACATTTACAAAATGTCATCGTGGAGCCGCGCCATGCTCGTGCCGCTGGCAATCATCAACCATTTTAAACCGACGCGGATTTTGCCGGGTGAAAAGCAATTGCACGAGCTCTATCCCCTCGGCACCGAGCAAAGCGATTTGCGGTTGCCCCGGAGCGAGAAGTTCTGGACCTGGCGTAATTTCTTTCTACGAGTGGATGACGTATTCAAATTCTTGCGGCCGCTTCGCATTCGGCCGCTGCGGCGGCGCGCGCTTGAAGAAGCGGAGCGCTGGATCCTTGACCGCATTGGTCAAGGCAGCGATGGCCTCGCCGCCGTATATCCAGCGATGCTGAACTGC
>QHOK01000066.1 GCA_003218755.1 Verrucomicrobiota bacterium
AAAGATTCGACGAGCGAGAGATCAGAAAAGCGATTGAATGGCTTGGCGGCCATGGTTTCTCTTCCGAGGAGCTCCAGCAAAATTTTGCTTACCGCAGCTTCGTCAAGAATGCCGCGCGGCCTCCAGACGAAGAGATTGGCGTCTTCGACGTATTCGACATCGGCGGGCAGTTCCATGACGTTCGTTCGATCGGAGTTAAAGCACTGCCAGTGTTTCAACTGGAACAGCCAGCCATTTCGCCGCGGCTTCGCGTTCTTCGAACATCTCGACCTTCAATGGCGATTGATCGGTCATGAGGACGTGGATTCTGACGAGTAGGTGGCTTGCGAGTGCGCAACATAAAACGCGGACTTTAAACCTGAGTGGAACAAAGCTACCTTTTACTCCTCCTATGAAGCAAGGGAGCGAAAATAATAGTAGCTAGAAGGACTAACTCAGCTACTACGGTAGATGTGTCGTGGGTCATTTACCTCGCGCAGCTAGGAAAGCCGAAGCCCCTAAGTAGGTGATCCCCAGACAGAATAAGAATAGCTCAACTAGCTTTAAAACATATTCCATAAGTCTTTACCTTCTAGTTCCCTGTTCGAGTGCGCGATGAGTAGCAACGATAGACTCGTTGGATCCCGTTCGCGGCAAAGTGTACATCGGTTCCAGAAGGCGCGATTCGTAAGAAAGTGCGGCGCCTGAGGGCTCCCACAATGGACTCGGCGGAATCGTCGAGGAGCGTTGGCGCCGTGAGAGCGCGCCACGGCCAAGTAAGGGTACTCCAAAAAGCGGCACGCAGGTGCTTGCGGTGTGCACGGCGCCGGGCCAACTGGAATACTTTGTAGCGCTGGCGTTGCAGCAACACGGCCAGCAGTCCACTTTGCGTAAGGGTCGGGGTTAATTTTGTCATAACGTAGTTTTTCCGTTTTTCTGTTTTTCTGTTCCGAAGACTGGAGGATTTTCGCAGGTTTCGTGGGCTCTGCCTATGGGACCTTGGTCCAATGAGGGAGCAGTAAACATCCAGCCTCGATTGCGGCTAAAGCGATTATGTGCTCCTGGCTTAATCAAGCGCGTCGTGTCAGGCGGGTGGCCGAGTGCGCGATGAACCGTCTCGAGAAATTGTTCGCCATCAAAAGGTTTAGTCAAAAAAGCGACTATGCCGATTTGCATCGCAGTGATCCGCGCGGCGCTATCTTCGCGTCCTGTGATCACGATCACATGGGTCTGCGGCGATACAGCGCACAGCCGCGCCAGGACTTCCAAGCCGGTCATTTCTTTCATCCAAATGTCCAGCACGACAAGCGGCACGTCGTGTGACGCGACATAGGCAATGAAATCCTTGCCGTTACTAAACGGACGCACGGCGAATCCATCTGAGGCGAGTAAACGGCCGGTCGCTCTCAGCATCATGGGATCATCATCCACCAGGCAAACAATCTCCGGGGAAGGCTGTTCGCTGGGTGTCTTGCGCATTTGCGCGACCGGCCTTTTTTCAATGTGGGAGGTAGCAATCATGCCCCACATTAGGTCCCGACCGGTCAGCAGGGTAGTGGACCTTAGTCTAATGGACCTTAGTCTTATGCGCGCTCCGAAATGCGAACCAGATCACTCGCTCGCGTGCTTCCTCGGAGATACCAATCCGTGTACTACCCTAAAACGAACCTCACCGGCGACACGCGCAACCTTCGCCGGCTAAGGTGCGCCGCGAAAGCGAACACCTTGGCTGACGTGTTCACCCTTTTCGGCAGCTCACGCAATAGATTCAATGCGGTAGCAGGTCTCGAGTTACCTGCATGACGTCACACGTTCGAGCAATTTAATCGAACCGACGCCGCAAAGATTCAACTCTTTTGCCCGCGCAGATGATGACGTGATCGAGCATCACGATTGTCATTAGAGGCATATTTTTTGCCGACATTGCTAACTTGTCAGCCACGTCACAAGCCAGGCTCCAAGAAGTCCCACTATTAATCCCGTTAATGGGCTGGAGACGGCGAACCAGAATGGAATTGCCTCCCGTAAGGAAAACAAATCACGCTCACGCATGCCCGAGGGTCCGGAAGGCTTTTTACTGGGTGTGATGCGCATCTGCGCGACTGCCCTATTTTCAATGTGGGATGTAGCGATCATACCGGACATTAGCCCCGACAGATCCGAGCTTTTGCATGACGCGGCCACGATGAACTTTGATCGTCTTCTCGGCAGTATGGAGTTCCGCCGCGATTTGTTTGTTCAAAAGGCCCATAACGACGAAACGCAGGACTTCAAACTCACGCGGGGTCAATTTCTCCATGCGTCTACGCGCTTCCCGTCTTTCCCCGCGTCTGCGCAATTGTTCCTCAGCACGTTCCAAAGCACGCTTGACTGCTAGGATCAGTTCCTCGTCGTCAAAAGGCTTCGTCAGAAAATCAACGGCGCCCTGTTTCATCGCCCGAGTGGCGGTTGGTACGTCGCCATGGCCGGTAAGGAAAACAATCTGCTCGCAAGCGCCTCGCTTCTCGAGCGCTTCTTGTAACACCGGACCCTTCAATCCTGGCATGCGGACATCGAGAACAAGGCAAATCGAACCTTCGAAGATTTCTCGCGCCAGATAGTCTTCGGCTGAAGAAAATGTCTCCGCCGCATACCCAGCGGACTTAAGTAGACGCCCTAAACTGCGACGCACCGATTGATCATCGTCCACTACGCAAACAAGCTTGTTGGCTTTGCTCAAGCGACCTCCCCTCTTTCATTTTTTGCTGCGACCGGAAAACGAAAGGAAAACCGCGCGCCTTCATCGACATTTTCGGCGACGAGCTCACCCCCGTGCGATTCCACGATAGAGCGAACAAGAGGCCAATCAAAAAATTGGTTGCAACTCCGGTCCGTTTTCGAATGTGAACGAACCCCCGCCAGTCCCAACGGCGCGGCTAGGTTTTTCATCCCCCCAACTCACCACTTCTCATACGCGAAGAAGTAGGCTCCTTCATGCCTATAAGCTTGTCCTACAAAACGATGCTTATCAAGAAGATGGAAGAAAGCCGAGATCGTTTAATGTTACAATTAGGTGAACATCGATTACCAATCCGAAAGGCTCATGTATTTTCTTGAAGATTTGCCAGGGAGGGGACTCGAACCCCTAAGGATTTCTCCACCAGATCCTAAGTCTGGCGCGTCTGCCAATTTCGCCACCCTGGCATCGTTGATTTATAGCTACTTATGAATAAATCACTGTAGCCTGGGCCATTCATCGAGCAACCGCTGATGGTAGGCGACGTCTCGGACTGCCGCTTATCCAATGCCCCAGCATATGATGTCGCAATGCGCCTCGTGAACTGCCTCTTGTCCGGTGACGAATGCCATTTTCCATGTTAGCACGTCAGTATAATATTTGGGAACCGTTGCGCGTTGCGTAAACATTCTGATGGGCGCCGATGCGGTTAGCTTATCTATACATTTTCAAGACCGCGGAGGGTCCAGAGGTCGTCTGCCAGGTTGTCGTTCGAGATGTAGTCGTACGGCATCGTGAAATAACCCTTGATGCCCCAGTCCGCGCCCCAAGAGTTGCGGACGAGTACACGCTTGGCTGAGTCGTCGTAACCCACGGCTATCACCGCGTGGCCCCCGAGTTGTTTTTCGCTGGGCTTAGGCAGGTTCATCTTGCCGGTCTTGGCAACTTCCTGGGACTCGAACGCCTCATAAACCGAGAAACCGAAGACGAACGGGTAACCTTCGGCGAGGCATTGGCGCATCTGCTGCAAACTGATGATGCGATGATAAGAGGTAACCTGATGATCGGACGCCTCTTTGTAGCACGCGGGCGACGGTTTCTGGGTGAACTTCGCAATCTTGTATGGCCATTTCTTTTCACTGCACACACCAAGCTTGACGAGCGATTTGACGCCGTCGCGAATCATCGCGCCGGCGTCGTCATTGATCGTGCCTTCCATCGCGCGTTCGTTGTAGTAAATGAACAGCCGGCTCAAATCGGCGACCGTGTGACCGGCTTTCTTTTCAAGGAATTCCAGGTTGCCAACCAGAGCGTTGGCCGTGCAACTGCCAAGTTGCCCCTGATCTTCCACAGGCGAACAGCCTGCGCGCAAATCCACCTTTGGCGGCAGTTTCTTCGGCGGCGCGGCGATGGCAGTGTAGAGTTTGTCCCGATAATCGGGCCGGTCGGGCACCCACCCGTACCAGGCATTCACTTTTGGTTTCGGCATACTATCTCCTTTGGTTGTTGGTTTGTGTTGAACCCGAAAACCGAACTTGGGTCAGATAGGTCGCCCTTTGATCGACTTCGGTTTTCGGGTTGAATAGTTTGTAAAAGTTCTGAAGATCTACACCCGGAGCGCCGCAAACTGCCGCGATATTTTTCGTCCTCGGCACGCGGCCGCGGCTTCATCTTGTGTTCGCGGCCGGGTTGCTCTCGCTGGTGTTGACGCGGCTGAAGTTTCTTTTGCTTGGGCATGGAACCTCCGCGCGGCGCGAGTTACCCTACCATCTCAGCGCCGGCGTTTTCGCGTGCGCGCTGCTTTCTTCGCGGCAGCCGAGCGCGACCGTGCAGGGCGTCGGCTCGCCGCCCGCTTGGCGTGTCTCGACAATGCTTTCTTCGACGCTGACCGGCGACTCTCGCGCTTGAGCGCACGTTTCGTTGCGCGGGAGCGTTTCCGCGAAGGCTGTTTGCGGCGCACGGCGCGGCCCTTTGCGAGATCACGCTTCGCCTGACGTTTTGTTCGCTTTTTGCCGCGCTTTGGCGGCGGCAATTTTACTCCGGCCCGACGCGCCTTGGAGAGACCAATGGCGATCGCCTGCTCTGGCGAGCGGGCGCCGTGTTCGCCTTCCCGAATATGTTCCATTTCTTCGTGCACGAACTCGCCTGCCTGCGTAGAAGGCGTTTTGCCTTCGCGCTCGTCTTCGCGTGCCCGTTCGATTGCTTCTTCTTCTGGCATATCACGAACTGTTTCGCCTCCAGCGACGGATTTGGACGTAGGAGATTGCGTCGAACCTCAACACCGCTTTTTGCCGCGGCGACTTTTGCGCTCACAAGGCCGGCTTCGGACACAAGCTGACAAAATGATTGCCACTTCGCGTTGCGCCCAGTTAGTCTCAGCCCATGCGCACAATCCTGATAATTGTCTTGCTCCTCCTCTTACTCGCCGCACTGCCAACGTGGCCGTACAGCTCAGGCTGGGGCTATTATCCAACTGGGGGCTTGGGGCTGATCCTTTTGATCGTGCTGATTCTGTGGCTGCTGGGGCGCATCTAACGACCCCAACTCGCGACTGCTTCGGACCCATTTGGGTCGAATCATCTCTTTTTGGCAGCATCGCGCAGATCACGCCCCACTGAGCGAAACGGCCCTTTGGACACGGCTGAAGTGCACATGCGCAGCGAACAATCTTTCGTCCCGTGAAAGAATTGGACTCATACCTGAATGATCATCTCGCAGGCTCTGTTAGCGCCATGGAGTTCATTGGTCACTGGACGCATGTCCACAAAGGCGAGCCACTCGGCGGCTTCCTTGCGGAAACCGAAGCGGAGATCAAAGCAGATCAAGATACATTGCACGATGTCATGCGTTCGCTTGGTGTGGAAGAAAGCAAAGTGCGCCAGGCCGGCGCATGGGCGGCGGAAAAGGTTGGCCGCGCGCGATTGATGATTGCAGGCGATGAGCCGGGCAGCCTGGGATTGGTGCTCACGTTGGAAGGGTTAATTATGGGAATTACTGGAAAGAAACTGCTGTGGCGTGCGCTGGCCGCGGCGAATTTGCCGCAGCTGAGCGGCTATGACTTCAAGGAGCTAGAGCGTCGGGCCGAACAACAAATCGAACGAACGGAAGCCGAACGAATCCGAGCGGCACGGCAGGCGTTTGCAAACTGGTCTGCTGAAAATTGAGCTCCTCGATGCCCGCACGCGTTAAGAAATACCGAAAGCAGAAGCCAATCGAATCCGGATTCGCTACTGATTCTGCGGAGGCGGCGGAGGAAGCCGGTCTGCACTACGTTAGCGATGATCGTCCGGGCTACACGCGGAGAGCGAACAATGGCGAGTTCGAGTATTTAGATACAGAAGGCAAAACAATCGGCGACGAGCAACGTCTCCTCAGAATCAAACGTCTGGCAATTCCACCAGCGTGGACGGATGTTTGGATTTGTCCCTCCCCAAGTGGCCATATTCAGGCGACGGGTCGTGATGCACGAGGACGGAAACAATACCGTTATCACGACCGGTGGCGCGAGTTGCGCGATGAGAATAAATTCGATCGCCTTGCCGCATTCGCCAAGGCGCTGCCAAATATTCGGCGGCGAATCGCCAAGGACCTCAAATTGCCTGGTCTGCCGAGGCGAAAGGTCCTCGCCACAGTCGTGCGATTGCTCGAACGAACTTTCATTCGCATCGGTAACGAAGAATACGCGCGTGAGAACAAATCATTTGGGCTAACGACCATGCAGGATCGGCATGTCACGGTGAAGGGAGACCGATTGCGTTTTCGTTTTCGCGGGAAGAGCGGACGCGCACACGAAGTGGATATGACCGACCGGCGCATCGCAAAGATCGTTTCGAAGTGCCAGGACTTGCCGGGCCAGGATCTGTTCCAGTACATCGATGACGGCGAGGTGCGCGACGTTGCATCGCAAGACGTGAACGACTACTTACGCGAAATCACGAATGAAAATTTCACGGCCAAAGATTTCCGGACGTGGGCTGGAACAGTCCTGGCAGCGATCGCACTCAACGCGCAAGGCGAGTTCGAAACGAAGAAACAGGCCAAGGCGAATGTGAAGACAGCCGTTTGCGCTGTGGCACAACTTCTCGGCAACACACCGGCTATTTGCCGCAAATGTTATGTGCACCCGGCCATCGTCGAAGCTTACCTAAGCGGCAGGCAAATTGCCGGACTCGGCCAAGTAATCAAAACCCCTGACAATATCAATCTGCGTGCGGTCGAGGCGGCAGTTCTGAAGTTTCTTCGCGCGCGACGGTGGGACACCTGAACAATTCTAAGTTCTCGGTGTTTCTACTCTTCTCGATGAACGGTTTCGAAGCGACGGCGACGGCAAACTGAGCCTGACACGGGTTAAAAAATCGCCGGAACAAGGCGCATGCGCTTCACTAGCCGAGTGGCTAGCTCATCGCAAACGTTGGTTCCCTCCGTTCCCTCCAACTCACGCGTGTCCTTCCTTTTACGGCGTCGGCGCAGGTGACTCCGCAGGCGAGGGCGACTCAGTTGCCCCCTCTGTCTTCGGCGGAGTTTTCTTTGCGGCCTTGTGCCGGGTCCGCGATGGAGTGGGTGACGGTTTCGTTACTGCCGGTGCCGTCGTGGTCGCAGTCGTTCCCTGCTGTTGTTGTGTGCAAGAAGCGACAAACGCCATGCCAATCAGCGCGGCGATTAAACACAATATGTATTTGTTCATAGGTTGTTAGTTTCAGTTCGATTCCCGGCGAATGTTTGGTTGCCTAAAAAGTTCGCAACGCGCGACTAACGAAAGTTTTTCGAGTTCCGATAGCCTCGGAGACGCAGCTAACTCTAGCATGCGCAGGAACAAAATTCGGCCATCCGCCTCACGGCTTTGATCTCGGCCTCGTGCGATTCTGTGTATATGCCAACTGCAGGCGAACGCGCCGGCGCGAACCCGTCCTTCTGGGAACGCACGGCGCAGAAATTTTCAACCGCCCCTCTTCAGCAAGACATCACAACGGACGTATGCGTCATCGGCGCCGGCATTGCCGGTGTGACTACGGCCTACCTTGCCGCGCGGGAAGATCGTGATGTCGTCCTCATCGATGATGGACCAGTCGGAGGGGGAATGACCGGCCGAACAACCGCACAGTTGGTTAATGCAATCGACGATCGCTATATCGACATTGAAAAGTTTCTCGGCGAGGAATGCGCGCGGCTGACTGCCGAGAGCCACACCGCGGCGATTGACTGTGCAGAGCGAATCGTTCGTGAGCATAAGATCGATTGCGATTTCGAGCGGGTGGACGGCTATTTGTTTCTGCCGCCCGGAGGTCCGGTCAAAGAATTGATGAAGGAACTGGAGGCAATTCACCGCGTCGGTCTGCGCGACGTCGCGCGATTCGATTCGCTGCCGGATACAAAAATTAATTCCGATGCGGTGCTGCGCTTTCCGCGACAAGCGCAATTTCATCCGTTGAAATATCTGAATGGGGTGGCGGGAGTGATCATCGATTGCGGCGGAAAAGTTTTCACCGGCACGCGCGTGGTCGCTGTCGAAGATGGTGATCGGGTCAAAGTGAAAACCTTGGATGGTCATACCATCACAGCGCAAGCGGCGGTGGTGGCGACCAACTGCCCGATCAATAACCGGGTGGCGATCCATTCAAAACAGGAGCCGTATACGACCTACGTCATTTGTTTGCGCGTCACGCGCCAAATTGGACATGCCCTTTTCTGGGATACGGCGGAGACTGCAGAAGAGGAGAAGAAGGAGGTTGGACCGGTGCCTTATCATTACGTGCGATTCGCGCGCGACGACGAAGGCGATGTGCTCATGGTTGGCGGCGAAGATCACAAGACCGGACAGGCGGAAGACTGCCAGCAGCGTTTCGTGAAGCTTGAACGGTGGACGCGCGACCGATTCCCATTTGTTGGCAAGATGACTGACCATTGGTCCGGCCAGGTGATGGAATCAGTGGACGGCGTGGCCTACATCGGTCGTAGTCCCGGGGATAAAAATGTCTACGTTGTCACGGGGGATTCAGGCAATGGCATCACGCACGGAACACTAGCTGGCATCTTATTTGTTGATCTTATCGCTGGGCGGGAAAATCGGTGGGCGAAGTTGTATGATCCATCGCGCAAGACGTTGAATCCGCGAGTGCTCGCGGATTACATCGCCGAGAACGCCAACGTGGCGGCGCAACTTCGTGATTACGTCACGCCGGGTTCAGCCAAGTCTGTCGATGAGATTAAGCCCGGCGACGGTGCAGTATTGCGGGACGGAATAAAAAAAATCGCAACGTATCGGGACGAGGGCGGAACGCTGCGCGCGTTTTCGGCGGTCTGTCCGCATTTGAAATGTGTGGTGCGCTGGGACGCATGCGAAAAAACTTGGGACTGCCCGTGTCACGGCTCGCGCTTTGACGCGTTGGGCCGCGTGCTTAATGGCCCGGCCATTTCCGATCTCGAACCCGCCGCGGTTCCCGAATCCTAACGCTGCAACAGCGCAAGTGATTTACCTTCGCGACACTCCACTTGATCCATCGTGCACTGGCGAGGGTCTATGTCGAGACGCCAACGTAGAAATTTTGTGCCGTGCCGAAATCGGCCGCCGGTAAAATGGTCGTAGGCAACTTCCACTACGACTCGCGAATCGACTGGTTCCCATTCACCGGTGCGATCTGTGCTCCAACGGCTCGGTCCCCCCGGTGCGCTGCCAGTGAATCCCGGTGGTTTCTTGAGCGCTTCAAATTTCTTTGTTAACTCGCGACGTTCTGATGCTTTAAAAGCAGATGTGAATCCGACGTGGTGGAGCAACCCATCATCGCGGTAAAGCCCGAGCAACAGAGAACCGATGAGGCGGCTGCCGCGCGCGTAACGAAATCCGCCAACAACGCAATCGGCAGTGCGGATTTGCTTTACCTTGACCATTGCGGTGCGCTCGCCCGAAGCATAGGGAGCGTCCAGACGTTTCGCGAGGATCCCATCAAGGTCGCCGCCGACCTTCTTAAACCACTCGGTGGCTGTGCGGGGATCCGTCGTCGCCGGAGAAAGCCGCAAATACTTGGCCGATCTCAAATTCGAACGTGCAAATGTTTCAAGAAATCCCCGGCGTTCGCGCAACGGTCGCTGCAAATACACTCGGACACTCTCCCCGAGCAGATCGAACACTATGTACGTTGCTGGATGAGCTTTGGCTAATTTCTGAACGCGACTCGCGGCCGGATGGAGACGCAGTTGCAGTTCATCGAACGAAAGTGAGCCGCTGACGGGGACAACAAGTTCGCCGTCGAGAACGAACTGTTGCTCAGGTAGCCTGGCGAGAGCGGCGACAATATCGGGGAAATAACGCCCGAGCGGCTGCCCGGCCTTTGATTGCAAGTAAATCTCCTCGCAATCACGAAACGCAATGCAACGAAATCCATCCCATTTCGGCTCGTATTGCCAGCCGTGTCCGGTCGGAATTTCCTCGACCGAACGCGCTTCCATTGGCGGGAATGGTGGTTTTAATAACCTTTTCTGGCGCAGCTTCACGGAGAAAGTATTGCCAATGACACCTTCGATTACGCTCTGCTATTTCCCGAGTGGCTGTATCGTTTTCTCTTCTCTTTTTGCGTCCTGTGCAGCACGATTCCAGAAGACCAATCCGAAGGCACGAACAAATTAAAATCGCGCATGTAGGCATCGTTTGCGGTGAAAAGGACGCAAAAATTCCCAGCGATACCGGTAAGAATTAAAGTTTGGGTTTCCAAGTAGCGGAGAAGGGTCTCGAGGGTGGTAGAAAAGAACCCCGAATGCTTTGGTTTGAGCACGAAGTAATCGTTTTCTTCGGGCCGCAGTAATCTCACGATGTCGCGGCCGTGACCGTGTCGTGCACAGTAGTCGACAGTACGCCGAAAGTCGGATTTCCATCGACCGAAATTGTCGTTTACGTAAATGACCGGGACGCCAGCTTTTTGTGCCTGCCGTTTTAAGCGTAAGAGGGTTCGTGCCATTGGTCGTGCATGTTTCATTAATTGATCCGCTTCGGGAAAATCAAAATCGTTGATGACGTCGATTAAAAGCAGCGCGACCTTGTGTTTGTCTGGTGCGCTGCCGTGCAGATCGACGTTTTTTTCTGGCATCGACTTTCTCTAGGGATAGGAGGGTGGCATGGCGTCTTACAGCCTTGGCGCCCTTATCCTTTCATTTTTTGAAACATAAGCGCCTGATTTATTATCAACGTGACAGCGCTAAAGCCGAGCCAAGTCAGCACCCATTCCTCCCAGCTGAGATTCATTCCTCCCAGCCAAAGAATCAGGCAAACTAGCGCGCTTGCAGACAGGGAAAAGCAGAAGAGGCAGCTGAGCCATTCCTTAGCCGAGCCTCGCCCACCTGGCATTGCATTGCGAAGACGCTCAAAAACAGCAAACGGACCGCGCTCCTTCGTAAACAGATGGCTCAATCTGAAGGTTGCTAACGACCCTAGGATGAAAAGGAACCAGCGCATTTTGTCTCCGTTCATAATTGCAAAACCGTGCCGATACCGAAGGTTCCACGGTTGAAGAGACTAGGATCCAATGCCGATAGCGCGCCCACGGTCGACCATCACGGTTCGCGCTGAAGATTGCCTTCCTTACTATCTAGCTCGTCGTTTTTGAATGTGAACATGGCGAATTTCTTGCCATCTTCGTACCGGTAAGTTGTTTTTTTGAAGATCATCATATCCTTCGTTTCGACTGTAGTCGGCGGCCCGAGAATTCTTTCCACCTGCGCCTTGGTCATTCCGGTGGTGATTTGATCGTAATTACTGAGCGTCAATTTCGATCCTGTAACAACGCTGTGATTACAACTCACCGCGACTAACAACCATGCGAGGAGGGATAATGAAATGCATATCTTACGTGATGTCATAATTCGAATTTCATTTTCTGTGGGTAACCTATTACGCGGCTGCTCACCAAGCTGGCCGTTAAAGAGATGCGAAGCACGCCACCGATAAGCTTTTAATCACGAGGGCGGCGGGTGATCCCCGGAGCATGATCGATGAGGCAAGCAATGACGATAACAGCGGTCGGAAGATAACGGCGCACGTTCGCACGATAATCAAGGCCTCGGGTTAACCGTCATGTGTTATAGGCTTTTGTCCTACCAGACGATCATCCGCCGTCCCGATTGTGCATTTTCATTAGTCGAAGCAGGTTCCTGCGCACACGAAGAATGATGGAACCAATAACGTTAAGAAAGAATATCTGAGATGCGTCTAACTGATAGAATCAAACAAGCGGGGGGGACTGGGTACATTTTACTTTGGCTTCTCGGAATACCGATTCCGATTTTGCTCCTGATCTTTCTGCTGCGGGGCTGCACATAAACATTCAGGGAGCTACAGCTTCATGAAAGACTCAGGTGGGGCAACACCAACGATATTAAATCCACACATATGAAACTAGAAACACTCAAAGACCTTTACATTCACGAACTTAAAGACCTCTACAGCGCGGAAAAGCAGATTATCAAAGCGCTGCCGAAAATGGTTAAAGCCGCTACTAACAAACAGCTTGCGGCGGGATTCGAAGAACATTTCGAGCAGACGAAGGAACACGTGGCGCGTCTTGAAAAGATCTTAGCGAGCCATAATGAGTCAACTCGCGGCCCGAAATGTGAGGGCATGGAGGGTCTAATTAAAGAGGGAGAGGAAATGATCGAAGAAGATGCTGAAGAGGAAGTGCGCGATGCCGGGCTAATTGCTGCGGCGCAGCGCGTCGAGCATTATGAGATGGCTGGCTACGGCTGCGCTCGGACATACGCCGAGTTACTGGAGGATCGGGATGGTGCGCAGTTACTTCAGACTACCTTGACCGAAGCCAGTGGGCGTCCTGGTGCGATCAGTATACCGGTACCCCGCAAACTCTAACGAAAGGACCCATGAAACGAACTTTACTAGCCTTAGCTTGTCTCAGCGTATTTAGCCTAGCGGCATTGGCTGGCAATGAGAAGGCGAAACCCGATAACACAGCAACAAACGAGCGGGATCGCTCCGGTGAAACCAAGACTTCTGGAGACCAGTCAAACAGTTCTGCGGATTTAAAAACCACGCAGGCTATTCGGCAGGCGCTAATGAAAGACCGCGAGCTTTCAACGACTGCGAAGAACATTAAAGTCATTACGGCCAACGGCCACGTTACACTCCGCGGACCCGTTAAGACTGCGCAAGAAAAAGCAAGAATCGATCAGCTTGCAAGATCAGCGGCTGGCGGCGGCAAGATCCACGATCAACTCGACGTCAAAGGATCGAACTAACAAACAACCTCACACAAACGAAAGAAAATCATTATGTCTAAATCAGTATTCGGTATTGCAACTACACACGGCCAGGCTGAACGAATTGTTCAGCAGCTCCAAGGTCAAGGCTTCGCAACTTCGGAAATTTCAGTGCTCATGCCTGATACTGGCGGCACGCGTGACGTCGGTCACGTTAAAGCGACAAAGGCGCCGGAGGGCGCAACGACAGGTGCAGCGGCCGGCGGTGCCACCGGAGGCGTGATCGGATTGCTGGCAGGAATTGGCGCTTTGGCGATTCCCGGCGTCGGTCCGTTTATCGCCGCGGGTCCAATTATGGCGGCGCTTAGTGGCGCGGCCGTCGGAGCGGCGACCGGCGGTGTCGTTGGCGGTTTGATCGGTCTCGGCATTCCCGAGATCGAGGCAAAGCGCTATGACGAGAAGTTGAAAAAGGGGAATTACTTGATCGCCGTGCATACGGACGAAAGCGAAGACGTTGATCGGGCGAAGCACATTTTCAAAACTGTTGGCGCTGAGGATATCAGCACCGTCAGCGAAGCATCAGCACCGAAAGCATGAAGATTGGGGAATTCTATGGATGACGAAAACCAAATGGGCCAAGGGCCTGCGGTTCCGCCGCAGGCGAAAGAAAAAGCAAATCGTGGCGTAACGCACGGTCGCAAAGCGGCGGAAGATTTCCGCTCGGCCGCAGGCGCAATGGCCGATGAATATCGGGAGCGCGGGAAAGAAGTATTGGACGATGCACTTCATCGCGTCCGCAGTTTTCAGGACGACAGCAAGCAATACGTTCGCGAGAACCCGACGAAGGCAGTCTTTACCGCCCTCGGGGTCGGTTTCGTGCTCGGTTTGATTTTCCGTCGTTAGGGCGCAGGAAAAAGCTAAGCAACAGGAAGAATCGCGAGATTTCTTTTGCGTAGTGAGCGATGCCTTTCGGCTTTTTGCAAGGCGCTCGTCGATGGTGCTCGGTAGCGCTTGGGCTTTTGCCAGCGCTATTCTCATTATCGTCATTTGGGGACTAACCGGTCCCACGTTTCATTATTCGGACACGTGGCAGCTCATTATTAATACCGGAACGACAATTGTTACTTTCCTGATGGTCTTTCTCATTCAAAATACGCAGAACCGCGATGCCAAAGCGGCTCATTTGAAACTCGACGAAGTAATTCGAGCGCTGAAGGGCGCTCGAAATCAGCTCATCGATCTGGAAAAACTTTCCGACGAAGATCTAACCAGCCTTGAGAAACAGTTCGAGCGAGTTCGAAAAAAAGCAGAGCGGAACGGAAACAATGCTCGGGGGCACGCGCCGAGCGAACCGCGCTGAGCACGCGTCCAAGGGCAAGGGGATTTAGGCGCGCCGCCCGCCACGCAAACGTGATTTGTGCCTAACGCCATCCGTTTAACAGAATTAAGGTTGGGGCCATAATCAATACCTCAAGCGGAGGCTGCGATTTGGAATCTGAGCAGAAGATGCTCAGTATCCTCAAGCGTGCGGGCATTGTTGAGCCGAAGGCGTGGTGTGGCGAGGCAAAAGAAATGGAGCGTTCGTTCGCAGAGGCGGCCGGGCAGAAGCTGGAAGTGCTTATCGTGCTTGGTGGCGACGGCACCATCCGGACAGCTGCAGAAGCATGCGCCGAAAAGGAATCCTATCTTATTCCGCTTCCCGGGGGGACGATGAATATGCTTCCTCGAACGTTGTATGGAAACGTGCCGTGGGAAGAGGCGCTAAAGAAAACGCTCACTGCTCCCTCAGCAAAAGTGCTTTCCGGAGGTCGGGTCGCGAACAAACGGTTTTTGATCGCCGCCATTGTGGGAGCGCCTGCGCTTTGGACACAACCCCGCGAATCTATGCGGGAAGGAAATATAGCGGATGCTATCAAAAAGGGGAGCGTCGCCTTTCAAAGGATGTTTGAAACTAAGGTGCAGTATCTTATCTCAGGCGGAGGAAAGGGTGAAACTGAAGCCGTGGCGCTTATCTGCCCGTTGATATCGAAAGAAATGTCCGATTCGGAGCAAGCGCTTGAAGCCGCGGTCATCGATGTGGAAAGCGCAGCTGAGGTGATAGGCCTTGCCACTACCGCCGCGTTTGGTAAATGGCGCGATGACAGAAATATACTTCTCACCAAAACAAAGCGCGTAAATGTGCAATTAAGCAAAGAAATTCCTGCGACTCTCGATGGAGAAAAGGTTAATTTAGGCAGGAGCGCGGAGATTGATTTTGTCTCGCGAGCACTCACGGTTCTCGTGCCTCGCAAATAACAGGGCCGAGATCCCGAACTTATCTATGCGCGCTATTTTGCAACCACCACGCGCACGATTACGAGCGAATCCTTAACCAAAGGCCTTTCGTTGTGGAAAAGCAGCCTAGCTCGGAAACGTCAGAATCATTTTTTGGAAATGTCTTCAGCCTATTGAAACAAACGTTTCAGGAGTGGTTGGAAGATAAGGCGCCGCAACTGGGCGCTGCGCTCGCCTACTACACTGTTTTTTCGCTCGCGCCGCTGATCCTCGTGCTGCTCGCGATCGTGGGAGTAATTTTCCGAGATGATGCGGCAGGTGCGTGGAACAAGATAACGCAACAGATGAGCTATTTTCTCGATCCAAACGCTTTGCAGGTAGTACAAAACATTGCCGAAAAAGCTTCGCAATCTGGCAAAAGCACTATTGCGACGATAATCGGAGTCGCGCTCGCGCTTTTCGGCGCGAGTGGTGTGTTCGGTCAGCTCCAGGACGCCTTGAACACGATTTGGGGTGTCAAAGCAAAACCCAGTCGCGGTATTTGGGGATTTCTGCGAACCCGCTTTCTATCATTTGCGATGGTTGCCGGCATCTGTTTTCTGCTGCTCGTCTCGCTAGCGATCGAAGCTCTGCTTAAGGGATTTAGCCACTACGTGCAATCTGTGTTGCCGGGTGGAATCGTGATCGCGCTGACCGTTTATCTCATCTTTGACTTTGCGGTCGTCGTACTACTCTTCGCGATGATCTTCAAGTTCCTGCCGGACGTCAAAATTCAATGGCGAGACGTTTGGATTGGCGCCGTCATGACTGCGATCCTTTTTGGCCTGGGGAAATGGTTGCTGGGCTTCTATCTAGGCAGCGGCGCTGCTAGCTCGGCCTATGGAGCTGCGAGCTCACTCATCACGTTGTTACTCTGGGTTTACTATTCATCGCAAATCCTCCTTTTTGGGGCTGAATTCACCCAAGTTCATGCCGCGCGAGCCGGTCGCGAATTCAAACCCAGCGAATACGCAGTCCGCGTCGAGACAAGAGAAGTCGAGCACGGTTAGCAACTAGATGTAGATTTGCCGAGATCGCCGTGCTGTAGAGTGCGCTATCTCAGCGCGGCACCCATGCCCGTGAAGGGTGGGTCCGCTATTTCGCTCCACCAGCAACACATAGCAGGAATTTTTTTTGGGGAAATGTGTCGCTGTTTTGATTCAGAGAGTAACGGCGTGCGTCTCTGCTTCTTGTCCAACATGTTACAACGTCCAAAATCGCTCGTGAGAACGAATTAATTCAAGAAAGGAGAAGCATGGGCACTATTCTACTGATTATCTTAATCCTGCTGCTAATCGGGGCATTCCCGGCGTGGCCGTATAGTTCCGGTTGGGGATACTGGCCGAGTGGAGGCCTCGGATTGATTCTCTTGATCGTTATAATTCTCGCTTTGACGGGACACCTTTAAACCACTGTCCTGTTTCGGCGAACGGGCATCTGTGCGATAAGGAACCACACTTGGCAGGATTCCCTAGGAATTTCCGCCGTTTGTGTCTGCGATTTCCTAGCTGCATTGGATAGGGGAATTCCTGTTTGTGAGCCAGATGCCTGAGAACGTTTCATTTTCCGCGAAACGTTAAAACCAAAGCTAAGACCGCGTTCGAAGGGTTGGGACAGAGATTTGGGAATCACCATGGCGATTAAGGCTTTCAGGACAGAAAGAACACCCGCAGGAAGCGGTGCGTCAGTGAAGCTTGGATCTCGCGACGAAAAAGGGGAACATGCGAATTGCTCAGGTTGCGCCGCTAATCGAAAGTGTACCTCCGAAACACTACGGAGGAACGGAACGGATCGTCTCTTATCTTACTGAGGAATTGGTTCGCGTTGGACATGACGTTACTCTGTTTGCCAGCGGCGACTCCGTTACAAGTGCGCGGCTCGTTGCGCCGTGCCAGCGCTCGCTCCGGAAAAACGAGCGCTGCAAAGATCCGGTGGCGCGGGAAGTCCTCCTGCTAGATCACCTCATCGAGCACATTGATGAGTTCGATCTGATTCATTTTCACACTGGATACCTTCATTTTCCCATTTGTCGCTATCTGTGGGTTCCGCATGTCACGACGTTGCACGGCCGCCTCGACGTTCCCGACTTGGTTCCTGTGTTCGACCGGTTTCGACATGAACGGCTTATATCCATCTCGAACGCTCAACGGCAACCCTTGCGTTGGGCAAACTGGCAGGCGACGGTTTACCATGGATTGCCCAAAGACTTATTCCAGTTTCATCCCCACACGGGAGATTACCTTGCGTTCCTGGGACGGGTCTCGCCAGAGAAACGAGCGGACCGGGCGATCGAAATTGCCAAGCGCGTCGGGATGCCCCTCAAGATCGCCGCCAAAGTTGATCGGGTCGATAGACGGTATTTCAAACGCGTTATCGAGCCGCTGCTGAATGACTCCCTCGTGGAATGGGTTGGCGAAATCAGCGACTCGGAGAAAAACGAGTTTCTCAAAGACCCGGTGGCGCGGGAAGTCCTCCTGCTAGATCACCTCATCGAGCACATTGATGAGTTCGATCTGATTCATTTTCACACTGGATACCTTCATTTTCCCATTTGTCGCTATCTGTGGGTTCCGCATGTCACGACGTTGCACGGCCGCCTCGACGTTCCCGACTTGGTTCCTGTGTTCGACCGGTTTCGACATGAACGGCTTATATCCATCTCGAACGCTCAACGGCAACCCTTGCGTTGGGCAAACTGGCAGGCGACGGTTTACCATGGATTGCCCAAAGACTTATTCCAGTTTCATCCCCACACGGGAGATTACCTTGCGTTCCTGGGACGGGTCTCGCCAGAGAAACGAGCGGACCGGGCGATCGAAATTGCCAAGCGCGTCGGGATGCCCCTCAAGATCGCCGCCAAAGTTGATCGGGTCGATAGACGGTATTTCAAACGCGTTATCGAGCCGCTGCTGAATGACTCCCTCGTGGAATGGGTTGGCGAAATCAGCGACTCGGAGAAAAACGAGTTTCTGGGAAATGCCTACGCCTTACTGTTTCCAATTGATTGGCCGGAGCCTTTCGGGCTGGTCATGATTGAGGCGATGGCGTGCGGTACTCCAGTAATCGCTTACGACGGTGGATCTGTTGCGGAGGTGATGGAAGACGGAGTCACAGGTTTCATTGTAAGAGAACTGGATGACGCGGCGGAAGCAATTCGCCGGGTTTGCAATCTTAGTCGGGCATGCTGTAGGCAGGTTTTTGAGAAGCGTTTCACTGTCACACGAATGGCAAGGGACTATGTGAAGATATACAAGCGCACGATTGACCGTCGCATGAGAAGTTTTAATCGCTGTATAGAATCGTCGCGGCGTGAGATCGCAAACGCGCAGGCGCGACTGCCAGAGGTCCGGGCAAAAGACAAAAACGCAACACTGATAACTAATTGAAAATTTCTGGTGAGTTGGTTTCGATAGATTCACGCGAGCTTTGCAGTTTTTTAAAATCGAAGACGCGCAATTCCACACCTAGCGGCGTTTCTTTGTTAGGGCCGGTGCTAAAAACGCGCTGCGTCAATAAAGAATTAGGGAACAAAAAAAGTCAGGAACAAGAAAGGAAAAGCCGGATTATGAAGCTGGATACGTTACAAAAACTTTACACCAACGAACTGCGGGATCTTTATAACGCGGAGCATCAGTTATTGAAAGCCTTGCCAAAAATGGCGAAGGCTGCTTCATCCGAAGATTTGAAGGACGCTTTTGAGAAACATTTGGAACAGACCAAATCCCACGTAGAACGGCTTGAACAAGTCTTCGAAGAGCTTAATGAAAAGCCAAAGGGTAAGACATGCCGTGCTATGAAAGGGCTTGTTGAGGAAGGCTCAGAAATTCTGCAGCTAGACGGCGAAGAATCCGTACTTGACGCTGGTATCATTGTTGCGGCGCAGAAGGTCGAACATTATGAGATCGCCGGTTATGGCAGTGTTCGCACTTTCGCTCATCTGCTCGGCCAAAACAAAGCTGCAGAGCTTTTGCAAACTACTCTTGATGAAGAAGCGGAAACAAATCAGGTTCTCAACAGACTCGCCGAAAGCATCGTAAATCCAGAAGCCCTCATGGAAACCGAGCTAGCCGTCGCGGGTTCAAACCGATAACTAGCTGCCTTTGGAAAGACATGTCACTAGAGGTGTAGCACTAGGCCCCAACATCCTTAGGAAAATTACTGACCTTTCTCAAGGAACTTAGGAGCTTCGTAAGGTCAGCTTACAGCAAGATTCATCAGTCCAAACCGCCTTTCTAGGACGATTTCAAGAAAGACAAGGCCTGATCGCTAACTGCGTAAAGGCCA
>QHOK01000272.1:0-2442 GCA_003218755.1 Verrucomicrobiota bacterium
CATTCCAAGTTGCGCTCGATCGCATCAACGCGATGCCCACTCCACCGTCTTTCCTTATTCACACGGGGGATATCACGCAGTTGTCGAAGCCAGAGGAGTTTGACACCTTCGATCAAGTGCTCAAGAGCTGCCGGACCAAGGACGTTTTCTATGTTCCGGGCGAGCACGATGTCCTTAACGATGGCGGAAAGCTCTACCGTGAGCGGTATTTAAAGAGCGTCGAAGCCAAGGGCTCCGGTTGGTACAGCTTTAACAAAAACGGAGTCCATTTCATTGGACTGGTGAACGTCCTGGATCTTCAGGCCGGCGGTCTGGGGCAGCTGGGAGATGAGCAGCTCGAGTGGCTTGAGGCCGATGTAAAAGGCCTCGGAACGAGCACGCCGATTGTTGTCTTCGCGCACATCCCTCTCTGGGCGGTCTATCCCGAGTGGGGCTGGGGGACAAGCGATAGCGAACGCGCTCTTGGATATCTGAAACGCTTCGGCTCAGTGACGGTGCTAAACGGTCACATCCACCAGGTGCTTCAGAAGGTCGAAGGTAACATAACTTTCCACACCGCAATGTCGACCGCCTTCCCGCAGCCGGCACCGGGAACGGCTCCATCCCCTGGCCCTTTAAAGGTCCCGGCTGAAAAGCTGCGCAGCATGCTCGGCTTAACGAGCGTCCAGTATAAGCAGGGCAAGACTGCCCTCGCCGTCGTCGATTCCAACCTCAGTTAACCTAACCAAACCTAACCTAACTATGAAAACACTAACTCAAAGAAATAAGAAAATGGCACTATTATGCGCCATCACTTTCCTCAATCTATCTATCTTCGCATTCGCTGGCGAAATGAAGGAAGTCGATACCACCGGCAACAAGCAAAATAGAATAGAGATCAAAGACTTCGCCTTCAATCCCCAGACCTTAACCGTGAAGTCTGGAGAAAAGATTACGTGGATCAATCGGGACGAGGAACCACACACCGTGGTGAGTGTCGAGAAGCAGTTTAAGAAATCGACTGCGCTCGACACGGACCAAGAGTTCACGATCACAGCGGGCGCGCCCGGTACCTATACCTATTTTTGCTCAGTTCACCCGAAGATGACTGGGACAATCGTGGTCGAGAAGTAGGAAAGGCGATTGACGCTCCTTTGTAGCGGCCCGTGAACGTTATGAAACTATTTCTGGCACATGCCCATTCCCTAAATCCCTTCGATCTGAAGGCTGCGCTCCTCGCCGGGCATGCGCAGCATCCGGTGATTATTCATTTTCCGATCGGCCTGTTTATCGCGAGCGTTGTTTTCGATTTACTGGCAGTCTGGCGCAAGCAACCGATCCTTGCAGCGGTCGCCTATTACAATCTGCTGGGCGCCGCGCTGACTCTCCCGCTGGCGATTGTCACCGGTCTGGGCGCCTGGCAATGGCAACTCGAAGGCGCGACCCTAAAAGGCAATTTACGGTTGCATATGATTTGTGCAGTGACCTCCGCTTTGCTGATCTTCTTTCTTTGCTGGATGCGCTCGCGGCTGCGCGCAAAGAATATCTCGCCGGGTGTCAGTTATGTCACGCCGGCTCCTAGGGACGAACAATTCTCCTGCGGCAACAAAGTTTGAATCCAATCGAGTTGCGGGACGCAGCTCATAGGAAATAAATAACTCTCGAAATCATGAAACTAATAGCGTCAACAACCCGGAATAGCACTCACCGCGATGCGTTTGATCGCGTCATGCCCTACGATCGTCCAGCACCGATCACAGATTACAACTATCATTCTATCACCTTAGAGGGATCCAGCGCACGCTATGTCCGCAATCCGTCACGATCATTTTGGAAAATCGCCGGCGATTACTTCAAAAACGAAGCTCGCCGCGATTTCCGAAGTGAAGCCGCGCTTTTTGCTTTGTTTACCATCACGGCATCTCTTCCCTTGATCAACAACATGCACGCGCTGATAGAATTTCTGCGTGCGATCAGCTCCCACTAAAAAGCGTAACGTTCGCCAGATTGTTGCCGTACTGCTTTTGTCGCTTGCCGGCTGCGGATCGGAGAACGATCGCGTCTTGGAAGAGACTTTCGAAGACCTCTACACGGTTGAACCGAACGCGAACATAACCATTCAGAACGGCGATGGTGCCATCCTGGTTTATGGCTCAAACGCGAACGAGATGCAGCTGCACGCCATTAAAAGGGCTTACCGACGCTCGCGGTTAACGCAGATCGCGCTCGATGTCTCGACGAAGCCAGGCTCCGTTTCCATCACCACCAAATTTCCTCCGAGACCCAAGTGGGGTTTTTTCGACCGTTCGGGCACGGTCGATTACACCATCGTTGTTCCGGCAACGGCTAGCATCTCGGGACTCGACTTGGATGCGGGTGAGATTCTGGTAGATGGAATGCGGGGACAAACGACGCGCGCCCGGTTAGGCGAAGGCCGCGTGTTCACCCGCAACTGTTTTACCA
>QHOK01000272.1:2470-6996 GCA_003218755.1 Verrucomicrobiota bacterium
CCTTGCCAAAGCAGTACACGGAGAGATCTTCAATGATTTTGAAAGTCGTGCAGTTGCGGAACCGGCAGCCGCCAAAGGCATGAAGATAGATGCGCGAGTGAACGGCGGAGGCCAGGCCACAATCAAATTCCGGGTGACGGAAGGCAATATCAAGATTGTGGAGGTCAGTCCGTAATGTTGCCTTGCGTCCGATTCAGCATCGAGCATCAAGTACCTAATAACGGAAATTTGTCATGCCATCGTTCGACATAGTCTCAGAAGTGGACAAGCAGGAGATCGACAACGCGATTAATCAAGCGCGCAAAGAGCTTGCCACCCGCTTCGATTTGAAAGATGCGCAAACGGAAATCATTTCGGAAAAAGACAAGCTTGTTTTGACGGCCGACGACGCGGCGCACTTGAAAGCGTTGCGAGAGATCGTCATCGGAAGATTGTCCAGGCGCGGGGTTGATCTGCGCAATATCGAACAGGAAGAGCCTGCCTTATCATCGGTCGGCCATGCCCGGCAGGAATTGAAAATCAGACAGGGCCTCGAGGGAAACAAAGCAAAAGAAATTATTCAGGCGATCAAGTCACAAGGTTTTAAGGTGCAAAGCCAATTGCAGGACCGTCAAATTCGGGTCACGGGAAAAAAGAAAGATGAACTCCAGACTGTGATTCAATTCGTGCGCAGTTGTGACTTCGGTGTGGCGACGAACTTCAAAAATTTCCGCGATTAATCGAAAACCACGAATGAATACGAATCGATACGAATGGGGGACCTTCTTGTCATTTCGAGCGAAATCGAGAAATCTCTTGCGCTTGCTCTATGATTGGAGCGTGATTATCCGCCTTGCACAGGCGGCATGATGGAAATCTCCTCGCGCGGCTTCAGTTCGTAATTGCGATCGACAAATTCCACGCCGGCCCCAATCAAAATGCTTTTATCGTGCGGACGAAGCGCCGGTTGCTGCGAATAAATTTCGTCGAGCAAGTCATGCACGGTCGCGCCTTCGGCAAGATCAACATCTAACTCGCGCATTCCAACCAGATCGCGCAATTGCGCGTAAAACTGCACTCGCACTTTCATCGTGTCATTCCGCGGTTTTTCAGCGCCGTAGGCGCGACGATTACTTTACCACATAGTATTCTCGGTCTGAAAATTTATGCGCGTTCATCATGATCGATTTGAAGTTCGTACGAAGGGCAAGGGCCTCTACGAAATCACCGATGATCTGCAGTCGAAGATCGACAGGTGTGGAGTACAAAACGGGACAGTGACTGTCTTTGTTCAGCACACCAGTTGCAGCGTTCTCATTATGGAAAATGCCGATCCGACCGCTCGCCGCGATCTGGAAGAGTTCTTTGATCGGCTAGTGCCGGAAGATGCCGATTATTTCACGCACGGTTCCGAGGGCAGCGATGATATGCCATCGCATATCAGGATGGCATTGACGCGCACCAGTGAGACAATACCGATCGTCGATGGAAAAATGCAGCTCGGAACGTGGCAGGGCATTTTTCTCTTCGAGCACCGGCGCGCGCTACATCTTCGAAGAGTTTGCGTCACTGTTATTGGCGAAATGTAGCCGCTTCGCTGTGCGAAGCGCGATGCGTGTATTCTTATCTCGCGTGCGTTGCGCGCCTCACAGAGGCGCGGCTACAGATAAATCGCGTCCACCAGTCGCAGCGATTTTTCATTCGGCAAAAGCGATTGCTCCATTTGATTCATCACGTAGGCGAACGCGATTTTATTTTCAGGATCGGCAAAAGCGTGGCTGCCGCCTGCGCCGGGATGTCCAAAGGAAGTTCGTAATGGGCCCAACATTCTTCGCTCTGCATTTCGTGAATCCTTTATGAATCCGGCCGAAAACGCTGTTGGTATTTGTAAAACCCGGTCGATGCCATCTGTGAGTGTCGCGCTCATCAATTCGAGTGTCTCTGCTGAGAAGAATGTCTGGCCATCTGCCTTTCCGCCGTTCGCTAGTACGGAATAAAATTTCGCCAGCGCCGAGGCGCTCCCGATCCCGCCAAAGGAGACAATCGGGTGCGCGCGAATCGCAGCGCTATTCATCTTACTGATCACATGCAGGCCGTACGGTGACGTAAACGTCTTGCGTGCCAAAGTGCCGGGCGTAACCAGATCGGTATAAAATTGTTTCGGCTCGGGTGGCTTGCCGGTTTTTGGGGCGTACATCGTTGCCAGGCGCGAATTTTCCTTTTTAATAATCCGACAGCGCCTTTCCGGCGATTCGACGAACCAGCTCATCGAGAAGAAATCCAAACGTGCGCGCGTGATAACCGTGAGCAGTCCCTGGTGGCCACAATGGCTTTTGCACCTCCAGCGCTCGAATAACCGCATCGTAATCCAGCACATCGACTCGGCGATCCAGAGCGCAAAGTCCCGCCTGATGGGAAAGCAATTGTGCGAGCGTAATGTTATCTTTGCCACTCTGAGCAAACTCTGGCCAGAACTCTGCTACCCGTTGGTCGAGGTTGATTTTGTGTTCCTGCAACGCATGCAAGAGACATGCGCTGCCGATTCCTTTCGTCGCCGACCAGACTAAAACGAGTGTGTCGCTCGTCCATGGATGTTCGCGACGCGCGTCGCGAAATCCGCCGCAAAGCTCTATGATAGGCTCTCCATTTTGCCAAACCGAAACCGCAGCGCCTAGCTCGCCAAACTTCTCGAAATTTTCGAGGAACGGCGGTTTCAGTCGCTGAAGAAGCTGGCCACCGTCCAGTTGCATCGAAGGAATGGTAGGGACGCCCCGCTGCGGCGTCCAGAACACCCGTGCTGTCATTGAATTGTAGGGCGTTTCTGTGAAACGCTAACGCGTCTGACACAGACGCCCTACAGTAGCAGCTCTTCCAGTTCTGCGAGCCGACGTTCGAACAAGCGCAATGTACTCTCGATGGGCGCAGCTGTCGTCATGTCCACGCCTGCCGCCTTTAATGTCTCGAGCGGGAACTTCGAGCCGCCCGATCGTAGAAAATCAAGATATGCCTTCACGCTGCCTGAATCGCCGGCAAGCACGCGCTGCGAAAGTGCCACGGCAGCGGAAATTCCTGTCGCATATTTGTAGACGTAGAACGCATGATAGAAATGCGAAATACGCAGGCATTCCAGATCAAGCTCCGGATCGAGCACGAAGTTCTCCGCAAAATAGGTTTCGAGAAGTTTGTGATACTCCGATTTAAAAACATCGAGCGTCAGCGCATCGCCGCTTTCCTCAATGGCATGAATAATTTTTTCAAATTCGGCAAACATGGTCTGCCGGAAGAGCGTGCCGCGCAGGTCGTCAATTTGCCTGTTGATGACATAAGCCCGCATCTTCGGATCGCGTGTTGTCTCGAGCAGATGATGTGTGAGCAATTCTTCGTTAAATGTCGAAGCCACTTCGGCTAGGAAAATCGGATACTCGTATTCCTGAAATAGCTGTGCAGTTTGCGAAAACC
Organism: Verrucomicrobiota bacterium; assembly: GCA_003218755.1. Classification (GTDB taxonomy): domain Bacteria; phylum Verrucomicrobiota; class Verrucomicrobiia; order Chthoniobacterales; family UBA10450; genus Udaeobacter. The sequence continues at coordinate 5,909 of QHOK01000272.1, forward strand.
AACTGTGTATGGAGTGGCCAGCTTCGTGCGCCAGCGTGTAGACATCGGCGAAGACGTCCTCCTTGTAGTTCATGAGGATATACGGCGGCGCGCCGTAGCTTCCGGACGAAAACGCCCCGCTGCGTTTGCCTTTATTTTCGTAACGATCGCACCAGCGCTTCGAGCGCAAACCTTCCGCCAGCACATCGACATACTCCTTCCCGAGCGGAGCCAGCGCGGCCAAAACCATTTCGACGGCATGATCAAAGGTGAAGCGCGTCTCGATTTCCGGAACGAGCGGGACGTACGTGTCGTAATGATGCAGTTCGTCCAAGCCAAGAACGCGCCGGCGCAAATCGAAATAGCGAAAGAGCGGCTCCAAATTCCCTCGGACCGAACTGATCAATCCCTCGTAAACGGAAACCGGCACATCGTCGGGAAACAGCGTCGCTGCGAGCGCCGACGAATAATGCCTTGCTCTTGCGTGAAACACATCCGCCTTAACGGAATAGGCAAGCGACGCAGCAAGCGTGTACTCATGGTCGCGAAATTCTGCGTAGAATTGATGAAAGGCGCGTTTGCGCAGCTCAGGATCGCGTTTCACCAAAAACGAGCTGAATGAACTTTGGGTAAGCGGTTTTTCGCGTCCGGTCTCATCCGTCAGAACACCGAACTTCATGTCCACATCGGTCAGTTGCGAAAACGTGTCGTCGTAACCGCTGAGGGCGACGCTGCCTAGCGCCAGAATGCGTTCCTCGGCTTCAGAGAGCACATGCGGTTTCATTCGCCGAAGTTTGTGCAACTTAATTCGCCAATCCTTCAACGCCGGATCGGCAATGAATTCCGCGAACTTCTGGTCATCGATCGCCAGGATTTCCGGAACGACAAACGCTGCCGCTTCACCGATCTTGGTTAGCAGGTTCTGAACCTGCCCGATCCGCGCGAGGTATTCGTTGTTCGTGCTGTCCTCCGCCAGTTGCAGCGATGCGTAGTGATAGGCACGCTCCATCTTCAGCTCGAGCGACTTCTCAAACTCAAGAATCTCGGCGAGCGTTTGGGCCGATTCGCCCGCTCTGCCCTTCCACTCCTGAAGTTTCGGATACTCCCGC
>QHOK01000273.1 GCA_003218755.1 Verrucomicrobiota bacterium
GAGAAAATATCGTCCGTGCGCTTTGGCCAAAAATTGATAATCGGCTAAACCAGCAGCTTGTTCGATTGCGCTTGTGGGAGACGGCGAATAACCGGTTTACGCTGCGCAGGACGTAGCGGATTGGTAGGGACAGCGCGCCGCGCTGTCCGGACGCCGCAGCGCGGCGTCCCTACCAGTTTCTGCAATTCGGCATTGGACGTTGAGCGTTGGGCGTTAGACGTTTTCGTTAAGCGAAAATGAAGCGTTATCTTATTACAGGCGCGAGCCGCGGAATTGGCCGCGCGATCGCTGAGACGCTGGCCGCAGACGACGCGGAGCTGCTCTTGCACGGGCGCGATACGGTTGCCCTCGCGCTGACGCGCAAGGCCGTCGAGCCGCGTTGCGCCAAAGTCGTGCTCTTGATTTATGACCTGGCAAAGCCTTCGGGCGTTTGCGACCTCATTGCGGAGGTTGGGAAGGGACCAATCGATTTGCTCGTGAACAATGCCGGCATCGCGGTGGTGAAACCGTTCACAGAAATTACGGCAATTGAATGGGAACAAACCATTGGCGTAAATATCACCGCGCCCTTTATGTTGACGCAGCATTTTGCTCCGCGGATGCCGCCCGGATCCAGTGTTGTAAATATCCTTTCAATCGCAGCGAAGAGCGGTTTCGCCAACTGGAGCGCCTATTGCATGAGTAAATTCGCGCTTGAAGGGTTCTCACAGTCCGTGCGCGAAGAATTACGTGATCGCAAAATCCGCGTGATTAACGTTTACCCAGCGGCGACAGAGACCGACATCTGGGACAATATCGAAGGTGACTGGCCACGTCATAAAATGATCTCGCCGCAAGATGTGGCGAGTGCCGTTGCGTACGCCATCTCACGACCGGCAGACATTACGCTCGAAAACATCACGCTATCCAGTCTGACTGGAAATCTGTGATCGCTGAGGCAACGTTGGAAGTTGTAGCCACGGCTCTGTGAGCCGTTTCCCAGCGAAGTGACCTTCCCAAAAGAGACCGGCCGCAGGCCGGTGGCTACAGCGGGAAAGGAGTTCATTCTATGATCAAAGCCTTACAGAGCGAGCTTAGTATTAACATCGTCGCCTCGATCGTCGTGTCGCTGCTCTTTTTGGCGGCAGGATTTGCCTGGGGAAAATACAAAGAACGGCGTCGCAAGTTTGGCAGAAATCTCGAAGAGTACGATTTCTATCCCTTCACGGTCACCCGCGAAAACTTCGGCGAATTCAGCCTGAAAGATTTTCGCCTGGGCATGCATTACTTCCTCAAGAACGAAGATCATACGGCCGCGCGACAACTCATTTTTATCGGCGAGCAAAACAACGTGCGGGCGCAACTCGAACCCGCCGAGCAAAAGGTGTACGCACAGCTATTCGAGAAATATGATGGCAAGACGATTGCCGACGACACGCAGGAGTTCCTCGAAAACTACGAGCGGATTGTGCGGCTAATCGGAAAATCGTTTCCGAACACGGGAATCGAGATTCTGCTGCACAACCTCGCTGATCCCGCTCATTCACTCGTTACACTCGAAAACAATGTGACCGGCCGCCACTTGCGCGACGGCACAACGAATCTGCTGATTGATCTCAAGCGTCGCCAGTTGCTTAACGAAGAAAAACTTAACTACGAGCTGAACATTGGCGCGAGGAAATTCAAGTGCACGACGATTCCTATTAAGCGAAAGGAATTCGGGATCGTCGGCGCGATCTGCATCAACATCGACGCCAATTACATCAGCGAAGAAGTGCTAAAGGATCGACAACGAATCGAAGCGTGGTTCCAAAGCTTTGTTCGCACCGACATGCAGCTTGATGAGAACATTCTGAGCAAGGACGAATACGCGAAAGCACTAAAGGGCAAACGTCACTTCAAAGACGAGACCTTTTGAATTGTCATCTCGAGCGAAGTCGAGAATCGAGCGGCTTGGGAAGCCGCGGGATGGAACTGGAAGCCGAAGGTTGAGCGAGTGGGAAGCGAGCGAATCAGATGTCTCCATCAGAGCTCAGTTTCGGGTAATGCTGATCGAGTGAGGAAAAATTTTCGAATCCAAAACAGGAATGGATTGCATCACAAACAGAGATGTCTTGTTTTAGAATTCATTCGCTCTCGCGCCGATTGCTTGTCTGCGCGTTCTCAGCTTGTATCGGTACCGCTTTTGATCATGAATCGGAAAGCGATACGGTTCGTGATTGCCAAATCGGGGCCTATCGCCTTTCGGATGGAGAGATCATCGACATCGCGCAATCCGAAGGCGGCACGTTTCGCTGGCGCAAATTCGATGGCACAACCGGGCGCCAGCGGTGAAATCGAATTCGACGGTAAGAAAGCTTACCGGATCCCGTTCGATGTAACTGAAACGGTGTTTGACGGTCGTGGCGGAATTAAGCTCTCTGGCAGATTAGTGCTATCGAAGGGCAACGAGCGGGTGCCGATCGTGGTTCTCGTTCATGGAGCAGAACATGAGTCCGCACGCGACTCGTACGCGCTCCAACGACTGTTACCGGCCGAGAATGTTGGCGTCTTCGTTTATGACAAACGCGGAACCGGCGCCTCGAAAGGTAAATACACGCAAGATTTCGATACTCTCGCAGATGATGCCGTCGCTGCCATGCGAGAAGCGAAGCGAATTGCTGGCGAGCGCTGCGCGAGGATTGGATATCAGGGCGGCAGTCAGGGCGGCTGGGTCGCGCCGCTCGCCGCAACCCGTGCGCCTGTCGATTTCGTTATTGTCAGCTTCGGGCTGGCCGTCTCCATCATCGACGAAGACCAAGAGGAGGTTGCGCTTGAGATGCGTCTCAAAGGTCATGGCCAGGAGGAGATTTCAAAGGCTCTGGAGGTTGCGTCCGCAGCCGAGGCCGTGTTTGAGAGCAATTTCACGAAAGATTTCGAGCGTTTGGATGCTGTGAGAACGAAGTACCGCAACGAGCCTTGGTACAAAGATGTGCATGGCAACTACACGCATTTCATTTTGCCGTACACCCCGGTCGAAGCGCGCGAGAAGTTTAAGGATTCTCTCCCCGGCACACCATTTCGCTATGACCCAATGCCCACGCTTCGTGCCGTCAAAGCACCACAGTTGTGGATTCTGGGAGAAGACGACCTCGAAGCGCCTAGCGCTGAGACGAGTCGCCGAATCAGGACACTGATTGCAGAAGGAAAGCAGATTAGCCTCGCGCTATTTCCTCATGCCGAGCACGGGATGACCGAGTACGAAGTTGCTTCAAATGGCGAGCGTGTCTCGACACGATACGCGCCGAGCTATTTCACCATGATGCGCGACTTTGCGCGAAACGGCCAGCTATCCGGTATCTATGGATCAAGTGTGGTCGTCAAAGCGAAGGTGAATCCGCCGCCAGCCGTCGAGA
>QHOK01000067.1 GCA_003218755.1 Verrucomicrobiota bacterium
ATTGATATTTGGTCGCTGCGTCGCGGAATTTACTGGCCGCAGCAGCACAACGACGTGTTCCAAAAACTTCTGCGTAACGCCCGCAAAGGGACGCATGTAATTTACATCCCGGGAAATCACGACGAGCTGGTGGTCGATTTCTATGGGGCCTACGGCAATATCGAGATCAAGCAGAGGGCAATTCACGTGACCGCCTCGGGCGAACGCATTTTAATCATTCATGGCCACGAACTCGATACCGTGGTGCAGAACGTGAAATGGCTCGCGTTCGCCGGCGACCTTGGTTACCAATTTCTGCTTTCGCTCAATCCGCTCATCAATTTTGCCAGGCGCCGTTTCGGCCTGGGGTACTGGTCGCTCAGCTCTTACGCCAAGCGGCGTGTGAAAGACGCGGTGAGCTTTATCGGCAAGTTCGAAGCCGCTGTGGCGCATTATGCGGAACGTTATGCTGTGGACGCCGTGCTCTGCGGCCATATCCATAGCGCAGCCATCCGCGAATTCGGCAAGGTGACTTATTACAACTGCGGCGATTGGGTCGAGAGCTGCACGGCACTTGTGGAGGGCGACGATGGTATTCTTTCCGTGCTCAATTACCTGCCGTTCTCCGGCGATCGGATGTCTCGCAACCGAATGACTGAATCGCTGTCGGACGAACAGAGTCTGCTTGCTCGCTCCGATTAGCTCGGTCGTTCGGTCGAGATCGCCTGTGTCATCGGCTTGTCACGCGCTTTTGACAATTCGTAACCTGACGCGCGCACAGCTTGGAGTATCAAATGTTCAACTATGAACGTGATTACGGTCAGAAGAACGATGAAACGGATACCGAACCCAACATGCAAAACCCGGAGGTCATTTCGCGAATTAACTCGGAGTTATTTTGCCAGCGAAAAGAGTTGGGAATTTGTCATCGAGGCGCTGCTTTTCGCGATCATCGTCGCGATTTCGGCCTGGCCGATTGTCGCCGCTGCAGGCGCGCTTAGCGAATTTCTTCAGCGCGCTCCTGCCTGAGCGAGCTGACAGAGCTGTGCAAGTTGCGACAGAAATATCGGGTCAGGCGTTGGACCTTCCGATAAGCGTTAATGCGACGCCTGCGCTTGCGAGCGCCAACGCCGTGCCGACAACCATGACGACTCTGAAACCGGACACAAAAGATTCATCGATCGCATGGCGCATCAACGTCCGCGTTGCCGAATCCGCATCTTCCGGAAGGGCGATGGCGGCGAGCTTTGTGCGTTGAGCCTGCAACGACTGCAGCATCGATGCCGGCAGCTTGCCGTCCGCCAGTCGCCGATCAAGCGCGCGACTGAAAACGTGGAGCATCACGATTCCAAGAACTGCGATCGCGAGCAGTCCAGCCGCCCGCGAAACAGCGTTATTGACACCGGATGCAATGCCGACGCGATTCTCGGTGATTGAATTCATCACAGTAGTGGTAAGAGGCGCGACACTGACCGCCATGCCTGTACCGAGTACAACGACAGCAGGAAAAAAATTCTGCCAGTAGCCAGCGTTCGCCCCGGGCAACATAAAAAGCGCGAATCCAAGAGCTGCGATTAGTGGGCCGACAATCAGCGGAATTTTCGGCCCGTAACTTTCGACGAGCCCGCCCGCCCAGCGCGAAAGGAGAAAGATGATTAGGACAAACGGCAGGAAAACCGCGCCCGCTGCGGTGGCGGAGTAATGCTGGACCTGAATCAGATTGAGCGGCAGGAAAAAGAGCGTTCCACCGAGGGCGCCATAGAGCAGAAACGTCAGCAGGTTTGCTCCGGTGAACGTTCGCGATCGGAAGAGCGCGAGCGGCAACATTGGATTAGAAACTCGCGTCTCGATCATCAAGAAGAGGCCGAGCAGCACGGCTGCAGCAACGAGTGCCACGAGCACTGATCGATCGTCGAATCCAAGCCGGGAAGATTCGATCAATCCATAAACCAGCGCGCCCAAGCCGAGCGCTCCAACAATTGCGCCTAACCAGTCTAGTCCCGCGCTCTCCTTGTCGGAGCTTTCTGGAACGGACCGCAGTGAGATTAAAATCACCAGAAGCGCGATTGGAACATTAATGAAGAACACGGCGCGCCATGAAACGTGTTCTATTAACCAACCACCCATAACTGGTCCAATAGCTGTGGTGATCGCACTGAAACCCGACCAGGTGCCTATGGCGCGTCCACGTTCGTTCACCGGAAACGAACTGCTGATGATTGCGAGACTGCCCGGAACGAGCAGGGCTGCTCCGAGTCCCTGCGCTGCACGCGCGACAATGAGTTGACCGATGTTGGCCGCAAGTCCGCACCAGGCCGAGGCGACAGCGAAAAGTGCGACGCCAGCCAGGAAAACCCGGCGGCGTCCGTAGTGATCTCCGAGAGATCCGCCGACAAGGAGAAGCGCGGCGAGCAGGAGCGAGTAAGCCTCGATGACCCACTGCACGTCCACGATTGTGGCGTTCAGGTTCGCCTGCAGCGCCGGTAACGCCACGTTCACAACTGTGCCGTCGATGAACGCCATGCTGGAAGCGAGAATCGTGGCCACGAGCACCCAGCGACCACTCGACTTCGGACATGGCGCTGTCGCCGGCCGAGACCGGATTACGTTCTCGTCGCAAGGTTCTCCAAAAATTGCCAACATATTTTCCGCATATCATTGCAGCCAGTGGTGCTCTCCGAACGGCTTTCCGAAATTGATATTGGCAAAATGCGCCGTCGAGGAGATTAAAATTTCTGCGCGAATCGTTCGAGGGACCGCATCCACTGCAGCCGATTGGGCGGGGGCCGCGATTTATTTGACAATTTTCGTTTGCATTATTAATTCTTGATGCTAATAGTTAACCAGATGGTTAAATATCAATCGAGAAGTTTGAACCGCACCTTCGCCGCGCTGGCCGACCCGACCCGTCGCCGGATCCTGGCCCACCTTGCCCAAGGCGACCGGCGCGTCACGGACCTCGCCAGACCGCACGACATGTCGCTGCCCGCGGTTTCGAAACATCTCCGGGTCCTGGAGAAAGCAGGATTGCTGCGGCGACGCCGTTACGGTCGCGTTCATGAAATGCGGCTCGACGCCAAACCACTTAAACAAGCCGCGCAATGGGTCGAGGAATATCGGAAGTTCTGGGAAGGATCACTCGATCGGTTGGCCGCGTATTTGGAAAAAACGAACAAAGCCGCTGGCGAGAAAGGCAATACCTGAGGCCATGTGTCCCGTATGCGTAGCAAACATGGCGCTGATAGCTGCGGGCGCGACCTCGACCGGCGGACTGACCGCTTTTGTGATGAGCAAGTTTTATAGGAGAACGAAAACAAACAAAATCAGAGGAACTAGAAATGAAACTGCAAGAGATGAAACCCAAAACAGAAACCAAACAAATCGATCATCCGCGAATCGTATCGGAAGCTGAGTGGCTGGTTGCGCGCAAGGACCTGCTGACTAGAGAGAAGGAGTTCACTCGATTACGGGACGCGCTGAGTCAGCATCGTCGAGAGCTGCCGTGGGTCAAGATCAACAAGGAGTACGTGTTCGATGGTCCGAAAGGGAAAGAAACGCTCGCCGATCTGTTTGACGGGTGCAGCCAACTTATCGTTTACCACTTCATGTTCGGCCCGGATTGGGAGGAGGGCTGCAAAAGCTGCTCGTATGTGGCCGATCACTTCAATGGCGCAAACTGGCATTTGCCGCAGCGGGACGTCACCCTTGTCGCGATTTCGCGCGCGCCACTCTCCAAGTTGGAAGCGTACAAAAAGCGCATGGGTTGGCGCTTCAAATGGTTGTCATCGCACGGGAACGATTTCAATTTCGATTACCACGTCTCCTTCACGAAAGAGGACGACGAGAAGAACAAAGTCTATTACAATTATCGCACCGGCGAATTCATCAGCGGCGAGCTTCCCGGTCTGAGTGTCTTCTACAAAAACGAAGACGGTGACATCTTTCACACATATTCCACATATGCGCGCGGTCTCGACATTTTAATGGGGACTTACAACTTCCTCGATCTTGTGCCGAAAGGCCGCGATGAAAATCCCGATTCGCCGATGGATTGGGTCCGGCGCCATGATCAATATGCCTCCTGAGGAAACCATGACTACAAACAAATTATCGGACGCAGTTGTTGTCGAACGAACATTCAAGGCGCCGGTCGCCCGTGTTTGGCAAGCGCTGACTGATGTCGAACAAATGCGGCAGTGGTATTTCGATCTAAAGGAGTTCAAGCCGCAAGTCGGCCTTGAATTTGAATTCGTCGTCGACCACGAAGGCACGAATTATCATCATCTTTGCCGAGTCACAGAAGTGATTCCGCAACAGAAAATTGCTTACACCTGGCGCTACAAAGACGAACCGGGCGATTCACTAGTGACGTTTGAACTCTTTGGCGAAGGCGACAACACACGGGTGAAGTTAACGCACACTGGCATCGAGACGTTTCCGAAAACGCCGGCCTTTGCGCGGAAGAATTTCGAAGCTGGATGGACGGCGATCATCGGCTCGGAGCTCAAGCAATTCGTTGAAAATAAAGAAAGGAAATCATGACCACGAAAACAGCCGAAAAGACATCACTCCAAATCAAACGGTTCATCAACGCGCAACGCGATCGCGTTTACGCCGCGTGGACGGATCCGGCGCAATTGAAAGAATGGTGGGGACCGGAACGCGTTCGTACCCGGAGCCTCGTTGCCGACGTGCGTGTCGGCGGGAAATATCGCTGGGACCTCACCAACCAGGAAGGAGAGGAAATGAGCGTGTTTGGCGAATACCGGGAGTTGGTGCCCGGAAAGAAAATCGTCTTCACGTGGAAATGGGATGACGACGAAGCTTGGAAAAGCGGCAATAGCATTGTCACGGTCGAGTTGTTCGATCGCGACGGTGGCACCGAACTGCTCTTGAAGCACGAGCAATTGCCAAGTGAAGAGTCACGCGATCGTCACAACGATGGCTGGAACAGCGTTCTCGATCGACTCGAAAAATTCTTCAGCAGGTAAATTGTTGATCTAAACATAGGAGGAAAAGATGAGTACTGAACAAGTTGCAAGAAAGGTGGTGGAGTTGGTTCGCAAACAAGCATGGTACGAAGCGCTCGACACGCTTTACGACGACAACATCGTGAGCGTGGAAGCATACAGCGCCGGTGGCGGTTCGCCGGAAACCCGCGGGAAAGAAGGTGTTCGCGGCAAAATCGATTGGTGGGTCAACGCGATGGAAATTCACAGCTTCGACGCCAGCGGACCGTTCGTTGGCCACGATCGTTTTGTCGTGCAATACGACGCCGATGTTACCGACAAGAATTCGAAACAGCGGCGGAAATTGTCCGAAGTCGGCGTTTACACCGTTAAGGACGGAAAGATTGTCCGCGAAGAGTTCTTGCCGCGCGTCGATTGAAATTCACGCGTTGCGAACGCCGGATCGTTTTCGGAGGACGTCACAAATCGTCTCCGTATCAGTGATCAACGCGTCGCCCGCAAACTTCAAGCTGTCGATCGACCGCTTCGCGGCATCTCCGTTGCCCGCGCCGCAAGCGTCGGTAACGAGCACAGGAATGTAACCAAGGTCGGCCCCGTGGCGCGCCGTCGGTTCGATTCCGATCTCGGTCGCTACGCCGACAATGATAAAGGCGTTAATACCGCAATCTCGCAAAGCAAAGTCGAGCCACGTCCCTTCGAAGGCCGACATCGTCAGTTTGTCGAAGACGCCTTCAGTGCGACGCGGCAGCAATTCCGGCGTGATCTGAAATCCGGGAGCATCGCGCAAAAACCACGGATTCACCTGTTCAGGCGAATTCGTGCGCTGCCAGGCCATGGCCATGCGGAACTGAAACATGCCCATGAGTTCTTTTGGTAGCGAAAGGTGACGCGAAAAAAACACACGAACGCAAGCGTTTCGAGCAGCGGTGAGGACTTTGAGAACCTGCAGCGTTACCTTATCGGGATTAGCAATCTGACTTAAAATTCCAACCTGCATATCGTAAACGAGTAAGGCGACCCGCTGTGGATCGCACACCTCTTCTAGCGTTTGCGGTATGTTCAGTCCGTAGGCCCCGTTCATATTTAGCCTTAAACCGTCGTTAGCGGTTGGCCGAGTATTTATCGATCAGCGCTTGGAAGCGAGGATCTTTGCGCAACGGGTCCCAGATGGGGTCGAGCTTGAGACCGGGAACGGTGATTCCGTTTGGAACAACGAGCAAATGATCAAGTAGCCCAAATGCTTGATCGTGTTCGCCGGTCCACGCGTAAATTTGCGCGAGTTCAGCAGTAACCTCTGGCCCATCGAAAGCGTCTTGCGACTCCGGCAACAACTCAACCGCGCGCTTGCCCTCCGCGATCGCCGCATCCTTTTGACCGAGTCCGGCTAGAATCAGACCAAGCTGCCCATGGCGAGCAGCGTCTTCGGGGCTTTCGCGCACCAAACGCTCGGCGACGATCCGTGCGCGCTCGAACGCCGAATGCGCGTTCACTTTGTCATCCAGAAACAAGTACAGCGTACCTTCGAGAGAAGCTTTCGGGCAGGACGCACCGGCGCGGACGGTCAATGTCTCTTCGCGAAATTGTTGGATCACCTGAAGCGCCTCCGGGAATTTTCGTTGCAATGTCAACACGCCAGCCCGGCCCAACGTGACCAGGCCTTGCGGATCGATTCCCGGTGGCACGGAAGCCAGTTCTTTTTCGGCGACGCTAAGGTCTCCTTTCCATCTGATCGCCAACTCCGATTTTAATGCACGCGAGCCGAACGACTCCGGCGCCGCCTCGATTCCGCGATCAAAGATCTTATCGGCAGCTTCAAAATTTCGTGTGGCCATATAGTTATAGCCGAGATTCAAGAGGACCGAGCTGTTCTTTGGGTCAAGCTCAGCCGCCTTTTCCAAATTCGCAGTTGATTCAGCCCACTTGCCCTGACGTCGCTGAATGGCGCCGATGGCCACATAGGCTTGGGCTTCGTTTGGCAGGTCGCGCTTCGCGATCTCGAATTCGGCCAGGGCACGTTCGTAATCTCGATCGCCGTAGTAATAAGAAAAACCGAGAGCCAGATGCGCTTCCGGAAGATCCGGTTGCAATCGCAAAGCTTCGTTGGCGGCGGTCCGCGCTTTTTCACGCCGTGCTGGCAGCGGGTCGAAGCTGTGATATGCCCAGCTTTCGACCATGGAGAGGACAGCGAAAGCGGCGGCGAAGGTTGGATCGAGCTTGATGGCTTGTTCGAAAAGCGGCTCGGCCTTCAGCGTTGTGTCGCGAAACATGTCCGTTCGATTGGCGTAATCGCGCGCCTGAACGAAGAGCAGATAGGCGTCAGGATTTTGGGTTGGCCGATTATCGAGTCGTGCTTTTTCGTTCGGAGAAAGTTTTGCCTGTAGCGCCGAGGCAATTTTTTGCGCGAGATCGGTTTGAATGGCAAACACATCGGTCAAATCACGGTCGTAATCTTCTGCCCAAATGTGCTCGTCGTTATTCGCGTTAATCAACTGCACATTCACTCGGACGCGGTTGCCGGCGCGACGGACGCTTCCTTCGAGAAGCGTGCCGACTCCGAGCGCTTTGCCTATTTCGCGAGCGTTGCGTACGCCGTCGCCGCGATAGGACATGACCGACATGCGCGAGATGACTTTCAAATCACCGATTTTCGAGAGGTTCGTCAGGATATCGTCCTGTATGCCGTCGGCGAAATAGGCGTTCTCCTTTTCATTGCTCAGATTTTGAAACGGCAGCACCGCGATCGACTTATCAATCTTACGCGCTGAGGCTCGGGGCAGGAGGAAGAAACCCGCTGCGGCGGAGATGATCACGCCGATCGCGATCAGCATTATCAAATTGCGGCGACGGCGTGCTACGGGCACGCTCGGCGTCGAAGTTGCGCGGATACCTTGCGGAGTGACGTCGTAGGCCCATGCCAGAATTAGCGCGAGTGGAAATCCGATGAGCAGGAGCACGACCACAAGACGGAATGCCCAGTTTGGCAATTCCCACGCGGGAAAAACCGCCGAACCAATTTGAATGATGAATCCCGCGGCGATGATGTAAGCGGCCGCAACCCGATAAACTTTTCGCCGCTGCACTTCTTCGAAGAAGCCGCTCATAAAAAAGGAGATGTAGATTCATCGCGCACCGCAATCATAATTCAATTGCGGGTTTTAAGTGCCCGTGGCCGCTCAGGTGCGCGATAATTGGCGGGCGAGAACAACCACCAGCCTGTTAGGATCTGATCCTGTGGGTGCGCGACGACCTGTGTCACTGTAACCGAGGGCGGCGCAACAACCGAGCACGGGATGATTCGCTTCGGTAACTCGTTAGCTTTCCATTTCTCATTTTGATCGGGTTCGAGTCCCAGAGTCGCGACGTGCGCTTGGACCAACTCGGGCAGAATCAAGTGCGGGAAAAACGACAGCTCTCGCGCGTTGCGTCAACCTAGCGAGAGCAATCCGATTTCTTGGGGTCGCAGCTGATACAATTCACCTCTACACGGGTTTGCGGGAAAACCGCCCTTTCCGTCGCACAGGCGCGGTAAAAGATCCCGCTGCTGTTCCACGTTTCCATTGAAGCCTGCTGTGCTGAGTGCAGAGTAATCACAATGACCGTGAAACCCGTTGTCGCAGTCCAGAATTCCAGCGCGAGAAGATTAATCGTTGCCTTCGCAGTGCTGATAAGCGTGTGCCTCGTGTCGCTGGTAATCGCAGGCGTTACCAGCTTGATCTCGTTGGCCGACAGAATCCATCCGATCGCTGGGACAATCGTATTCTGGAGTATCTGCGCTGCGGCTGGATTTTTCGCGCTCTACTGCGCGATTGCCTACGCAAGACTTCCTGCTGCTCTCGTCCCGCCAGAGGAGGATTCCGGCCCGAAGTACGATGCCTATTTGGAGGCTCTCCGCGTGCGGCTTGCCGCAAACCCACGAACACGAGATAAGCCTCTTGTCACAAGGGAAGACATCGAACATGCAGTCGGACATCTATCAGCGGAGGCGGATTCAGTCGTCCGCAGGATAGCAAGCACTGTGTTTCTTAGCACAGCCTTGATGCAAAATGGCCGACTCGACGGGCTCATCGTTCTCTTAACTCAAATTCAAATGGTCGGGCGTGTCGCACGCATTTATGTCCAGCGTCCTTCTCCTCGCGAATTGGTGCGGCTGTATGCGAACGTCGCTGGAACAGCTTTCGTCGCGAGCGGTCTCGAATCGCTTGACCTTGGAGAAATGGTCGCGCCGCTTGCCGTTTCTGTCGTGCCGGCCCTCAAAGGCGGAATTCCGGGGCTAAGCGGTATCTCAGCTCTTCTGGTGAAATGTGTTTCCAACGGCGCTGCGAACGCGTTTCTCACGCTGCGCGTGGGCGAGGTTGCCCGCCGGTATTGCGAACTGACTTCGCGATGCCCGCCTGAACTCATCCGCAAGTCCGCTACAGCTGCGGCTGTACAGCATCTTGGCCGAATCGTGCGCGAAAACGGTGCGCTCGTCGTCAGGAAAATTTGGGCAAGCACTGGGCGGGCGTTGATCGACAGTGGCGTGTCAAAAGCCGAAGATATCGCAGGCGCCACGCGCGATCTTTTTGGCAGAATTTCGCCCTGGCGATTGAGAGAAGAAGATTCGGCCACTCGTCCGTAGTTTGCGGCGCGAAAGTTTGGACGACTATTTTTCAGCTGCGCGTTCCTGGCATTTTTTTAAATCGAGTTTGCCGGAAGCGAGGACAGGGATTGCCTCGACGCGTTGGACGTTTTTTGGAATCCATAAGTTTGGCACACCTGCTTCCTGAAGTTTTTTGCGCAGCTCGGCAAGGTCGATATCTGCGGCACTGAGCAGAACGAGCGCTTCGCCCTTGGCCTCGTCCTGCACCCCAACGATCGCGATTGGGCGCTCGTCTCTCCCGGATAGCTCCAGTAGATCGATGATTTTTTGTTCGACTGTTTCGTGCGGAACCATTTCGCCGCCGATCTTTGAAAAACGCGACAGGCGGCCTTCGATATAAAGGAACCCGTCTTCGTCGAACCGGCCGATGTCGCCAGTTTTCAACCAACCATCGTGCAGGATTTCTGCGGTTCGTTTGGGGTCGTGCAGATATCCTTCAAAAATGTTTGCTCCGCGCAGCCAAAGCATTCCGGTTTCGTGCAACGAAAGTTTTCGGTCCGTATCCGGTTCGCGAATTTCCGCTGCCATTCCCGGCGCAAGTCTGCCAACCGATCCCAAACGGCTGGATGGTTGCACTTGTTCCCCAGGTTTTTTCGGTTCCGGATCGGGCAAATTGACGCTTACCACTGGCGCGGTCTCGGTAAGCCCGTAGCCTTCAAAAACTTTTTTGTCGAAGCGCTTCTCAAAGTGGCTGGCAAGATCGAGAGGCAACTTTTCGGCGCCGGCGATAATGAGGCGCAAGCTGCGCAGCTGCCGCGGCTCGGCTTTGCGCAAGTACACGCGCAGAAAAGTGGGCGTCGCAAGGAGGAACGTCAGTTTATATCGTTCGATCAATGCTGCGTTCTTCGCGCCTTCGAGCGGACTTGGATACGTGACGATGCGCACGCCCTCAATGAGCGGATACCAGAGTGTGACTGTGGAGCCGAACGTGTGAAAGAACGGCAGTGACGCGAGGATGGCGTCGGTTTCTCTTGCGTCGAGCAGTTCCCGGAACTGGGAGACATTGCCGACGACGTTGCGGTGGCTGATCACAACGCCCTTTGGCTCTCCGGTAGTTCCGCTGGTAAAAAGCAAGACTGCCTCGGCGTGACCGCCTTTTTTGGGAATTTGCAGAAGCCTTAAAAGCAAACGTGCTGGAACCAGAAGGGACACAATCCACCAGAAGACGATCTGGCGTTTCATTCGCGGGATCAGTTCATCCAATTTCAAAACGTGTTCTGGCCACGGAAAATCTTTGAGTCGTTCCATGAATTGCGTCGCAGAAATTGCGACCCGCAAGTTGGCGCGCCTGCAGCAGGATTCATTCGCCGCCCGTCCCATGGTGAAATTAAGATCGACGGGAACTTTGTCTGCCAGCGTCACAGCGAGATTCGCCAGCATCGATCCCTTGCTGGCGGGCAAAACGATTGCGATTCGTTCGTCGGAAAATTCCTTACGCAAATGACGGCTCAATGCTGCCGCCGCGCCGAGCAATTTTGACCGGCTCAGCCTGGAGTGATCGGTTCCGTCGATCACTGCTGTCGTGAACGGTCTGCGCTTCAGTCCGCGCACACATTCTTCGGCAAGATGCCGATCCAGTGAAGGCCGGCGGCTGAAACAAGATTCGCCGAGCTTAAGCAATTCTTCGCGCACGGTCGCGACATCCGCCCCCTCGGCTTTGAGCGATTTGCCGAACGCGATGGTCAAAGCGTAGGGGATGCGCTTCGGAAATTTAGTGAAAAATCTTCCACCTTGGAACGAGAAGATCGAGCCCCAGAGTTGATCGAGCCAAACCGGAACGACCTGCGCATTCGCGTGTCGCGCGATCAATTCGTAACCGCGGTGCAAGCGCAACAGAACTCCCCTGCGTTCCAGCTGGCCTTCAGGAAAAACGCAAACGATTTCG
>QHOK01000068.1 GCA_003218755.1 Verrucomicrobiota bacterium
TGTCACGCTTCCCACAGGGAAGCGGCTACAGCGATCATGGCAGATGCGCTGACGACAGCGCATCCTACAGCCCCAGCTGCGTGGTTGTTTAGTGGACGAGGAGCGCCATGTTTGTTCCCGATGTCGAGTGTAAAGCGTCGCTACCCTATCGGCGCGGAAGTGGTTGGCGAAAACCAAACCCATTTTCGCCTCTGGGCCCCGAAAGCACGAGAGCTTGATGTTGTCCTCGAACATAGCCCGAGCTTGGAGCGAACGTTTCATTCGCTGACACCGGAACCAGGCGGATATTTTTCTGGCGCTATCAATGCTGGCGTCGGCACTCGTTACCGATTTCGGGTAAACGGCGGAGAAATCTTCTATCCCGATCCGGCATCGCGTTTTCAACCAGATGGGCCGCACGGCCCCTCATGCATCGTCGATCCAAGACAGTTCGAATGGACCGACTCGCAGTGGCCGGGCATTACGCTGAAAGGCCAAATCATCTACGAAATGCACATCGGCACATTTACGAAGGAGGGAACGTGGCGCGCCGCGGCGGAGCAGCTGCCGGAGCTGGCGCGCATCGGAATCACGGTGGTCGAGATGATGCCGGTCGCAGATTTCCCCGGGAAATTCGGCTGGGGTTACGACGGGGTGAATCTTTTTACACCCTCGCATTTGTACGGAACCCCGGACGATTTGCGTACATTCATCGACAGAGCGCACTCGTTGGGCCTGGCTGTAATCCTCGACGTCGTTTACAACCATTTCGGGCCCGACGGAAATTATCTCGCCGTTTTCTCTGATGATTATCTGATTCGCGAAAAGGAAAACGAATGGGGCAATGCAATCAATTTCGACGGCCCGAATTCAGAGCCGGTTCGCGAGTTTTTCATCACGAATGGGCGTTACTGGATTGAGGAATTTCATTTCGACGGGTTCCGCTTCGACGCAACACACGCAATCCGCGATCAATCCAGTGAGTACATTATCGGCGAGGTTGGCCGGGCGGCGCGTGAAGCGGTGGGCTCGCGCTCGATCATCCTCGTCGTCGAGAACGATCTCCAGGAAGCGAAGATGGCGCGGCCGCGCATCGAAGGCGGTGACGATTTAGACGGGATGTGGAACGACGATTTTCACCATAGCGCCGTCGTCGCGTTGACTGGTCGCAAGGAAGCTTATTTCGCCGATTACCTCGGAGCGCCGCAGGAATTTATTTCCGCGGCGAAATACGGTTTTCTTTATCAGGGCCAGGCGCGCTCATGGCGAAACGTATTGCGCGGAACCACCACCTTCGGCATTCCTCCAGAGGTTTTCGTTTGTTTCATTGAAAACCACGATCAAATTGCGAACACAGGGCCGGGCGAGCGGTTGCGGTTTCAAACTTCACCCGGACGTTACCGCGCTATGACCGCACTTCTCCTGCTTGGGCCCTGGACGCCACTGTTGTTTCAGGGGCAAGAGTTTGGCGCATCCAGTCCGTTCCTTTTCTTCGCGGATATAGGTGACGCTTCCGTGCGCGACGCGATACGGAGAGGTCGTGCTGAATGGCTGGCGCGATTCTTATCGCTTAGCGAACAACAAGCGTGGCAAACTTTGCCTGCTCCGGATGATCCGCAGGTGTTTGCCCGGTGCAAACTGGATTTTTCCGAGCGCCAAGGAAATCGCGAACTTTACGATCTTCACATCGATCTTTTGAACTTGCGACGCGAAGATTCGCGCTTTCGCCAGCAGAGTTCTGGCGGAATCGATGGTGCAGTATTAGGTTCCGCGAGTTTCGTTCTCAGATTTCTGTCAAACGAAAATGATGATCGTCTGCTGTTGATAAATCTTGGAGCCAGACAGGTTCTGCGTCCTGCTTCAGAACCTTTTCTTGCGCCGCCATCGGGTTGCACCTGGGAAACACTCTGGACGAGCAACTCTCCGCGTTACGGCGGAGCGGGGGCGGTTGCAATCGCAAACGAGGAGCGATGGCTTTTGCCAGACGAATCCGCCATTGCGCTGCGACCGGCGCGCGGAAAATGACGAACCCGAATAACGAATGACG
Organism: Verrucomicrobiota bacterium; assembly: GCA_003218755.1. Lineage (GTDB taxonomy): Bacteria > Verrucomicrobiota > Verrucomicrobiia > Chthoniobacterales > UBA10450 > Udaeobacter. The sequence continues at coordinate 2,027 of QHOK01000068.1, forward strand.
AAAAGATAGGCTGCGCGCACACACTTGGGCTTCGTCATTCCTTCGTCATTTTTAAATTCAACGCTTTGGCGAACGGCACTGACATGTTGCCAATCGCAACGGCTCGCAGTTGCGCCTCCCGTATCCAGAGCGCATAACTTCCCGCCAATGAAATTCGGTTTTCTCATACCCGCGTTCGCTTTGATGCTCGTTTCTGCATCTGCGCAGGAGAAAAGTACGCCCCCACCCAGAGTCTATCCGGTCGCATTGCCAAATTACGACGACGAGACCGCCACACGGTTGCAGATTTTTTTGGACAACTGCGACTTCGGGCCGGGGAAAATCGACGGCAAAATGGGCGAATTCTTTCGGAAGGCCCTCATTTCATACAAGCACGCTCACGCAATGCCGAAAACTGGCGCGGTCGATCAGTGGCTGCTCGATCAAGTCCCGGTGACTTACACGACGTACACAATCAAGGAAGAAGACCTGAAATTTGTAGGCGATGTGCCGAGCAGCCATGCGGAGCAGGCAAGATTAAAATGGCTGCCTTACACGTCATTGCTAGAATTCGTCGCGGAGCGTTATCATTCGGCGGAGTCGTATATTCAAAAACTGAATCCAGGAAAAAATTGGGAACACCTTCAGCCCGGCGAAACTCTCAAAGTGCCGAACGTTTTGCCATTTGAGGTCGAAAAGTTCACGGAGGGAAAAGTTCCCGAAAATCCTGCGTTCGTCTCTCGTAAAGTTTTTGTCGATACGTACGAGCACCTGCTAGAAGTTTTCGACCACGACCAGCTGGTCTGCGTGTTTCCGATTACGCCGGGATCAAAAACGCTACCCGCGCCGGTGGGCACATGGAAGATTCTCGGCGCAACCATTTGGCCGTGGTTCCGCTATGACGAAGGGATGCTCAACTACGGAGTGCGCACGGAAAACTATTACAATCTTCCACCGGGTCCGAACAATCTCGTTGGCATTCTCTGGATGGGCTTAAACAAACCTGGCATCGGCATTCACGGCACGAACAATCCCGAGACGATTGGCCGCGCCGCAAGTCACGGTTGCATTCGCCTTGCGAACTGGGACGCCGCGCGCGTCAAAGACCTCGTCAGCGTCGGAAATACTGTAATTATCTTTTAGGTGGAACGCGTTGTCCCCCTCGGCACGCCGTAGCAATGCGAAGGCGGCTCAACGCGTTGCTCAAATGCCGCTATTTGCGCCTTTGGCGCTTCATCTGCCATCGTCTTCGGAGAAGCCAATCCACCCTACTAAATTTCCGAAGATTTTTCGCGCGGAATCGCGCCCTCACACGTCTAGGCTGTAGATCGCAAAATAATGGATGCCAATGAGCGTGAACAGTACGAGGCGGCCATTCACGGCGATCGGGAGGCATTTGAGATGATCATCCGCACGCACAGTCGAACACTCTTCGCGATCGCTTACGGCATTTTGCAAAGCCGCGAGGAAGCCGAAGACGTCGTGCAAGACTCATTGGTTAAAGCTTGGAAAACGCGCTGGCGCGTGCGCGACCCGGAAAAATTTCCCGCATGGTTAACGACGATCGCGCGACACAAGGCACACGACATTTTTCGCAAACGCCGCACTGTTCCGCTTTCCAAGGAAGGAATCGAACCGACCGAAATCCAATTTCCCGACACAACTGCTATAGATCAGCAATTACATTCAGCGCTCGCGGCGTTGCCGGAGCTTCATCGCACCGCGCTGACCCTGCGTTACTTCGAAGAAATGGATTATCGCACCATCGAAAATACGTTGGGTCTCACGAATGGCGCGCTTCGCGGAATTCTTGGGCGTGCTCTAGCGTCCATGCGCAAACAGCTTCGCCCGGCTCTCGCTTCAATGCACTAGACGTATGGCAACCATTCACGACGAACTCGACAGCTGGCTCACTGCCGATCTGCACGGCGAGCTTTCTGACAGCGAACGGAGCGCCCTTCACGCGCACCTCGTCGAATGCGCCGTTTGCCGACGAACTCACCAGGAAACCAAGACTATGAACAAAATCCTCGAAGAAACCCTCGCTGATGAAAAAGCCGATCCGGCTTTCGAAGAACGGATGCTAGCCGGTTTTCGCAATCGCATCCCGCAAACAACGGGAGTCGTAAAGTTGTTTGCCAATTTGATTCGCCTGCGAGCGGCGCAGATCGCCGCAGTTGCTGCAGTGTTGCTCGGGCTTGTGCAAATCGGACGAATGATCACAGGTGAGAGTGCAACTCCACTGCGCAATCGCAAAAACTACGCCAGCGAAGACTTCGTCGCACGACCAGGGCAGGCTGGAGCGTCGCGAGCAGATCAATCCACTTCCCTCGCTAAATCAGATGAACTTGCTAGGGGGCGATCACAAGACTCGACTCTCAACGAACCGCCACCACCGACAGTACCTGCAAGTCGATCAGAATTAGATAAAGAAGCCGCGGCGCGTCCCATGGGCCTTGCTGCGGCGAAAGCAGTCGCCGCAACTCCAGAGAATCTTGCCCGTGCAGAACAAGCTGAATCCAAGCCGGGAGAAACGCCTGCTCCAGTGTCGGCCAATCGTAAGCTGATTCGCAATGCGACCGTGGAACTGGAGATCGCCAGGTTTGATGATGCAGTGCAGAAGATAACAGCATTTGCAAATGAAGAACGCGGCTATGTCGCGACGACGAATTCCGAGAAACAGGCAAATGGGAAGCTGCGAGGACAGGTCGTGGTTAAGCTTGTGCCGGAAAATCTGGATCGCTTTCTGCAAAAGGTTCGCGGACTTGGCGAATTAAAGAATCAAACGCTCGGCACGGAAGACGTCACAAAGGCGTACCTCGACACTGACGCACGGCTGAAGAACGCACACGTGATGGAGCAACGTTTGATCGACATGTTGAACACGAAGACCGGCAAGGTTTCCGATTTGCTCCAGGTAGAGAAGGAACTTGGTCGCGTGCGCGAGGAGATCGAGAAGATGCAGGGCGAATTGAAGTATTGGGACTCCCAAGTGCAGTTCGCCACAGTGACGATTTCGCTCGCCGAAAAAGATATGGAGGAACCGGCGGCCTTCCTGCTCAAGGAGCGCGCGCAACTCGCGCTGTATGCGCCCGATGTCGAAAAGATTTACAATGACATTAAAAGTCTGGCTTCGCCAAAGGTGCAGATCACAAACGCGCAACTAAACCGTGATTACTCCGGACGGGTCTCGGCACGCATGAGCATGTTGATCGCGCCGGAAGAAAGCGAGGGCGTAATCGGACGCGTAAAAGGCTTCGGACGCGCGGAAAATTTCCAAACGCAAACCGAACGCATCGCACAAGGCGGCAGCGGCATGTCTGAAAATGCAAGAACCAAACGGGACAAGGTGGAACTCAACATCACGATCTCTCGCGACGAACAGGAGCAGGCCTTCCAACAAACCAGTCTGCGCATTCGCACCGCGTCAGTGGACGAAAAGGCAAAGGAGCTTGGAGTCCTCGCCGGGAAACAAGGTGGACGCGTTCGCAGCTCAACTTTTAATCGCGACCCTGACGGCCGCGAAGTGGCAGACGTTTCGCTGCGCGTGCCGATGAAAAATTACCCAGCGCTCATGCAATCGCTCAACTCGCTGGGCAAAGTTGAAAACGTGAGTGTGCAACGCCAAGACCGCACGGGCACACAGATCGATGAAGCCAACGCGCCGGTTGATATCTCGATCCAGGTTTACAGCCAGGGTAATATCGTTTCGCACGAGAGCGGTTTGCTCGCCACGCTGCGACGCACGGTGGCTCAAAGCGCCGGCGCCATCATGTGGAGCTTGCGGATGATTGGGGTTGCGGTCGCGTTTCTTGCTCCCTGGGTCATCGCGATTGTCGGCGTCATCTGGATCACGCGACGCGTGGTGCGCGCGAAGCGATAGGTGGAACGCGTTGTTAATCGAGGCGGCGAAGCCGCAGTTTTTCGCGATCGTCTTCGGAGAAGCCGATCCACCTACGAGCGGCCGCCACGGAATCATTCTTGCCGGGTTTACAAACGGGTCATATTTTATCTACTAGGAGGTGCCGATGAAAGCTCATGGCGGTATCAGCTATGACAATGCCGCAGTCGCGGCTTGTCCGAAACATTTACTCCAATTCGCAGTCGATCAGCGTTACGATGATTACACCCCGGTTGATCACGCGGTCTGGCGATTTATTATGCGCCAGAACATTTTTTTCCTCCGCGAATACGCGCACAAAGTTTATTTCCAGGGTCTACTCAACACTGGCATCTCATTCGAACGCATCCCGCGCATTCAGGAGATGAACGATATTCTCGCGAAGATTGGCTGGGGCGCGGTTGCGGTGGATGGGTTTATTCCACCGGCAGCGTTCATGGAATTTCAGGCTTACAAGGTGTTGGTGATCGCATGCGACATGCGCCAAATCCATCACATCGAGTACACGCCCGCGCCTGACATTGTGCATGAGGCCGCCGGTCATGCCCCGATCATCGTCGATCGCGAATACTCGAAGTATTTACAGCGTTTCGGTGAAGTAGGCGCAAAAGCGATGTCGTCTAAAAAAGATTTCGAGTTGTATCAGGCAATCCGTCACCTCTCGATCTTGAAAGAGCAGCCAAACGCGGAGCCGAAAGAAGTCGAGGAGGCGCAAAAGCTCGTGGAGCATCGGCAGAAAACTTTGGGCGAGCCTTCCGAGATGGCGCTGCTCTCGCGCTTGCATTGGTGGACAGTCGAATACGGATTGATTGGCACTCTCGAGAATCCAAAGATTTACGGCGCGGGTTTGCTTTCATCGATTGGCGAATCGGTTTCATGTCTCGAGCCGGAGGTGAAGAAGATCCCCTATTCCATCGATGCGCAGAATTACGCGTTTGATATCACCACGAAACAGCCGCAGCTTTTTGTCTGCCGCGATTTTGAGCACCTCAAGGACGTGCTCGAAGAATTTGCCAGCAAGATGGCCTATCAAGTTGGCGGACTGGAAGGCATTAACAAGGCCGTCGAATGCAACAATGTTGCGACCTGCGAGTATTCTTCCGGGCTGCAAGTGAGTGGCGTTTTCGACGAAGTCATCACCGACGCAAACAATGCTCCAGTTTATCTGCGGACAACCGGCAAGACTGCGCTGGCTTTCCGCAACAAGGAACTCGATGGACACGGCACCGATTATCACAAGGAAGGGTTTGGTTCGCCGGTCGGGAAATGGAAACAAACACCGGCGTCTCCCGAGTTGCTCACGAACGCTCAGTTGCACGCGCTTGGAATTGTTGAGGGCAAGAAAGTGAAGCTCGAGTTTGTCAGCGGCATCGTGGTTTCAGGCAGGGTCGAGAAGATCTTGCGCCGCGATGGAAAATTGTTGCTGATCGCATTCTCAAACTGCAACGCGAAATACGGCGACCGCGTTTTGTTCGAGCCCGATTGGGGCACGTACGACATGGCCGTTGGCGAACGAATTAGTTCGGTGTTTAACGGCGCCGCGGACAAGGACGCCTACAACCAGGTCGCGCTCGTGCCGAAGGAGCGCACAATCAAAGTCCCATCGGACGCAAAACGGAAGCGCCTTGAAAATCTCTACGCGCAGGTCCGCAAGATTCTTGAGAGCAAAACGGGTTACGAACGGCTCGGCGAAATCTGGGAAACACAGCAGGCCGAACATCCCGAAGACTGGTTGTTGTCGATGGAAATTTTCGAAATCCTCGACACGACAGATCAACAGCCGGAGCTAAAAGCGAAAATCGAGAAGTTCTTAAACGAGAAAAAGGCGAAGACCAAGGATCTCTCCACGCTAATCGGTTGGGGATTTCGTTTGGTCGAATACCACAAAAAGCCGGAATACCAGGCGGCGTTACAAGCCTCGCCGAAATAGCTAGGGTCAGCGCGCTGCGCCGACCGGACGCCGCAGCGCGGGATCCCTACCACGTTTCTGCTTGCGTCTTGTCATTCCGAGCGGAGTCGAGGAATCTCTCACTGTTTGCCTCATCCCTGC
>QHOK01000069.1 GCA_003218755.1 Verrucomicrobiota bacterium
ATTCGTCCGGCGCGCGTGGAGGATGTGCGAGTGATCCTGGAACTCATCCGCGATTTGGCAACGTACGAGCGCGCGCCGCACGAAGTCACCGCAACGGAGGAACAGCTTCTCGATGTTTTGTTCGGAGAACGGCCGGCGGCGGAAGTTCTCCTCGCTTTTGAAGGCCGATCGCCGGTCGGGTTCGCAGTTTTCTTTCATAATTTTTCCACCTGGCTTGGGCGGCCCGGGCTTTATCTCGAAGACTTATTTATCAAGCCGGAGAAGCGCGGCAAAGGTTATGGTCGCGCGTTGCTTGTCGAGCTTGCGAAGATCGCGCGTGACCGTGGCTGCGGCCGGATGGAATGGGCAGTGCTCGATTGGAATGAACCGGCGATCAAATTTTATCGCGCCCTTGGCGCCAAGCCGATGGATGAGTGGACCGTATTCCGATTGACGCGTGAGGGGATCGCCAGGCTGGCGAACGCAGCCGACACGGCTGCCACCACAGAGCAAACGGAGCAGGAGAAGGAGCACGAGTAAGACGAAGAGGAAAAGGAAGAGGAACAATCAATGGCGAAGGAAAGAACAAAGATCGAGGACTACGCGTTTCTCAGTGATACGCAAACCGGCGCACTGGTGAGTCGCGACGGCTGTGTCGATTGGCTTTGTTTTCCCCGGTTCGATTCGCCGGCGTGTTTTGCGTCGCTAGTCGGCGAGAAAGAAAACGGGCACTGGCGGTTTTTTCCACAGGAGAAGGTTGAAGCCACGCGCCGCCGGTACCGGGGCGAGACGCTAATTCTCGAAACAGAAATTGAAACCAAGGATGGCGCCGTTCGCCTGATCGATTTCATGCCGCCGCGAGGCGAGAATCCGGACATCATTCGCATCATCGAAGGTTTGCGCGGCAAAGTATCGATGCAGATGGAACTGATCATCCGCTTCGATTACGGGCACATCGTGCCCTGGGTGCGAAGACGTAAGCGTTTTGACGGACTGGAAGCAATTGCGGGGCCCGATGGTTTGATCTTACGAACGCGGGTCGAAACACACGGGAAAGATTTAACCACCGCGGCCGAGTTTACCGTAGCAAAAGGGGACCGCATCCCTTTTGTGCTTACGTGGTTCGCCTCTCACACGGACCCGCCGAGAAAGATCAATCCTGAGCACGCGTTGCGCGACACGGAAATATTTTGGGGTGATTGGGCGAAACAATTTCAAACCGAAGGGAAATGGCGTGATGCGATCGTGCGCTCACTGATCACGCTTAAAGGATTGACGTACGCGCCTACTGGCGGCTTGGTTGCGGCGCTTACCACTTCATTACCCGAGCAGATAGGGGGCGTACGCAACTGGGATTATCGCTACTGCTGGTTGCGAGATGCGGCCCTCATTTTGCTTGTGTTACTGCGCGCGGGCTATCGCGAGGAAGCGACATCCTGGCGCCAATGGCTTTTGCGCGCCATCGCGGGCAGTCCGGCACAAATGCAAACGATCTACGGCGTGCGCGGCGAACGCCGTCTCGATGAGTACGAGATTCCGTGGCTATCAGGTTACGAAAACTCCAGGCCGGTGCGCATTGGTAATGCAGCGTCCAAGCAATTTCAGCTAGATGTCTATGGCGAAGTGCTGGCTGCGATCTGGCAGGCTGAGCATGCCGGGATCAAAATGACCGAACCCGATTGGGCGCTGATGGTCGCGCTCATGAGATTTCTGGAATCACACTGGCAGGAACCGGACGAAGGAATTTGGGAAGTCCGTGGCGGTCGCCAGCATTTTACGCACTCGAAAATGATGGCGTGGCTGGCGTTCGACCGGGCGATCAAGCTGGTTGAGGACTGCGACTGCGCGGCAAGCGAGCACTTTGGTCGGTGGCAAAAAATTCGGGATCAAATCCACGCAGAAGTTTGCGACCGCGGCTATAATACGAAGAAGAAGGCTTTCACCCAGGTCTATGGGTCCGATGCTTTGGACGCGAGCCTGCTTACAATGCCGCTCGCGGGGTTTCTCCCAGCTACTGACGAGCGCGTCAAGGGTACGATCGAAGCGATTGAACGCGAACTAATGCAAGATGGGCTGGTGCTACGCTATCGACCACAGGAAACCGGGGTCGATGGATTGCCAGGCGGCGAGGGGGTATTTCTTCCCTGCTCGTTCTGGCTGGCCGACTGTTGGCACCTCCTCGGCCGGAAAAAAGAAGCGCGAGAATTGTTCGAGTGTCTGCTCGATCTGCGCAACGATCTGGGATTGCTCTCTGAAGAGTACGATCCACGCAACAAGCGTCAGCTGGGAAATTTTCCTCAGGCTTTCTCCCACGTCGCGCTGGTCAGTTGCGCCCGAATTCTAGGTGATGAGGACATGTTTTTCGCTCGAGGCGATGCCCTAGGTTCGCCACGGCGAATCCGTCCTTTGGCGGACTAGCAGTGTGAATGGCGCCTTTGGCGCTAAACACTACCCGAAGAAACGAGCTGCCGGATCAAATCGTCGATGGTAACGATCCCGCGAAAATTTTTCTTTTGGTCCACGACAACGGCAAGACTAAGCCGAGCAGCGCGCAGCTGCTGCACAATGCGGTAGGCGGGCTCCTCTTCCGTAGTGGTTACAATACGCCGGACATAATTGCCCAGTGGCCTATTTCCGTTTTCGTCGAGCAGGATGTCGAGGACGTTGACGAGTCCAGCAGGTTGCTCTTTCGGTCGAAGCACCGGCAGACGATCGAGACCGGAAGCAGCGCCGAGCTCCAATGCCTCCTGTGTTGACGCGCTCGGGTGTAACGCGACGACTTTCGCCGAGGGCAGCATTACGTCACGAACTTTAACGCCGCGAAAATCAACGACGCTATGAATCATCGCGCGCTCCGTCGGAGTGAGAGATCCTTCGCGCTCACTTTCGGTGGTGATCTGCTTTAGCTCTTCGCGCGCGGCAAACAGCCGTGCGTGTTTCGCGGCACGAGCTGGCAGGACCAGCTTTCCAAGCCGTGCACCCATTTCGAGCAGAGGTGAAAACAACATCGACGCGAACTCGAGGACACCGGCAAGCTGGGCTAAGGCGCGAAAGGGAAATCGCCGGAACAGCGATTTGGGCAACACCGAGAGCAGGAATAGATAAACCGGAAGCGCGATTGTCAGGGAAAAGAAGTAGCCGGCGAAGCCGCACAACTGAACCAGCTGGCGCGTCAATAGGAGCAGACCAAGTATGTCGGCCGCGTTCGTGAAGAGCAGAACGGTCGCCAGCAATCGTTCCGGGTGTTTGAGCAGACGATCCAGGCGCCGGGCTGCCGGCACGCCGCGTTTCAAATTCTGCCGCAACCGCACTGGATCAATCGAGAGCAAGCCGCTCTCAATTCCGTTGAAGAAAAACGAAACAATCCAGCAACAGACAATGATGAATCCCACAATCATGCCGCAGCCTCGAACGCTGTTGTTTTCTCCAGCAGAATTTCCTCGATTCGTTTGCGCCCGGAGCGACGCACGGTGATTGCAAGACGCGGAATCTCGAGTTTTGTGCCGGAGGCCGGCAAATAACCCAGCCGGGTAAAAACAAATCCGCCTATCGTGTCTATCCCTTCCGCGTCGATTCGAAAACCAAGATGTTCGCTTAAATCATCCAGGCGCGCGTTGCCGCTGACGAGAAATCTACCGTTCCCGAGCGGCTCGATATAAAGGGCGACATCGCCCCGAGGCACCGCATCGCTAAGGACCTCTTCGACGATGTCATCCATGGTGATGATTCCTTCGGTGCCGCCAAATTCGTCAATCACCACCGCCATTCCCTGAGGATGAGTCAGAAAAAGCTTAAGCAACTCGAGAGCGTGCATCGTCTCAGGGACAAACGAGGGAGCCAGCAGTTTTTCGGTGTAATGTTCCGACGCATCGAGCAGGAAGAGTTTCACATCGATAATCCCGAGAACTTGATCGGGCGTATCGGCATAAACTGGGACGCGCTGATGACGTTTCTCCTTCAAGCGCGTGATCGCTTCTTTGTTCGTCAAATCATCCGGCAGCATGAAACTGTCGACGCGCGGTGTCATGCAGTCCTTTGCCGTTTTGTCGCCCAGCTTGATGATTTCCTGAATCATTTCGGCTTCGCCTTCATACAAGGCGCCCTCTTCTTCACCCATCTCAATCAGGGTCCCCAGTTCCTCATCGCTCAAGCGCGCACGAGTGCGCAGATGCGCAGGCGTGAGAAGATCGACGACATAAGCGCTAACCGTCTCGAGTCCACGACCCATGCGATCAAGAAGCGGCATTGCTATCTGCAACGTCAGGGCGCCGATGGCCGACAGTCTATAAGGCGCCGAAAGCGCCAGGAGTTTCGGAACCAAATCACAGAGCAGCACCACGATGGCAAAGATCGCAATTCCAGCCAGCCACTGCGGAATGCGTCCTGCCAGCGGGCCCTCCCATAAGAAAAAAAGACACAACACCACTAGCACGACATTTACGACTCCGTCGCCGAGCAGTAGAACGTTCAGAACCCGACGCGGATTGTCCCGGAAAAGTTGTATGAATTTCGTGAGCCCGGCATGATTGGCTTCCAGACGGCGCAATTGATGTGGCTTGAGTAAGAAGAGCGCCGTCTCCACTCCGGAAAAGAGCGCGGAGCAGAAAATCAAGATTGCGATTGCGGCCAGTAGAACGGCCAGGGTGGGGACCGTCATCTTCTATGGTGGCGCAGCCACGCCGGTCGCCAGAAGTCGCCGGCCTGAGGCGGGCGGTCTTCTCCCTCGGAAAAACTGATGAGTCCTGGTTTGCTCATTATCTGAGCTGCGAGCAAATTAAGCGCTCCATGAACAAAGGCGAGAGGATTTCGCAGTTTGTGGCCGAGCTGACCGGTGGCGAGGTCGATCCGGACGACACAGACGTCGCAAATCACCCGTTTTACCGCGGGTTTTTCCATTGCTGGAACGAACAACGTTATTACGAAGCTCATGACGTCCTGGAGCAGCTGTGGCTCAAGACCAAATCGCGCGATGCGGACTATTTCAAAGGGCTAATCCAGGCGGCCGGCGCTTTCGTTCATCTTCAGAAGCGATTCGAACACCCATCGCACTCGAAGCACAGCAGGCGTTTGCGTCCCGCAGTGCGTTTGTTCCGGCTCGCGGAGAGGAATCTGTCGAGGTTCGGCCCTCGGCATCACGCGCTGGATGTGACCGCGTTTTGCCAGCTTTTACGCGCATATGCCGATCAAATCATCGCATCCGATTACAAAACAAATCCCTGGTCACCGGAAACCGCGCCGAAATTGAAATTGCTGTAGCCGGCTCGCTCTGTCGAGGCGCACGGCGACAGAGCGCCGTGGCTACAACATTTCTACCTCGTAAAGATCAGTTTTATTCCCGCAATAAGAAGCACCGTCGCTAGACAGACCGAAATCACTCGAACCGCGAAACGCCTGCTGCCCAAATGCGAGCCGATGGCGCCGCCGATAATCGCAGCCGCTGAAAGAATCAGGCCTAGCGAGGGGATGGAATGAACCTTTGTAAAGTAACCAACCAAACCGGCGATCGAGTTTACCCAAATGAACAGCGCTGAGACGGCAGCAGCTTGCCGGATATGCGCCCACTGGCAAAACAACAGAAGCGGCGTGAGAAATATTCCGCCGCCGGTTCCGGTCAGGCCCGCAAGAAATCCGAGCCCTGCTCCGACGCTTATCGCCATCGGCCGCGATGGAGTGAACGTTTGCCGCGGATCAGTCCGCCGAAAGAGAAGTCGCCCGGCGGAGAAAACCAGCACAATGCCGATCAAGATTCTCAGAACCGCTGCGGACGGCTGCAAATAGCCGCCCACATATGCGGCCGGAATGGAAAGCAACGCAAATGGCCAAAATAATTTCCAAGAGAAATAACCGGCACGCCAAAATTGAAATGCGCCAATGGACGCAACCAAAATGTTAAGCACAAGCGCAGTCGGACGGATAACGGCCGGCGCAAGTCCGAAAAGTGTCATCGTCGCGATGTACCCCGATGCACCGGCGTGACCCACCGACGAATAAAGAAACGCGATCAGACCGATTGCGAGAAACAGAAATACTAGATGCGCAGTGTCCATGTTTTGTCATGTCGAGCGGAGTCGAGACATCTCTAATTTGTATTAGAGCGCCGGCTCGCCCGTTTAAAATGTCCAGAGATTCCTCGACTGCGCTCGGAATGACAAGAATGGTTAGTATGGAGCTGTAATTAGGCCGCGGTCATCTCATGACAAGTCACTTCCGCTTTGGATTTCTCGCGCTAACGTGGTTGGTGACATCTAGCGACACGTTTGCCGAGCACACGCCTGTGCGTTCCGAGCATACGAACCGGCTCGCGCATGAGAAATCGCCTTACCTTCTCCAGCACGCACATAACCCAGTCGATTGGTATCCGTGGGGCGAGGAAGCGTTCGCCAAAGCGCATCGTGAAAATAAACCGATCTTTCTGTCGGTTGGTTATTCCACCTGTCACTGGTGTCACGTCATGGCGCACGAATCGTTCGAAAACGAAGAAGTGGCCGCAATCATGAATCGCGAGTTCGTCAACATCAAGGTGGACCGGGAAGAGCGCCCCGACGTTGATCGCGTCTACATGACTTTTGTGCAGGCTACGACTGGCGGTGGCGGCTGGCCCATGAGCGTTTGGTTGACGCCTGATCTGAAGCCGTTTGTTGGCGGAACCTATTTTCCCCCGCAAGACCGATACGGCCAACCCGGGTTCAAAAAAGTCCTGGAACGGATCGCAACGGCTTGGAAAGAAAATCACGACAATATTGTCGAGCAGGGCGGCAAAATCGTTGCGGCACTGCAAGAGTCGCAATCGGCGGCACCGACCCAAGGCGAAATCGACGCTGCAACGTTAGAGGCCGCTTACCGGCAGATTGACCGCAGTTATGACCCAAAGGAAGGCGGGTTTGGTAATGCGCCGAAATTTCCGCGCCCAGTGACGCTCAATTTCTTGACGCGATCTTACGCACGCGATCCCAAGAGCGAATCCGGCAAACACGCGCTGGAAATGGCTTTGTTCACGCTGCGCAAAATGGCCGCCGGCGGAATGCACGATCATATCGGCGGCGGCTTTCATCGTTACTCGGTCGATCGTTACTGGCACGTGCCGCACTTCGAGAAAATGCTTTACGATCAGGCCCAACTTGCCGTCGCCTATCTCGACGCGTTCCAAATCACGAGGGACACGCAATACGAAGCGATTGCACGCGACACTCTTGATTACGTCGCCCGCGACATGACATCGAAGGAAGGCGGCTTTTTCTCCGCCGAAGATGCCGACAGCCCAGTTGTAGCCGGGATCGGCGATCCCGGTCACGGGAAGACCGCTGAAGGCGCGTTCTATATCTGGACGAAAAAAGAGATCGATGCGGCGCTGGGTGATGCTGCAGAGATTTTTGATTTTCATTACGGCGTTCAAGCGCACGGCAACGCACCAGAAGGAAGCGATCCGCATGATGAATTCCGCGGCAAAAATATTTTGATCGAACGTCACACGATCGCAGAGACGGCAGAACACTTTCGGAAAACCAAAGAGGAAATTGCGAAAGCGCTCGCGCAGGGTCGCGAAAAATTGTTTGCCATTCGCGCTCAACGACCGCGACCGCATCTCGATGACAAAATAATCGCGGCTTGGAATGGTCTGATGATCTCCGCCTACTCTCGCGCCGCGCAAGCGCTGGATGACCCGCCCTACTTGGAAATTGCAACGCGCGCGGCGAAATTTCTTCAGGCAAACTTGTATGATTCATCGCGCAAGATTTTGTATCGTAATTACCGAGAGGGTCGGAGCGACATCGGAGGGTTCGCCGACGATTACGCCTTCGTTATCCAAGCCCTTCTCGATCTTTACGAAGCTTCATTCGACATTGAGTGGCTAAAGTTTGCGATGGAGCTGCAG
>QHOK01000070.1 GCA_003218755.1 Verrucomicrobiota bacterium
GAGATGCAATCAACATCGATTTCGATGGCGTCTTCCAGAAAACGATCGATAAGCACGGGGCGATCGGGCGTCACTTCGATGGCGCTCGTCATGTACCGCCGAAGATCTTCTTCATTATAGACAAGCTCCATCGCGCGCCCGCCGAGAACAAAGCTGGGCCTAACGAGCACCGGACAACCGATCTTCTTTGCGATAGCGACAGCCTCTTCAGTGCTAGTCGCAGATCCATTTGGAGTTTGGCGAAGCCCAAGTTTATCCAGCATGGCCGCGAACAATTGCCGATCTTCCGCGGTCTCAATGCTTTCGGGCTGCGTCCCAAGAATCGGCACGCCCGCGGCCTTCAATCCGCTCGCCAGATTCAGCGGTGTTTGACCGCCGAACTGGACGAACACGCCCTCTGGCTTTTCCTGATCGTAAATGTTGAGCACGTCCTCTAAGGTGAGCGGCTCAAAGTAAAGTTTGTCGCTCGTGTCGTAATCGGTGGAAACAGTTTCCGGATTGGAGTTGACCATGATGGTTTCAAATCCGAGTTCGCGCAGCGCGAAGGCCGCGTGAACGCAGCAGTAGTCGAACTCAATTCCCTGGCCGATCCGGTTCGGCCCGCCGCCCAGAATCATGACCTTGCGCTTGCCGCTCTCGCGGCGCTCGTTCTCGTCGCCATACGTCGAGTAGTAATAGGGCGTGTAAGCTTCGAACTCCGCCGCGCAGGTGTCGACCAAACGATAAGTGGGAAGAACATCGAGACCTTTTCGCACGTCTCGCAGTTCTTTCTCATCGCTTTTCTCTTTGAAAGCGAGTTGGCGATCGCTAAATCCCAACTTCTTCCAACGCAGAAAGGCTCTTTGCATCGCAACCTCGACGGGCTTTTTCCCGTCCGTCCCTTGCGCTCTTAGCTCGATTGCTTCTTCGCGCAGATTCCATGGCTTCTGATTCTCGGTGACGATTTCAGCCACGTTTCGCAAAAACCATTTGTCGATCTTCGTCAATTCGAACACTTCATCGATCGATGCGCCTTTCTGAAATGCCTGGGCCAGACAGAAAATTCGTTCCGCGTTCGGGTTCGCTAGCTTCAGTCGCAGCGTTTCGAGATCGACGTCTTTATCCGCGCCGTCGCCAATCAGGCCGAAACGTTTGATCTCGAGCGAACGCAGTGCTTTTTGCAATGCTTCCTTAAACGTGCGCCCGATCGCCATTGCTTCGCCGACGCTTTTCATTCGCGTCGTAAGCGTTGCGTCCGCCTGCGGAAACTTCTCGAACGTGAAGCGCGGCACTTTAACCACGCAATAATCGATGGTCGGCTCGAAACAGGCCGGCGTTTCACGCGTGATATCATTTTTGATTTCGTCCAGCGTGTAACCAACCGCAAGCTTTGCCGCGATTTTCGCAATCGGAAAACCCGTTGCCTTCGACGCCAGCGCACTGGAACGCGAGACACGTGGATTCATCTCGATCACCACCATGCGGCCAGTGTCCGGATGGACCGCAAACTGGATATTCGAGCCACCGGTCTCGACGCCGATCTCGCGAATGACTGCGAACGCAGCGTCACGCATCATCTGATATTCCTTATCAGTAAGCGTTTGCACGGGGGCGACCGTGATGGAGTCGCCAGTATGCACTCCCATGGGATCGAAGTTCTCGATTGAACAGACGACCACGCAGTTGTCCATCCTATCTCGCATGACTTCCATCTCGAATTCTTTCCAACCGACCAGCGATTCTTCGATTAACACCTCGTGTACCGGCGAGAGATCAAGACCGCGCGCAGCGATGACATCGAGCTCCTCGCGATTGTAAGCGATACCGCCGCCGGTCCCGCCAAGAGTGAACGCCGGGCGAACAATGAGCGGGAATGTTCCGATTTCGGCAACGATCCGGTCGAGTTCCGCTGGGGATCGCGCCACGCCCGAGCGTGGGACTTCGAGCCCGATGCGCAACATCGCTTCCTTAAACAATTGCCGGTCTTCGCCTTTAGCGATGGCCTGAGCGTTTGCTCCTATTAATTTCACCCCATGGCGTGCCAGCGCGCCGTTGCGGTTTAATTCCATCGCGGCATTGAGCGCCGTCTGTCCTCCGAGGGTGGGCAAAATCGCGTCCGGTTTTTCGCGCTCCATGATCGCCTCGATCACTTCAGCAGTGATCGGCTCTATGTACGTGCGATCAGCGAATTCTGGATCGGTCATGATTGTCGCGGGGTTCGAATTCACCAACACGACCTCATAGCCTTCCTCGCGCAGCGCCTTGCACGCTTGTACGCCGGAATAATCAAATTCGCAGCCTTGTCCGATCACAATTGGACCGGACCCGATTAGCAGGATTTTCTCGAGCTCGTTATTTCGCGGCATCTGCGCCAGCGGGGACAGTAAACGAAATCACGCGAAGTTCACGTGGGAATCGCGACTGGATGTCAGCCAGCTTGGCTTACTCGGCAGGGTAGCAGCCTGACTTCCTCTGCTGGCACTAAAGTGTATCGAGATGCTTGCTCACAACGTGCCCAGTTTTGATGTCGCTTGGATCGGACGCGGTGCCCTGCACCGTCGCCTCCACCACATCGGGCGCTCGGACTTTGAAATTCGGCTTGATCACCGGCCCGATCGTGTCGTCGAGCTGGGCGAAATTATTCTTTTTCCGGCTGTAAAAATACTTGTTCCAGTGCCAGGGCGAATGCCCGCCCGAGCTCCGCGTGCTAAACACGAAGAAATTTGAGTCGGGCGTCCACGCAGAATGGACAACGCTGCGGCCCTGGTCGCCTTTGGGCGAGCCGAAGTTGCGGGAGGCGACCAGCTTGCCTGACGTGTCGCGAATCTCGACACGCGATTCATTGAGCGGCGGTGGGAATTTACCGACCTCAACCACGCATGCGCGCAATTAATGGTCAGGCGAATCGGTTCCTGTACAACCGAAGTTTGCTGGTTGTGGCGCCTGGCTTGCGCAGGTAGCGAGCGTCATCGCAGCAAGGAATGAAATTGTGTGACTCGTGATTTTCATCGCCTCGTTATTTTTGCACATTGCTGACGGAGAATGGCAAGCAAAATCGCGCAAAGTTCACGCGCGAACACCATTTGAGTGTCAGGCTAGCAGCCCGACCTCCTTTTGCTCCGCTACGCCACCTGCGCCATGCGCTGCCGGTCCAGCCACACTTTGCAGATGCTTTTGATGCGTGTGAGGACGTAATAAACCGTCTGACTGCGGATGCGGACCAGCTCCGTTCCCACAATGCGCGTCACGAAATCGCTCGGAATATCGAGAATTTCCTGCGGTGTAGAGCCTTCGAGGCTTTTGCAAAGAATCGCGGTCATCGAGCGCGTGAGCGTTTGCACTTCGGGACCGAGCGTCATGCGGATGTGCGCCTTGCCATTTTCATCCACGTGCAGGTAAACGCCCACGGTGTCCGTGCACTCCTCGTCTTTTCGCACGTCCACCAGATCGAACTTCTCGCTTTCGCGAGGCTCCTGCTTCTTCGCGTTGTCCGCGTACGAGACGAGCGTCTCGCGCCGTTCGTCGTCGGGCAGCGATTCGAACAGATTAATGATTTGATTCAGCTTCGTCGGGTACATCGGCAATCGTAATCTATCATAATGCGGAGATCCGTGCTTCGCCTTTGCTCGGGAGGGCGTTTGTGGCTAATTCCATCATGAAAACTCCGATTAAAGTCGCTGTGACGGGCGCCGCCGGGCAGATTGGATACGCGCTTCTATTTCGCATCGCCTCCGGCCAGATGTTCGGGCCCGATCAGCCGCTCAGACTTCATCTGATCGAGATTCCTGCCATACTCGGCGCGCTTGAGGGCGTCGTGATGGAACTCGACGATTGCGCATTTCCGCTGCTCGAATCAGTCATACCGACTGCGGATCTCGATGAAGGCTTTCGTGATATCAACTGGGCCTTGCTGGTCGGGAGTGTGCCGCGCAAGGCGGGCATGGAGCGGAAGGATTTGCTCGGTATCAACGGCAAAATTTTTATCGGGCAAGGTCAGGCAATCCAAAAAAACAGTGCAGCCGATGTGCGCGTGCTCGTAGTCGGGAATCCGTGCAACACGAATTGTTTGATTGCCATGAACAACGCGAAAGAAATTCCGCGTGACCGCTGGTTTTCCATGACGCGATTGGATGAAAACCGCGCCCGCGCGCAGCTGGCGCACAAAGCCGGTGTAGGAATTGGCTCGGTCACGAACATGACCATCTGGGGAAATCATTCCTCGACTCAGTATCCGGATTTCTACAATGCGAGGATCGACGGTCGTCCCGCGAACAAAGTGATCGGAGACGAGAAATGGCTGAAGGAAGAATTCATTGCCGCCGTGCAACAGCGCGGCGCCGCCGTCATTAAGGCGCGGGGACTTTCTTCAGCCGGGTCAGCCGCCAACGCGATTATCGATACCGTCGGTTTCTTGACGAACGACACGCCGGGCAGCGATTGGCACAGCGTCGCCGTGTGTTCCGACGGAAGTTATAATGTCGAGGAAGGATTGATTTCGTCATTCCCCGTCCGTGTGCGCGGCGGCAGAGGGGAAATCGTGCAGGGACTTCCGATAAATGATTTCAGCCGCGGGAAAATTGACGCCTCATTAGCAGAATTGAAAGAGGAGAAATCCCTTGTTGCGGAATTGATTTCGTAACATCTCGAGCCAGCTCGGAGCTGCCCTCGCTATCTTTTGCTGACGATAGTGAAAAGAGTGTACGCTCTTCCTAGGCGATATTGCTGATGCCTCAAAATCTCTGCCGTGGTGAATCCCATCACGGCGAGAAACTGGGTGAAGAACTGTGTGCTGAAATGCCACCAGGTGTGCCAGAGGAACTTCTGCGGAGTCGGCGCTAGACGACAGACCGGCGCGCTTTCCAAATCTGGATGGAACATATCAGTGATGATGAGCGATTTTGCTTTTTGCCCACATTGCTCAACGATCCGGAGCGGATCGCGGCAGTGTAACAGCACCGAACCCATGAGTGCGATGTCGAATTGACCGAGGGCGGCAGGCAAGTTGTAAACGTCCCCATAATATACGTTCGCTTTGGAGTGGTGAGCCGCGTGACTGAACCAATACGAATTCTTCAAGCGTTGCATCACCATTCGGCGCGGGCCAAACACTTCCTCTAGCTTAGAGGCAGGGTACGGCACAAAATCCCAGCCGTGCTCCGCTGTTACTTCGACGGAAACGACCTCCGCCCCGCGCTTTTCCATCTCGAAAGTAAGAAAACCGCTCGCGGGGCCAATTTCCAAAACGCGTTGACCGGCGAAAGCGACTCTGCCCAGATAATCGTCCACTCCGCCACGCAAATCCCACTCACCGTTCATTAGTCCATGACCGGGAACTTCCATCGTGTGGTAAAAGTGGCAGTCGGCGACGTCTTCTACCTTGAGTGGGACCGCAAAAATTTTCTCGTCGCTCACAGATGATTGATGAGCCGATGCTTTTGGGTGAGCGCTCTTTCGAGTGCTGTGTTCCAAGTGAGAGGCTTTTTCTTGAGCCAGTCGGAATTAAACTTTTGCGCGGCAAAAAGCGCCCACGTCTGCCGGGGATGTTTCCAATCCAGAATTTCAAATCGCAAATTGGCGTTTGCGGCTGCGCGTTCCAGTGTTGCCGGCCGGTAATTGACGCACTCGGGATAGACCCAATCCGTCTGGGTCGAGTCCTCTTCGCCAGGCAAAAATGTGGCGACCAAAGCTCCACCATCTGCGAGCGAACGCGAAACTGCGGACAGCCACCCTTTGATTAGATTCAGTCCACAATGACTAAAGATCGATTGCGCTAACGCGAAATCGAATGAGACTTTCGCCTCGCCAACGGCCTCTGCTGAATCGGTAAAGAAGAACGTCGGGTATTTGATTTGCACCAAATCTTCGCCGAGCTCGCGCTTAATTCCTTCCTCGACCAGCCATTTATTCGGCTCCACGCCAAAGTATTTTCCCCGATTCAGGTAGGGAATTAACAAGCGCCCGATCCGGAGCGAACCGCAGCCGACATCGAGCAATGAATGATGCTGGCGCAGGCCAAGCGTCGTGAGAAGATTGAATGTCATCGCTGCAATCAGATCGTAATCTTCTGGCGGGCCGACGTACGCGCGGTAATGCGGGTCGCCCGCCTTCAGGCCCGCCCCCAGATCTTCCCGGTCGTCCGAAGGAGCTGGCATATCACTTCACTCGTTTCAGAGTGCCGCGGTCGAAACCCTTTAGCGCGTCTTCTGGTTTATCGGGAAATCCAAGTACACCTTGCGACCGGTCGAATTGATAGATACGCCTCAGTGGCCGTTTGCGGAAAGGAAATGCACGAAGTATATCGCCGTTGAGTGCGTCCATTGCGCCCGGGGTGCGGCACGATTTCACGGCCAGAGCATAAAGGTCATCTCTGATTTCGGGCGAGGATCTGATGCAGTTCGACAGTTCGTTGGGATCGCGTCTGCGATCAAAGAGTTGTTCGCGGGCGCCATTAGCCATGAAAATGTATTTCCACTCATCAGTCAGAACCATAACTTTGAAATCCTGCGAGCCCGGAATTTCAACTATTCCAACCAGATAGTCGCGCGGCCTGCATCCGCCTCGCAGCATTTTGAGAACGTCCATTCCCTCCCGCAGTTCGCATGTACCCCCGGCCTGCGTCGCAATACCGAAAAGATCTGCCAGGCTGATCAATTCAGTTCTGACCGTTCCGGCGGGCAGCGTTGCGGGCCAGCTGATAAGCAAAGGGAACCGGCAGGCCGCCTCGAAAAAGTTTTGCTTCTGCCAGCCATGATGATCACCCAAAAGATCGCCGTGGTCCGAGAAGAAACAGATAAGAACGTCCTCCGAGTTCGGCCGCGCTTCGATTGCATTAAGGATTCGGCCAAGACAATGATCAAGATAAGTGATCTCGCCGTAATATCGGGCCTTCACAATTTTGGCCAGCTCTAGATTGATGGCATCTGCCCAGACGGCATATCGCATGTAAGGGATCTCTTCATCCAGCTGATCTTCCTCCACGCTACCGAGAACCAGGTCTGGCATTCGATCCGGATTGTACATTCGATTGAAAGGAATTGGCGGAGCGAGCGGAGGATGCGGGCCCATGAACGATACGAATCCGAAAAACGGGCGCGAATCATCTGACTTTGCAATCTCCTCTACCGCGCGATCGGCCGCCCACCACTCAGCGCCCAACTCCGCTGGAAGCGGACTGCGCTGCGGAAGGTAATACATTTCGCTGCGTTCGCCCATCGGTTGCTCCAGGAAATCGAATTCCGGATGTTCGCGGGCGAGCCATGAACCGTAATCATCACCTTCCCGCGCAGGCGGATGGTACGTCTCTTCACTGCGCCGTAGCGTTTCGTAACCTACGTCTTCATCCCATGGATACGTGTGAAACTTTCCGATTCCAAATGTCCGGTACCCAAGGCGCGACATCACTCGAGCGAGATACGGTCCGCAACGCGTTTCCATTTCCAACGGCTGTCCCTCGGCCGGATCAGCCTTCGCATTCGTAAACACGCGCGTTGTCGGCGGTTCGCAACCCGTCCGGATCGTATAGCGCGCCGCGACGCAAACGGGACATGTGGCATATGCATTTGAAAACGTGATTCCCCTTCGCACCAGACGATCGAGGTTAGGTGTATAAATATGGGAGTTACCGAGCGCAGCGATCGTATCGAACCGCTGCTGATCCGTCATGATGAACAATATGTCGGGCCGGCTTACTGACATTTTCGTTTCAAGCGGAAGCGCCCACGCAGGAGCTGGATTGATAATCGAATTGATCTAGACGTTCGCGATCTCGTTTCCAGTTAGGCGGCGAAATGCTTCGAGATATTTCGCGGAAGTTTTTTCGACAACATCCTTCGGAAGCCGTGGGGCCGGCGGAGTCTTGTCCCAGTCGAGCGTCTCCAGATAATCTCGCACAAATTGTTTATCGAAACTGGGTGGGCTTTGCCCGACGGCGTATTGGTCCTTCGGCCAAAAGCGCGAAGAATCTGGGGTGAGGCATTCGTCGATCAAGAGCAAATCTCCATCGACTGTGCCGAACTCAAATTTCGTATCTGCGACAATGATTCCTCGCTGCGCAGCGTGATCGCGGCCGCGCGAATAAATCTCCAGGCTTAGCGCTTTCACGCGGTCCGCGAGTTCTTCACCGATGATCTGAGCGCATCGTTTCATGTCGATGTTTTCATCATGACCTTCTTCTGCTTTGGTCGCCGGCGTGAAGATTGGCTCCGGCAATTGCGATGCGAGCTTTAGTCCGGCTGGAAGTTTGATTCCGCAAACGCTCTGCGATTGCTGATATTCTTTCCAACTGGAACCCGCGAGATAACCGCGCACGACGCATTCCACCGGCAGCGGTTTCGTTTTCTTTATAATCATCGAACGTCCGGCAAGCTGTTCGCGAAACGGCTGCAAATTCTTCGGGAACTTTTCAAAATCCGCCGTGACAAGGTGATTCTGGATTTCGTCGAAACGCTTGAACCAGAACGCGGAAATCTGGTTGAGTACCGCGCCCTTGTGCGGGATCGGGTCGGGCAGGATCACGTCAAAAGCCGAGATGCGATCTGTGGCGACAAAGAGCAGCCTCTCCCCGAGGTCGAAAACTTCGCGCACTTTGCCGCTGCGCAACTTTTTAATTCCGGGAAGGTCGATTGAAGTTTGCGATGCTGGTTGCATGAAGTGAATGTCACTTTGCAGGATGGCCGGAATCGTTGTCAAACCGCGGGCGCGAATTTTGCACGGACATGATTGGGTGTTTTCTAGTGAAGTCCTCAAGGTTTTTGGCAACCCAGCGGATGGCGATGTCGTTTCACTCAAGGACGGCAAGGACCGTTTGATTGGGAGCGCAATTTACAATTCGAGATCACAAATCGTGGCGCGTCGTTTCTCAAGGCGCCGGCAGGATTTGGATCTTGAGTTCTTTAGGCGCCGCATTGCGCAAGCTTCCGAGTATCGCGACCGGCGGAAGGTCGATCCAAAACTGCGCCGCGTTGTGTGGAGCGAGAGCGACGGTCTGCCCGGCGTGATCATCGATCGCTACGGCGATCATTTCGTTTTGCAAACGCTCACGCGCGCGATGGATACTCGAAAGGATTCGATCACGGCTGCGATGGTCGATCTGTTCGGCGACATTACCATCATCGAACGAAACGATGCGCCGGTCCGCAACGCAGAGGGACTGGAATTACGTAGAGGCGTGTTGCGTAGAACTCCTTCGCAAATCGAGATCGAAATCGAAGGCGTAAAGCTCGAAGTTGATCTGTTGCATGGTCAAAAGACCGGTTTCTACCTCGACCAAAAACATAACTACGGAATCGTCGCGGAATACGCTCACGATCGGCGCGTGCTGGATTGCTTTACAAATCAGGGAGCATTTGCGTTGACGTGTGCGCGCGCAGGCGCAGCGGATGTGACCAGCGTTGAAGAGAGTTCCGAGAACATTGCCGCTGCGAAACAAAACGCGACCCACAATGAACTGAAGGTGCAATGGATCGAGCAGGATGTCTTTCAATTCCTCCGCGCGGCTGAAAAAGCAGGCGCTCAGTATGACCTGATTGTTCTGGACCCGCCGTCGTTTACAAAAACGAAGAGCGGACTACGCGACGCGTTGCGCGGTTATCGGGAATTGCACATGCGCGCGTTTAAGCTGTTATCGAAGGACGGTTTGCTGGCGACCTTTTCTTGCTCGCATCACGTGAGCGATATCACATTCTTGGCCACAATCACCGACGCGCTTGTAGACGCCCGACGTTCGGCGCGGCGGCTGCAACGGTTCGAGCAGGCACCTGATCACCCGGTTTTGCCGACAATTCCTGAGACCGAATATCTCAGGGGCTTTCTGCTCGAGATGATGCCGGGGCGCTGACGCCGAAGTGTCAAATTCAAGCTCGATCAAAAATTTTCGCACCTTGTCGGTGGAAATATCTGGAATTCTCAACTCAGCCACTTAATATGCGCTACGGGCCAGTCCGCAGGGCGTCTTGATTTGTCATGGCAGAAAAAATTCGACCGGTTGAACAAATGCTCGAGTTGAGCGGCGACGAAGCAGTCTCTGCCGAGAATCTGGACTTGCACGTGCAAAAAGCGCAGGAGCAACTGCTGCAGCTTAAGCGCCAGCAGGAGCAGATCGAAAAGCAAAAACGCGAGTTGGAAGAACTAAGCCGGCGCCAGGCGGAATTGGAAAATGGCCGGGCGGAAATGACCGACAAGCTGACACGCGCGCTGGTTGTGCTCGAGCGCGAAGCGTACAGTGCGCAAAATCGCCTGGAGCAAATCCGGGCGACTCGGGAAAGTTTCGCTCAACATTTGGAATTGATTGAAGCGATCGATCCCAGAAGCTGGAATCCCTCAGATTTGCACAAGGAGCTGAGCCGGGCTTTGAGCACGGTGGACGACGCGCGCACAGAGTACAGCGAGCAACGCAGCCGGTTGCAAGCGGCCGGCGCAACGCCTGGCGAGGCGGCTTTGCCTGACGTCGCGCCAGACGCTTACGAAAGCAACAATGGGCGTTCGTTCTTTCAGTGGTTGGAGATTGGCGTCGCTCTCACGTTGCCGCTGATTATTTTTGGCGCCGTTGCGCTTGCGATTTTCTTTTGGATGGCCAGCAAGTGATGGCGATGTTTCGTCGTTCGCGCAGATGGACCTCGCCGTTTCGCCATAGGCATCAAGAGATAGCACGACAAGAAGCGGAACTGCGTGAAAAGCTCGATAAACTCGAGCGCATGGTTACAAAAGGACGGGCGACCGCGCAGAACAAATCTCCAGCCCAAGTGGGGGAACAATGCCTAAAAGGTAACGAGACGGAGAAGCGATTCCACGTCTCGCTAGCGCTGCAGGGCGAACATTCCCTGGATGCAAGCCGAACCTCGCGACGACCTCGTTCGCTGCGCAAAGTGCGACGGGAGGGCCGAATCATTTTTCTCCTTCTTCTGGCTGCCCTTGCGGCCGCTGTCATGTGGCTCATCAGTCATCTGCATTCTTGAGCGACAATCATGGCCAGAACTTCCGACCTCGACGTCGCGTACGTTGCTAGGCTGGCGCGAATAAATCTGACTGAAGCCGAGGCGAAAGTTTTTCAGAAGCAACTGGACGACGTGCTCAAGTATGTCGAAAAACTTCGTCAGGCCGACGTGAGCCATGTGGAAGCGGCCGCGCACGCCCTTCCAATTTTTAACGTCTTTCGCGAGGACGCGCCGCGTGACTGGTTCACAGCGGAGCAAGCGCTGAGCAACGCGCCCCGACAGGCGAAGGGCCTTTTTATCGTCCCGAAAGTCGTCGAATGACGGAGAAAGATCTGCCGGCGCTGAGCATCGCCGACCTGCAGTCGCTGTTGCGTCGCCGCGAAGTTTCCGCGCGAGAAGTCATCGATGCGCTCCGAGCTCGCATTGAAGCGGTTGATCGAGAAATCGGAGCTTATCTATCGCTCGGCATGGACGTTGCTGCTAAAGAGGCGGAAAAGTCGAATGTCGATCTTCCGCTGGGCGGCGTGCCGCTCGCAATCAAAGACATCATCAACGTCATGGGTCAGCCATGCACCTGCGCGTCGAACGTTTTACAGAGTTATCGCGCCACCTACGACGCCACGGTGATTCGCAAATTGCGCGCAGCGGGTGCGATTCCATTTGGCAAAACCAACCTGGACGAGTTCGCCATGGGCTCGTCAACCGAAAATGCCGCGATGAAACTGACGCGCAATCCGTGGGACTTGTCGCGCGTGCCTGGCGGGTCCAGTGGCGGTTCGGCGGCAGCAGTCGCCGCGGACGAAGCGTTCGGTGCGCTCGGGTCCGACACGGGTGGCTCAATTCGGCAACCGGCAGCGCTGTCTGGTATTGTCGGTTTTAAACCAACTTATGGGCGGGTCTCGCGATTCGGTCTGGTCGCGTTCGCTTCGTCGCTCGATCAAATTGGCCCGTTGACGAAAACTGTCCGCGACGCCGCCCTGATTATGAACGCGATTGCAGGTCATGATCCGCAAGACTCGACCGCTCTCAACGAGCCCGTGCCTGACTATACCGCGAGGCTGGGGCACGATTTGCGCGGAGTCCGATTGGGCTTGCCCAAGGAATATCTGATCGAAGGGATTGATCCACAGGTCAAAGCTGCAATCGATGCCGCGGTGAAACAGATGAATTCGTTGGGCGCGGAGATTGTCGAGGTCTCGTTGCCGACTTATGGCCGCACTCGTGAGGAAGGTTTCGGGCCGGAAGTGAAACGGCGCATTATTCTCGGCACTTATGTTTTGAGCTCCGGTTATTACGACGCCTATTATTTGCGCGCACAAAAAGTGCGTGAGCTGATTCGCCAGGATTTCGCCAGGGCTTTCGAGAAAGTTGATGCACTTGTTTCGCCGACCTCGCCGGTGCCAGCGTTCAAGTTAGGTGAACGCGCCGCCGATCCGTTGCAGATGTATCTGGCCGATATTTTCACCATCGCAGCTAACCTGGCGGGCATCTGCGGAATCAGCGTGCCGTGCGGTTTCGCCGAAGTGAATGGACAACGCCTGCCGATCGGTTTGCAGTTGTTAGGCAAAGCGCTGGATGAATCGCGTATTTTGCAAATCGCGCACGCATACGAGCAGAGCACAGATTGGCACAAGGCACGTCCGCCCATCGCCGCCGGTGGGCATGAAGAGTGAAAAATTCAGTCGCAGCCCCGAAAACCATTGGGGTGCTCGATCGCCGATTCAACAGCGCGGTCGCGCTTGGCACATTGCTCTTTGTCTTTGTGGTGACCCTGATTGTGTTTTCTGCTCTTCCATTCCTGCGCTACCTCCGTGACCGAACCCTCTTTGATTACAAGCTTTGGTACGACACGGGCCAACATGTGCTCGCAGGCGATGAAATTTATTTCTTTCGTTCAGGGAAGTACGATTTCATGTATCCGCCGCCCTGCGCGCTTTTTCTCGCTGGTGCGAGTTTGCTCGGACAAGGCGGATTGATTCTTTTCCTTGTCGCGATCAACTCTGCGGCTTGGTTTTGCAGTGCCCGACTGAGCGCTCTTCTCGCCGGCGGACAAACCGGCGCGAGAAATGTTTGGCTCTACCTGGTTCCGAATCTGTTGGTGATCGTTTATATCTGGTCCAGCTACCACCTTGGCCAGCCGAACCTCGTTTTGCTCGCGCTGATGCTAGGCGCTTTCATTGCGCTGCGGTCGAATCGCCAAATTATCGGTGGCGGCCTGATTGCAGTTGCTGCGGCCATCAAGGCTTTTCCGGTAGCTGCGATCGTTTATCTGGTTTACCGCCGTTACTGGACAGCAGTAGCCAGTCTTGTTGTCGCACTGGTATTTTTACTTCTTGTCCTGCCGGCGCCATTCCGAGGCTTCGCGCCAGCGTGGCGCGACCTCGAGAAGTGGAGCAGTGGGATGTTGAAATACAGTGAAGTCACCGTTGGCCAGCGCCCCATGCGCAGTTACACGTGGAAAAATCAATCTCTGGTGGGTGTAACCAATCGGTTGCTTCGCCACGTTGATGCCGATGCTGCTTCCGCACGGCACACACCGGTTTACGTAAATTTCGCGGATCTCAAGTTTTCCGTCGTCAATGCGATCATCGTCAGCGCCGCGCTGGCGCTCGGCATCGCGTTTATCGCAGCGATGCCTCAACGCGGCATGCGAAGTTGGGATAGCGACGCAATCGAATTTGCTCTGCTCCTCTTGCTGATGTTGATGCTCACGCCGCTTTCGTTTGGCTACTTCTATTCCTGGCTGATGCTGCCATTTGCGGTGATAACACAGCGAGTGCTTGCTGGAAAAAACTCGGCTGTTTTGTGGTGGAGCTTACCGGCCCTGGCGTTGCTCGCTCTCAGTTTGGTATTCCCGCGCCGCGCGCAGCTCTACGGGAATACATTCTTTGCCACCCTGTTGCTTTTTATCGGACTATCGATCGAGCTTTTGCATTTCAAACATCAAACAGTCTACACGCGATCAGCTGGCGAGTTGTCTTCCTAAGCGGCAACGATCGGACTTTCCCGGCAGCAAATTTCCAATTTGTTCCCGTCAGGGTCCTCGAAGAAGAACGCATAATAGCCCGGGCTGTAATCGACACAGGTTTCTGGACCTTCCGGATTTTTTCCGCCGGCTTGCCGCACCAGTTCTGCAATACGATCGACTTCCTCTCGCGTATCGGCCCAAAATGCGATGCGCGTTCCGTTCGCCTGATGATTCTTGTCCTCGGTAAATCCGAAGAACTCAGACGGCTTGTCGGCGCCAGCAGAATAAAAAGTATGGAAATCTCCGCCGGCTTCCGGGCGCGGCGACGGTTCGTGCCGTTCGCGAACAAGTCCGAGCTGCGGCAAAAATTGTCCGTAAAACTTCTTCGCTACCTCCATGTTTTTCACTCGTAAATCAATGTGATCAAAGCAACGCGCTTTCATTTTCGGTTCTCTCTTCGGACCATCAGTTTTAGTCCCGACCAGGTCTCGTCAATCGCGCACACCTTTACATCAACAAATCCGAGCGGCAGTGCGACAGCGCGAACCACATCTTCTGTCACATCGGTAGAGACGCCAGACGATTTTTTTGGCCAGGAAATCCAAACCGTTCCGCTGTCGGCGATATTCTCGCGCAGGACAGACAATCTGTTTGCCAATTCACTGCGCTTCTTGATGAAAACATGGACAAAACTTGACTCCGGCTTCAGGCGATCGGCAAAAGTTACGCCTTCGGGAATTGTACCGAGTAATCGACGATAGTTTGTCGGCGCGTTGATGGTGACGACGCTCAGGCCCGGTTTGATTCCCAGCTTTTGTGGTAGCGGTGTTCCTGAGTAACCGGCCATCGTTATTGTGTTACCAATCTGGCTTGGCTTTTTCGAGGGATTTTCCGAGTTTGCAGCAGCCTGCGTAAGGAGAAATACAGCAAAATATCGACAGTCGACTGTGGAAACTAAATATACTGGATTAGTTTCCGCATTGTGATAAGAGTACCCTGGATATGAAACGGGCGCACAAACCGTGGCCGCGAAGCCGAAAGCGCGATCCGCACCGGCAGCGAATTGTCGACGCTGCGCGGACCCACTTTTTCAATCACGGGTTCCGCAGTGTGACCATGGATGATCTGGCGGAGGAGCTGGGCATTAGCAAGAAAACGCTCTACGCGCATTTTCCGGGTAAGTTCGATCTGCTCGAGGCTGTGCTGGCCGACAAGTTAGCAGGCGTCGAAGCGACGCTGAAGGAAGTTACGCGCGCGCACCTTCACGATTTCCCGGCGGCTTTGCAGGCCTTGCTGGCCGGCACGCAACGCGAACTGGATGAGATTAAACCGCCGTTCGTCCGTGATATGCGCCAGAAGGCGCCGGACGTTTTTAAACTCGTCGAACGCCGTCGGGCGGCGTTAATCCAGCGCTACATCGGAAAATTTTTCGTCGAGGGCCAACGGGCGGGAATGGTGCGCAAGGATGTTCCGGCCAAACTGATCATCGAAATTTTGCTGGCGATGGTTCAATCGATCATGAATCCGCCAATCCTTGGGGAAGATCTATCCGCCACAGGACGGATTTGCCGCGGCGAACAATTGATGCGCGCAGCGGGAGCTTTGACGTTACTTCTCTTGCTCGCCGGTTGCGGGAATCGTGAAAAGGCGGTTTCGGGAACTATCGAAGTAGACGAAGCGCATGTGGGCCCGCGCGCGGGCGGGCGCGTTGAGAAAATTTTTCACTGGGAAGGCGATCATTTGCGTGAAGGCGAGTTGATCGTGCAACTTGATGCTTCGGAGCTGACGGCCAGGCGGGGGCTTGCCGTCGCACAAATCGACACGTCAGTCCACGACGCGGACGCGCAGGAAGCTCAATTGGTGTTCCTGCAAGATGAAGCGCGCCGCCAGAAGGATTTACTTACGCGGAGAGTCGTTTCTTCAAGTGACGCTGAGCGGGCCGATAGCTCGGCGAAAACGCAAGAGAAGAATGTCGCCGCGGCGAAAATGCGTGTCGCGATGTCGCGCGCACAACTTGCCGATATTGATGCGCAGTTAGCAGAGATGCAGGTCGTTGCCCCGGCCGATTCCATTCTTGAAGTGCTCAGCGTGAAAGTGGGCGACGTGCTGCCGGCGAATCGTGAAGCCGCCACGCTCATATTGACGGGACATCTCTGGGTGCGTGTCTACGTTCCGGAATCATGGCTGGGTTTGATCAAACTCGGCGAGCACGTGCGCGTCCGTGTCGATTCGTTTCCGGGCAAAGATTTCGACGGCGTTGTCGAGCAGATAAATCGACAGGCAGAGTTTACCCCGCGCAACGTGCAAACCGTCGCGGACCGGATCAAACAGGTGTTCGGCGTGAAGATTCGTTTGCCCAGCGACGACGATCGTTTGCGCGCCGGAATGGCCGCGGATGTTTATTTTCCGAATGTAAAATAAGGAATTGAACGAATGAATCAGGAAAGCAGGAAGCAAGGAAATTGAACCGGGTCCTGTTTTCTTTTCCTGCGTTCCTGTTTTCCTGATTGCATTTTTTCTTATGCCTGAGGCGATGATCGAAGTTGACAGACTAACGAAACGCTTCGGCACATTCACAGCTGTCGATCACGTTTCGTTTTCCGTCGGAAAAGGATCGATCTTTGGGTTTCTTGGTCCGAACGGTTCTGGAAAAACAACCGTGATCCGGATGTTGTGCGGAATTCTCGAGCCGACCGATGGCACGGCTCGCATCGGGGGCCACGACGTCGTGCGAGATATCGAACCGATCAAAGAGATGATCGGCTACATGTCGCAGAAATTTTCGCTCTACGACGAGCTAACGGTAAACGAGAACCTCATCTTCGCAGGAAAACTTTATGGCCTGAGCGGTCGCGAATTGGATCAGCGGCGCGACGAGATGATCGCTACGACACATCTGGAGCCATACATCAACAGACGCGCTTCAAATCTTTCCGGCGGCTGGCGTCAACGTTTGGCCATGGCTTGCTCGCTCATGCACAGGCCGACCGTGCTCTTTCTCGATGAGCCAACGGCTGGCATCGATCCGGTCGCGCGGCGCGAACTCTGGGATTTGCTCTTCGAATTCGCCGGCAAAGGCATGACGCTTTTTGTCACGACCCATTACATGGACGAAGCGGAACGCTGCGATCATGTGGGCTACATTTACATGTCGAAGTTGATCGTGTGCGGTGAGCCGGACGAGTTAAAAGAACTTCCCGAGGTAAATCCGCCTGGAACACGCCGGCTCGATGTGACTTGCGATCACGTCACCACCGCGCTGCGTGCCATGCACGAGATGCATGGAGTACGCAGTGCAACTGTCTTCGGTCAATCGATGCATTTGCTGGTCGATGAAAGCGTCAAGCGCGCCCAGATTGACGAACAACTACGCAAAGTTGGCGTCAGTCATTCCGAGATTCACGAGATGGGTCCTTCGCTCGAAGACGTATTTGTGGAGCTTTCTGCCAAGCACGCCGCTGAACGACAAAAGGCCGCATGAAGAAACACAAACTTTTTCGCGGACTCGGCGCAATTTTATTCAAGGAATTTATCGTCGTCGCGCGCGATCCGCTGACGCTCTTTTTCTTTTTCTTTCCGCCACTGATCGAGATGGTCGCGTTTGGTTACGCGCTTGATAACGACATCAAACACATGGCGATGCTTGTTCTGAACGAAGACCGCAGCGTTGAGAGCCGGCTGTTGATCGATCGCTTTGTCAACACAGAGACTTTTCGCGTGGTAGGCGAAGTGCAGAGCCTCGATCAGTTGAAGAGCGAAATGCGGAAAGGCCGCGCCTACGCCGCGCTGGATATTCCGCCGAATTTCACTCGCGAACTCAATGCGGGTCACTCCGCGCAGGTGCAATTGCTTGTCGATGGATCCAATTCCACGACGGCGCTGCAAGCTCTTAACACGGGACTCGGCGTGGCGTTGACCCAGTCAGTAGAGTCGCTTCTGCGTGAAACCGGCCGGCAAGGCGTGCCTATCGATATTCGACCGCAGATGCTTTACAACCCGGCAATGCGCGCACCGAACTTTTATGTGCCGGGTGTGATCGGGGTGGTGTTGCAAATCGGGACAACAGTCGCTGCCGCAATGGCGCTTGTACGCGAACGGGAACGCGGCACGCTCGAGCAATTACTCGTTAGTCCGCTGAGCCGCAGCGGTCTCATGCTCGGCAAGCTCGTTCCGTACTTGTGTATCGGAATGGCAATGGCTGTGATCCTCTTTCTTATCATGCGCTTTGTATTCTTCGTCCCCATCGAAGGCAGCGTAGTGGCGATGATGTTTTCTACTTTAGTTTACGTCTTCGCCTTGCTCAGTCTTGGCCTGGTGGTCGGGACCAAGGCCGAAAACCAAATGCAGGCGCTTCAGATGTCGATGGTGTTCCTGTTGCCGAGCGTTTTCTTTTCCGGTTTCATTTTTCCGAGAGAAACCATGCCGTGGATTTTTTATGCGTTGGGCGCGCTCTTCCCCACGACATATTTCATCGCACTGATGCGGGCCATCATTTTGCGTGGGGCAAATTTCTTCGAATACTGGCCGAACCTTGCCATTCTCATTGTGATGTCGGCCTTGCTCTTCGCTTTCTGCGCATCGCGATTTCGAACCAAGATCGCGTGACTTCGGGTGTAACCGATTGGGTAGCGCGTGCGTCTCGCGTGTTGGTTGCGGTGTCCCGCCGCAACAAGCTTTTCTTGTGGTTCCGAATTGATTCCATGTGCGCGCTTAAGAAAGTTCGCGACGGCGAGGACGCCTTCGCCAACACGCGAGACGCGTGCGCTACCCGGAAGTCGCGCCAATGCGTTTCCGGTTATCAAGTTCGTTTGTAATGTGCCCCACGTGTTCAAACGAATACTCTTTAGCGCACTGTGCGTTCTTATCGCCGTCGCCGCGGTTTTGGCGCTACTCTGGTGGTTTGGAATGAGGATGCCCGGCAGAAATATTTCGAAGACAGAACCGCTGTCACCAGATGAAGTTACATTGCGTGAAGAGCTCAGTGCCGATGTGCAAAAGCTCGCCGGCGAAATCGGCGAGCGAAACATGTGGCACTATGCACAGCTCAACAGCGCTGCAGATTTCATCGAGGATTCTTTTTCGCGCGCTGGTCTTCATCCACACCGAGACAGTTACGAGATGCGCGGCCAAGCCTGCCACAATCTCGAGGCGGAAATTCTCGGGGCCCAAGGAGCGACGGCCTCCAGACCGCCGCCTTCGATCATCCTGATCGGCGCACACTACGACTCCGTGTTTGGCTCGCCAGGCGCCAATGATAATGGCAGCGGTGTCGCTGCAATGCTTGCACTAGCGCGCCGCTTTGCAGGGAAAACTACGCAACATACGCTGCGGTTCGTCGCGTTTGTGAACGAGGAGCCGCCTTATTTCCTCGGCGGAGACATGGGTAGTTTCGTCTATGCGAGTCGCTGCAGAGCGCGTGGCGATAAAATCTCCGCGATGATTAGCCTGGAAACGATCGGCTATTTCTCAGATGCGCCGCATTCGCAAACCTATCCATCGCCAGGATTGGGTTTGTTTTATCCGAAAGTTGGCAACTTCATCGGATTCGTGAGCAACGTTCAGTCGCGGGCACTGCTCCGTCGGGTCGTCTCGCTCTTCCGCGAGCATGCAAAGATTCCATCCGAAGGCGCTGCGCTTCCCTCATTTATTCCCGGCGTCAGTTGGTCAGACCAATGGTCGTTCTGGCGGAGCGGTTATCCTGGCATCATGGTCACCGACACCGCGCCGTTCCGTTATCCGCATTACCATTCAGCGAGCGACACGCCCGATAAGCTCGATTACGATCGCTTCACGCTCGTGGTCAGCGGCATGGAAAAGGTGATCGAACACCTGGATAAACTGTAACCGAACTCGCTGACCGCACGAGAAGCCAGTGTGAGAGGCAAGGTCAAAACGTGGCCGCCGCGCGTGCGAGCGCGTAACCGATGAGGCCGCTTGCCGGCAACGTAAAAAGCCAGGCCCAGATGATTCGCTCGACCACTGTCCATTTCATCCCGCTGAAACGTTTCACCGCGCCTACGCCCATGATCGACGTTGTGATTACGTGCGTCGTCGAGAGCGGAATGCCGTAATGGCTCGCGCCTTGAATGATCAATGCGGCTGTGGTCTCTGCCGCAAAGCCGTGCACCGGCTGCAATTTCACCATGCGATGGCCGAGAGTGCGAATGATACGCCAGCCCCCCGCGGCTGTTCCTACCGCCATGGTTAGAGCACACAGTGCGACGACCCAGACTGGCAGGACGAAAGTCGGAGTCTTTAGAAAGTTCAGCCAGCCAGGCAAATGATCGAAGCTGCCGGCTTTCGTGCCGCTAAAGAGCGCGAGAGCGATGACCCCCATGGTCTTCTGGGCGTCGTTGCTGCCGTGGCTGTGTGCCATCCACGCCGCGCTGAAAATTTGCAGCTTACCAAACAGCGAATTCACAAAGTGAGGCGTGAAGCGATGTAGCGCGGCAAAAAGCAAAAACATCAGCAGCCCGCCGAAAATGAATCCCGCCAATGGCGAGGTGATCATTGGCACAACGACTTTTGGCCACACGCCGGCGTTCCATTTTATGACCGACCAATCGCCGCGCGCCGCAGCGAGCGCGGCACCGCACAGCCCGCCAATGAGCGCATGGCTTGAACTAGATGGCAAACCGAACCACCACGTGGCGATGTTCCACGCAAACGCAGCTATAACTGCGCACAGCACCGTCGTCATTGTGACGATGTCGGTATCCACGAGCCCCTTGCCGATCGTTGACGCGACCGCGCCACCAAACAATGCGCCGGTGAGATTGAAGAACGCAGCCATCGCGATGGCTTTGCGCGGCGTCAGAACTCGCGTCGAGACGACGGTAGCAATCGCATTGGCGGCATCGTGAAAGCCGTTGCTGTATTCGAAAACGACGGCCGCGAGAACGACGGAAATGAGCGTGAGCACGCGGTCAGTTCGCTATGAATATTTGAGCGCTACTTGCAGGATGATGTTTCCAGCGTCGCGGCACCGATCGATCACTTTCTCCAAAAGCCCGTAAAGATCGTGCAGAAAAATAATCTGCTTCGGGTCGTAACTGCCTTTGAAAAGATCGCGCAGCCGATCCAGCTCGAGCTGGTCCGCATCGCCTTCGATGCCTTGAAGTTTGGCGTTCATTTCGCGCGCGGTGCTAGCGTCGATCCCTTTGCGCAACTGCTTTACCATCACCAGCACGGTTTCGGCTGCCTGATCGAGGAGCTCAACCTGCTTCTGAAAACTGTGTCCGCGCAAGTCCTCCGGGCAGATCAGGATGCGCTCGCCGATTTTCTCCACGGTCTTCGGGATCTTGTAAAGAGCAGCCGCGAGTTCCTGGATGTCCTCCCGCTCCAGCGGGGTCACGAACGTTTTTGAGAGCTGCTCGGTCAGTTCCTGCGTAATGCGTTTGTCCTCGCGACGGCTGTGTGCAAATTCCTCGAGGTGCTCCGGCGTTTCGTTTTGCTGGAGTTTTTCCAAAAGCCCGACCAGATGATGGACGCTGCTGTCGGCCTGCTGTGCGCTCGCTTCCAAGAGATCGTAAAACTTTCCATCGCCTCCGATGAGTTTTTGAATCGAGAACATCGTTTGGCCCAGTTGTAGCCGAGGGCGTCGACCTCGGCAATCCCAGAGCTTGTGTTGCGCGGCCAACCGAAAATCGGCCAAGCGTGCGAATTCGGCGTGAAGCGATGAAGTGTTAGGAAAGCAAAAACATCAATATCCCGCCGAAAACAAAACCGTCGAAGTGATCACGCTTTCGCTCACGTTCGATCATCGAGTTGTCAACGGCCCCGGCGCCGCCAATTTTGTTCACGACATTAAAGAGCAGATCGAGAATTTCAAAATCCTAGCGAAATCGGCTTTAGCGCACCAACGATTCCACGATCATGCAGGATTGACTCGTGCGGAAGAGCGGGATTCAATCTGACGCATGAGGCTGGTCTTGCTTTCGCTCGTGCTGTTGGCCGCTCTTTCGCTATCCGGTGCAGAACAAAGCGATCCACGTT